>JBDHRD010000019.1:0-25787 GCA_039807425.1 Candidatus Contendibacter sp. | reverse complement strand
AAGGCGTATTACGACCTGCTGGATTGCGCGCGCGACAAGGACGTGCGTCTGGAAGAGTACGCCCGCACCCTGATCGCCGAGGAACAAATCCATCTGGATGACGTGAACAAGATGCTGCGCGCGCCGGGTCAAACCAATTCCTACGTTGCCGGGGAGATTTAAATGAACGAGCACGGTGGACAGGAACGCCAACTCTTCGAATTGGGCCGCCTGGTGAAAGCGGGTCTGACGCAGCCTCTGGGACTGATGCGGCCGGGCGGCGTCGGGCGCATCCTGGCCGTGCAGAGCGGGGAGGGCGACGTCGAACGCGGTCTGCTGGAAATGGGTTTCGTCGAAGGCGCCTGCGTCGAAGTGTTGCACCACGGTTTTCTGGGCCGCGACCCGCTGGCGGTGCGGATCAATCAAAGCATGACCGTGGCCTTGCGTCGCAGCGAGGCCAATGCCGTACTCGTCGGACCGCTGCTCGACCAAAGCGCGGACGCGAGGTCGTCGCAGGAGGTTCGGCCATCATGACCGCTGGAACGCTCGCCGCGGAAGGCTTCAGGCCTGCCCGCATCGCGTTGGTCGGCCCGCCCAACAGCGGCAAGACCACGCTGTTCAACACCCTGACCGGCGGCCGGCAAAAGACCGCCAACTACCCTGGCGTGACCGTCGAGCGGAAAAGCGGTTTGCTGAAAACACCGGGCGGTCACCCGGTCGAGGTGCTCGACCTGCCCGGTAGCTACAGTCTGCGCGCCCGCAGCCCCGACGAAGCCATCACCCGCGACGTGGTGCTGGGCCGGCAGATGCAGGAAACCTTGCCAGACGCCGTGGTGTGCGTGACCGACGCCACCAACCTGGGCCAACATCTGCGGCTGCTGCTGGAACTGCGGCAACTGGGCCGGCCGCTGATTCTGGCGCTCAACATGATGGACATCGCCCAGAAACGCGGTTGCCAGATCAGCGTCGAAGCCTTGTCCCGGCAGCTGGGCATTCCGGTGGTCACCACGGTGGCGATGCGCAAGAGCGGGGTACAAGACCTGCTCGGCCAAATCGACGCGCTGTTGAACCGGACCTCGGCTGCGGGCGAAACCGCCGCGATCGCCGACTGGGTGGAACCTTCGCCGGAAGCGATTCGCGCCTACCACCGGGAGGTGGAGCGCCTGTTGCAGGAAGCCGTGGTCCGCGAGGGTGCGCCGGAACGTCTCACCCGGCAACTCGACCGGGTCTTGCTGCATCCGGCGGCGGGGCCACTGATTTTGCTTGCCATCCTGTTCCTGATGTTCCAGGCCGTGTTCAGTTGGGCAGAGGCGCCGATGGACTGGATCGACGGCGGCATGGCCAACCTGCAACAGTGGCTCTCCGCGAATATGGAGGAAAGTCTGCTCAAGAGCCTGCTGATCGATGGCATCGTCGCCGGCGTGGGCGGCGTGGTGATCTTTCTGCCGCAAATTCTGATTTTGTTCCTGTTCATCCTGTTGCTGGAAGATTTCGGCTACATGGCCCGCGCCGCGTTCCTGATGGATCGGCTCATGAGCGCGGTGGGTTTGAACGGCCGCGCCTTTATTCCCCTGCTGTCCAGTTTCGCCTGCGCCATTCCCGGCATCATGGCGGCCCGCACCATCGCTCATCCGCTGGATCGGCTGGTGACGATCCTGATCGCGCCGCTGATGACCTGTTCGGCGCGCTTGCCGGTATACATTTTGCTGATCGCCGCCTTCGTACCCGCCACCACGGTCTGGGGCGGAATCGGTTTGCAAGGGCTGGTGATGTTCGGCCTGTACGCGACCGGCATCGTCGGGGCGCTGATCGTGGCGGGCGTGTTGCGGCTGACTCTGTTGCGCGGCGGCCGACAGCCCTTGCTGATGGAACTGCCCAGCTACAAGTGGCCGAATGCCGCCAACGTGCTGCTGGGGTTGTGGGAACGCGCCAAGATCTTCATGCGCCGCATCGGCACGATCATCCTGAGCCTGATGGTCATCCTGTGGTTTCTCTCGACCTTTCCCGCGCCGCCGGAAGGTGCGACGGAACCGGCGATTTATTACAGCTTCGCCGGCCTGATCGGGCGGACTCTGGAGCCGCTGTTGGCCCCCATCGGCTTCAACTGGCAGATCGCCATCGCCCTGGTGCCGGGCCTGGCGGCGCGCGAGGTAGCGGTGGCGGCATTGGGGACCGTGTACGCCCTGAGCGGCGACGAAGGCGCGGTCGCGGAAGCGCTGTCCGCGACGCTGGCCCAGCATTGGACGCTGGCGACGGCGCTGGCATTGCTGGCCTGGTACGTGTTCGCTCCGCAATGTCTGGCGACGCTGGCCGCCGTCCGCCGCGAGACTAACTCCTGGCGCTGGGCGACGTTCATGTTCGTCTATCTGATGGTGCTGGCGTATCTCGCTGCTTTCGTCACCTACCGGGTGGCGCTGGCGCTGGGAGGCGGCTGAGATGTGGCAGGATGGTTTGGCGTTGTTGATCGTGGCGGTCGCCGCAGTGGCCTTGCTGCGGTCTTGGCTGCCGTCCGGGCTATTTCGGTTCGGCGCGCGTCGAAACGGCGAAATTCCGGCCGAAAGCGCACCGCCCGCTGGCGGCTGCGGCGGCTGCGCTTCGGGATCGTCTTGCGCCAAAATGCAGGTCAAGGCCTATCCCGTCGCCGTCGGGCGGCGCAAGCGGCAAGAATCACCTACTTGAATTCAAGTTTTTTGCACTGTAGCATTTCGATCTGACGGTTCCCCCGAGTGGGATGAAAAGGGAACACGGTGCGCTTGATCTCCGCGAGAGACGCCAGCGCGTAAGCCGTGGCTGCCCCCGCAACTGTACGCGACGAGCCGACGCTCACCACACGCCACTGGTCCGATTGAATGACCGGGAAGGCTGAGCGGAAAGCCCTGACTCGCGAGCCAGGAGACCTGCCGTCGATTGCGTCACCTACCTTTGAACGGGGTGTTTCGAGGGTGCGGCCTACCGTTTGGTGACGCCTCGTGCGTTGCTATGCGTAGAGCCCATTGACCGGTGACATTCTTCTGCTTTCAGATGTCCAAAACCTGTCGCCTCGTTGGCCCCAGCCGGCGTCCGTCGTTCTTTTGGACCACCGTTGTTGTCCTCGCGCCTAGCAGACGCTGTTTCCATTTGTTTCCGACAAGTGCTAACGGAGTCTGTCCATGTCTCTCGGTTTTGTCCCCGTCTATCTCCAATCGTTAAAATCCGGCCCGTTACCGCGATGTGGCGCTGGCCTGTGCTTGGCCGGTCTGTGCCTGGCGTCGCCGCTGGCCGTTGCGTTCGACACCGATTCCACGACTGATACGTTGCCTGAAGTCACGGTCACTTCAACGAAAATTGACGTGCCCGCACAATATTCGACTCAGTCGGTCACGATCATTACCGAGGAACAGATCAGGGAGAGAAACTTTACGGATACCACTGAAGTATTACGACAGCTCGGTGGCGTCCAGTTCAAAAAGGCGGGTGGTCCTGGTCAATTCAATTACCCAAAAGCCCGGGGACTCCCCAGTGCGTATTTCCTGGTCGTGGTGGACGGCGTCAAGATCAATGAAGGACTCTCCTCCGGCGTCGGCAACTTTATCGGTCAAATCAACCCGAGATTGATCGAACGGATCGAGATCCTACGCGGTCCGGAAGCGGATTTGTACGGTGCCGACAGTGTGGCGGGCGTGATCGCCATCACCACCAAGGGTTCATTGCCGGGCGTGCAACCCGAACTCGGAGCGGAGTATGGCTCCCTGAACTGGAAACAGGGCTATGGTTCGCTGCGCGGCACGCAGGGCGATTTCGGCTACTCGCTCAATCTCGCCTATATCGACAGCGATGGGGTCCACGATCACGAGTTTTACCGGAATTTCTCTCCCCAACTGAAAGTCGACTACAAACAGGGAGATTGGCTGTCCGTGGAAGGCAGTGTGCTCTACATGGATACCAATTTCAATTACGCCGAACTCCGGGAATCCTATGCCGTGGATTCACCTGAAACACCGTGGTGGGCGTTTCAGTTGCCCGATCCCAACCAGTACAACCAAACCCAGCAAACCATCGGCGCCCTCAATTTTAAGCACCAGTTGACCGACAATCTGCGTCAGAAAGCATTGCTCGGCTGGACCCGAAAAAAGAACTCGAACCGGGATGCCGACGATGGTCTACTGGGATACGTGCGGGCGCCGACCGACGATTTCACGCTCGATTACACGAATTATTACAATAAGGGCGAGCCCGTGCCGGTCTACGACACCGGCAATGGTAAGCCCTATTATTTTGAGAACGAAAACCTCCAGTTCGACTATAACCTGCTCTTGGATTCCAAACTGTCGGCAGGAAAAAATACCGTTCTATTTGGCTATGAGTATTACAGTCAGCAGGGTAAAAAATGGGGCTTGTATGGCGATCTCGACGCCGACAACCATAGTAACTCCTTTTACATCAACGACGTGTTGACCCTGTTCGATGATGCCCTGGTCCTGCGCGCCGGTCTACGCAATAACCGGGATGCGGAATACGGTAGTCATACCACTGGCAAGATCGGAGCGTCCTATACCTTCAAGGATGCCGATAGCACGCTATACGCCAATTATGGCACGAGCTTTAAAGCTCCCAATTTTTTTCAACTGTTCGATCCTTTATATGGCAATCCGGGCGTACAACCGGAAGAAGGCCGCACCATCGAAGCCGGCCTTCGCCAGGCGTTTCTTGGCAAGAAGCTAAACTTTGAACTGACCTATTGGCGTACTCAATTGGACGATATTATCGTCTTCATTGGTCAGGTTAATCCCGATGGCACCTATGGAGGAACCTACCTTAACCGGGACAATGGTCAAAGCCAGGGCGTGGAGTTGGTCGGCAATTATTGGATTGACGAACACTGGAGTTTGAACGGCAACTACACCTACACCGACTCCTGGAGCGAGGAGGAGGGCCAGCGATTCCGAACCGTGCAAGTCGCCTATAACACGGCTAATCTGGGTTTTACTTATCAACAGGACAATTATTCGCTCGGCGCCAATCTCTATTACACCGGCCCTCGCTTGCGCTGGAACGGCGACAAGGAAACGGACAGTTACACCAACGTTTCGGTGTTTGGCCGAGCCAAGCTGAATAAAGAGTTCACGGTTTATGGCCGGATCGAAAATCTGTTCAATCAGGACATCGTAGAGGAAATCGGCTACGAACAGCCCAGCCTTTACGCCATCGTGGGGTTGGAATGGAAACTGTGATTCTTTATTTCAATCAGGCGGACACGATCGGTTTGGCGACCGCCGCCATCCTGCTGATCATGTCGATCTTGAGCTGGTCCGTGATCCTGCTGAAATACCGATATCACCGCCGGCGGCGGCACGCCGAACAGGGTTTTCTGGAGCGGTTCTGGAAGCATCCCGACCACGCCCAGGCGCTCGATGCGCACTCCGACCACGCGCTGGGACGGCTGGCGCACGCCGGGCTGGGGATGGCCCGCCACTGTTCCCGGTCGTCCCACCCGGGCGATCTCGACGGCTTTGTGACCCGCACCCTGCGGCAAACGCTCGATGCGGAAAGCGCCGCGCTGGAATATGGATTGACCGTGCTGGCCTCGGTCGGCAGCACCGCGCCGTTCGTCGGGTTGTTCGGCACGGTTTGGAGCGTCCACCGCGCCCTGCTGGCGCTTGGAACCAGCGGCCAGGCCACCCTCGACCAGGTGGCGGGACCCGTGGGAGAAGCGCTGGTCATGACCGGCGCGGGATTGGCGGTCGCGATTCCGGCGGTGATCGCGTACAACCTGTTCACCCGCGCCAATCGGCTCCGGCTCGTGGAGCTGGACGCTTTTGCCTATGACCTCCACGCTTTCCTGCTTGCCGGGATGCGGCCGGCGATGCGCTTCGATGCATCGCCGGCGGATCAAACCGTGGCCGCGCCGGCCGCCTGTGTGGAGCGCGGCTGATGGCGTTCGGGAGCTTCCAGCACGGCCGCCACGCGCAACCCATGGCCGAGATCAACACCACCCCGCTGGTCGATGTGATGCTGGTGCTGCTGGTGATTTTCATGATCACCTTGCCGCTCATCACCCACAGTCTGGCCGTCGATCTGCCCGAAACGGAGGCGAATGCGCCGTCGACGTCGACAGACCCCGAGCCGGTGGAATTGGGCATTGATGCCAACGGGCAACTGTTTTGGAATGGCGTCGCCTTGAGTCAAGCCGACCTCGAACCGCGCCTCCTGGAGGCGGCGCGTCGGGAACCCAAGCCGGAATTGCATCTGCACGCCGATAAAGCTACTCCCTACCAGCGTCTGGCCGAGATCATGGCCGCCGCGCAGCGCAACGGCCTCACCCGGATCGGGTTCATCACCGAACTCCGGACACCCTGAGAGCGGCAACGGTCATGCGTCCAACGTTCGGCCAGCAGGCGGTGACAGCGGGTTTATCCACGCTGGCGCATCTGAGCGCGGCGGGTTTGTTACTGGCGGTTGCCGCGCCGCCGCCGGTCGTACCGCCCAAGCCGTTGCCCGTGACCGTGATGTTGATGCCGCCTGGGCCAACGACCTCCGCCAGTGCTCCAGCAGCCGCTTCAGGGCCGTCCGGCGCTGCGTCGGCGTCCGACACGCCTCCCGCAGCCGCGCCGCCAGCCGCCGCCGAGGTCGCGCCAGTGCCCCCACCGCTGTTGCCTCCCGTCCCCGTCGCCCTCGCGTCTTCCAGGCCCGAACTCAAGCCGGAACCCAAACTCAAGCCAAAAATGGAGCCGAAGCCAAAACCCAAAGTGGAACCCCGGCCAAAACCCACGTTGGCGGTCAAACCGCCGCCAAAACCGGCCGCCCCCGTTATTACACCGTCCACGCGCCCGCCCAAAGCGGATTCGGCAGCGCCGATCCTGTCGGCCCAGGGTTCGATGGCGGGCCCATCCGGGATGGCGACGGGAACGAATAGCGGTACCGCGCAGGCTAAAGCCGGGGCCGGCGCAGGGTTTCAAGGAACCGCTTCGAACGGTGATGCGGTTGGCGACAACAAGCCGACGCCGGCGTATCAGCCTAAACCGACCTATCCCGATTTTGCTCGTCGTCTGGGGCACGAGGGCCGGGTTGTCATCCGCGTTCAAGTGCTGTCCTCGGGCGCGGTGGGAACCGCCAGCATCGAACGCAGCAGCGGTTACGCCGTGTTGGACGAGGCGGCTTTGGCGACCATCAAACGTTGGCGCTTTCGTCCCGCCCAGCGGGCCGGTCAGCCGGTGGACGCCACCTTGAACGTACCGATTACCTTCAAATTGCATGAATCAGGTTGATTTGATGATGCTCCTGTTTCCGATCATTTCCTCGAAGCGCCAGACCCTGCCCGTTTTTCGCTGTATGGCTGGCTGGCTCTGCATCCTGATCCTGGCGGGCGCCGCGCTTGCTGAGGAACCGGTGGCCCCGCCGACCGCCCATCGGACCAGCGGCTGCCTGGAACGCTATGATCCCGCCATCGACTACTTCCCGGAAAAGGCCACGCTGACCTACGCCAAGGGCTTTACCCTGGAGTATTTCAAGCACTACAAGGTCGTGACGGTGACAACGCCCTGGCCCGAGGCCAAGGAAAACTTCCGTTACGTGCTGGTTCAGTGCGGCGCGCCGACACCCGAAGGTTTCGCCGACGCGCAGGTGATTCAGATTCCCATCCGCTCCATTGCCGTCCTGTCCACCACCCATCTGCCGCACCTGGAGCTGCTGGACGCGCTGGATCGGCTGATCGCCGTCAGTTCCTACGAGAACGTGTATTCGCCGGCGGCGCGGCAGATGATTACCGCCGGCAAGGTGGCGGAAGTCGGGCGCGGCCCCGGCGTCAACCTCGAAAGAATTCTCGACCTGCGTCCGGATTTGGTGACGGCGGTCGGCCACGATCAGCCGCAGTACAACACCCATCCACTTCTGCGAAACGCCGGGATCAACGTGGCGATCAATTCCGAGTACGTGGAGTCAACCCTGCTGGGGCGTACCGAATGGCTGAAATTCACCGCTGCGTTTCTCAACCAGGATGGGCAGGCGCAACGCCGTTTCGCCGAAATCGCGGAACGCTACGCAGCTTACGCCGCCCAGGTTCGGGACATGCCCGCCGCGCAAAAGCCAAGCGTTTTCGGCGGTTCTTTGCATCGCGATGTCTGGTACGCGCCCGGCGGCGATAGCTACATCGCCCGTTTGGTGGCGGATGCCGGTGGGGTTTATCTCTGGGCCGATGACCGCCATCAGGCCAGCATCCCGCTCAGTTTCGAGGCGGTTGTCGAGCGTGCGGGAGATGCCGAGGTCTGGTTCACCAGCGACCTAGACTGGTTCAAGCGCGCGGATTTACTCGCCGCCAACGAACGCTACGGCGCGTTCAAGGCGTTCCGCGAAAGTCGGGTGTACAACCAAAACGCCCGCCTGAACGAGCACAAGGCCAACGATTACTGGGAAGCGGGCATCGTCGAACCCGATATGATCCTGGCCGATGTCATCAAAATCCTCCATCCCGACCGCCTGCCCAATCACCACTTGAAATATTACCGGTGGTTGCCATGAGCGCCGCAATGGATGCTCTGCCCTCACCCCCACTCCCAAAAGCCGAAGGGAGCCCGATTGCGCGAGCGCCGAAGAGGCTGCGGGGGCGAGACGGTGGCTGGCGTCTGGCCGTCCTCGCGGGTTTGGCGCTGGCGCTGGTCGGTGCATTTTTGCTGAATCTGGCGTTGGGGTCGGTGCGCATTCCTCTGAGTGATGTCGCCGCCGTGCTGGCCGGCGGGGAAGCGAGCAAAGCCAGTTGGGCCTACATCATCCTGGAATTTCGCTTGCCCAAGGCGCTGACCGCCGTGCTGGCCGGCGCCGCTCTGGCGGTCAGCGGCCTGCAAATGCAGACCCTGTTTCGCAATCCGCTGGCCGATCCGTACATTCTCGGGGTCAGCGCCGGGGCCGGTCTGGGCGTCGCCCTGGTCGTCCTGTCCACCGGTGCGGCGGCCGGCTTTCTCTCCAGCGTTGGGGTGATGGGCGATCTCAGCCTGATTGCCGCCGCCATCATCGGCGCAGGGGGGGTGACTGCACTGGTTATAGGGCTCGCCCGCTGGCTGCAACAGGCGACGACGCTGCTGATTCTAGGGTTGATGCTGAGCTACGCCACCAGCGCGGTGGTGAGCATCCTGATCTATTTCAGCGCCCCGGAACAGATTCAGGCCTATATCGCCTGGACTTTCGGCAGTTTCGGCGGCGTCACCTGGCGACAACTGCTGATCCTCGCGCCGTTGATCGGGCTGGGGCTGCTGCTGGCCGGACTGTTGACCAAGCCATTGAATGCACTGCTACTGGGGGAAACCTATGCGCGCAGCATGGGCGTGAACGTGGAACGCCTGCGGTTGGGCATGATCGCCAGCACGTCGCTACTGGCCGGCGTCATCACCGCCTTTTGCGGCCCGATCGCCTTTCTGGGCGTGGCGGTTCCGCATCTGTGCCGCGTTTTGCTCCACACCTCGGATCACCGGGTGCTGATTCCCGCTACTCTGCTGGTGGGCGGCCTGATCGCCCTGCTGGCCGATCTGGTCGCCGGTCTACCCGGTAGCGGGGCGATTTTGCCCTTGAATGCGGTGACCGCCCTGCTGGGCGCTCCGGTGGTGATCTGGATCCTGGTGCGCCTGAGGCAGACGCGCTCAGCGTTATAGGTTGGGTTGACGATGGAACGGTTGCTGGAAACCCAGGAGTTGATGATTGGCTATCGCGTTCGCGGGCGGCAGCGCCGGGTGGTCGCCGAAGGGATCAATCTCCGCCTGCGCGCCGGCGAACTGGCGTGTCTGCTGGGGCCGAATGGAGCCGGCAAATCCACGCTGCTGCGCACGCTGGCCGGGATGCAGCGCCCCTTGCAGGGTCAGGTTCGGCTGCTGGGCGCAGATCTGCACGATCTGGAGCCGCGCGCGTTGGCCCGCCGACTGAGCTTGGTGCTGACCGAGCGCGTTGAAGTGGGCGCGCTACTCGCCCGCACCGTGGTGGCCCTGGGGCGCTATCCGCACACCGACTGGACCGGGCGATTGACCCCGGCGGACGAAATCGCGGTCGATGCGGCCCTGACGGCGGTGGGCGCGATGCCGCTGGCCTCCCGCCTCTTCAGCGAGTTGAGCGACGGCGAACGGCAACGGGTGATGATCGCCCGCGCCCTGGCGCAGGAGCCGAAACTGTTGCTGCTGGATGAACCGACGGCGTTTCTGGACCTGCCGCGCCGGGTCGAGATCATGAATCTGTTGCGCCGGCTGGCGCGGGAGGGCGGTCGGGCCATCCTGCTGTCCACCCACGATCTGGATTTGGCGCTGCGCAGCGCCGATCAACTCTGGCTGCTGCCGCTGGGTGGCCCTTTGCAAACCGGCATTCCGGAAGCGCTGGTGCTGGACGGCGTGTTTCAGGCGACTTTTCCCAGCGAAGAAGTCGCCTTTGACCCGCATTCCGGTCATTTCAAACTGCATGGTCCATCGCGCGGCCTGGTCGATCTGGCGGGCGAGGGTTTGCCGACGCTTTGGACCCGGCGGGCGCTCGAACGGGAAGGATTCATCGTCAATCGCCACGCCGGACCTCGATCAGCGGTTCGGGTTGAAGTTCACCCGCAAGGCGGACAGACGGTGTGGCGCGTTCGCCATGCCGAAACCTGCCGGGACTATCCGACACTGTCCCAGGCGCTCAGCAGCGTGAAAGCCGGTTTCGCCCCGGCGGCGGGGTGATGATGAACAGGGATATCGATCCTTCCCGTTGCCCGCTGTGCGGACAACCCAACCAATGCGGAATGGCGGCGGGTGAATCGACGTGCTGGTGCTTCGAGACGGCGATATTGGCCGATGCGCTCGACAAAGTTCCGCCCGAAGCGCGCGGCGTCGCCTGTCTCTGTAAAACCTGTGCGACAGGACAACGCGACCCCACGGAGACCTTGCGGCGCTTTCAGACGTTGCTTCGTCAACATTCTTGAAAAATCAAGCATTTTTCTCCAAATGATCTCTTGCCGAGGAGGCTGTAATCATGGCTCACATCGAACATTCGGATCAACTTCGCCGCGACTTGCTCGCGCATCGCGATCGCATCGTGGCGTTGCTCGACCATCTCGACCAAGGGGTGTCCTGCGCCGAGTTGTTGAATGCGGTGCACGACTGCTCTCGAGGACTCGGCCGAATCCGCGACGGGTTGCTCGTCGAGCATCTCCATCACCACCTCGCTGAGGAAGAGGATCGAGGCCGGCGCGACCAGGCGGCGCACGAAATCGCGGCGCTGTTTCTCGATAACCCCTGATCTTCCGAACTCAACCACGCTCTCGGAACGTCCCGATGATCCAAACTTCCCTCTCCGACCCCGCCGTGCTGCTGATCGGTCACGGCACCCGCCGCCCCGCCGGCGTCGCCGAATTTCACGCTCTGGTCGAGTGGTTGCGGCAGGCGCTACCCCAGCGCACCCTGCTGGCCGGATTCCTGGAACTGACCGATCCCAGTCTCGCCGAAGCGCTGGAAACGCTCTGGCAACAGGGCTTTCACCGCATCACCGCGCTACCGGCGTTCCTGATGGCTGCCGGTCACATCAAGAACGACATCCCGGTCATGCTCAACACCTTTCAAGCCGAACATCCGGGCCTGGAAATCACCTTGGGCGCCGACTTGGGCGTTCACCCTCATCTGCTGCACGTCGCCCGCGAGCGTATCGAATGTGCCGAAACCACGCTCGGATCGGGGTACGACCGGCGGGAGACCGTGTTGTTGGTGATCGGGCGCGGCAGTTCCGACCTCGACGCCAACTCCAACATCAGCAAGATCGCCCAGATCTTGTGGGAAGGCATGGGCTTCGGTTGGGCGGTCACCGCCTATACCGCCGTCGCCACTCCATTGATGGCTGATGCGTTGGAGCGGGTTCATCGCCTGGGTTTTCGACAGGTGGTGGTATTTCCCTATCTGCTGTTCAACGGCTGTCTGGTCGAACGGATCCATGCAGCCGTCGCCGAACATGGAATGGCCCACCCGGCGACACGCACTGCGGTCGCTCCCTATTTGAACATCCATCCGTTGTTGATCGAGACTTTTTTGGAGCGTCTCTCCGAAGCCGAAAAGGGCGCGGCATCCATGAATTGCCAGTTCTGCGCGTATCGCACATCCATCGTGGGCCGCGAGGATTGGCGAAGCGTGCCGCCAATCGCGCATCATCACGAAGATGACCACAGTCACTAGCATTAATAACCAATAAAATTCAATGAGGTATCTCCCATGTCTTCCGAAAATAGGACCGCACGCACCATCATTGACGAACCCCACCGGGGCCGTCTGGAAATCTGGCCATTGCCTACCGACGAAACATTTCTCTGGAATTTGCTGAAACCGCTGTTCGAAGAGTACTGGGATCAAATTACCTTTGGCCCCTTACTGCTGGGCGCCGCGTGGGAAGTGCGCGCGTCCAATGCGCCTACGCGCATCACGTTGAATAGCGGTTATTTAACCGTCGATTTCGGTCACTGGCATTTTCATCTCTGCATCGGCGAATTCAGCGGCGCAGAGCCAGAGTCGGCCCGGCTGCGCCGTACCGCCCGCGCTGAGTTCTACCGCTCGCTCAACAAGAACGATGAGCCGGTCTCGTGGGGATTGCGGCTGTACAACGACGAAGGCACCCAGCAAATGACCGTGCTGTTGCCGAATCCGCTGCTGACCCCCGAACAGAAAATCGCCGATGCCCCGGACTGGTCCCGGCTGGCGCTGTGGGATCAGCTTCGCAAAACCCATCTCGGTCTTGATCCCGATCCGGTGGATCGCAGTTCGCCGGGCTATAACCGTGCTTAGCCGCATCAATCCGGCGTGCGCATTCGGGCCAGCCTTTTCCCCACCGAGGTGGGGTTGACATGATGGAGCTGAGCCGCTGGGTGCTCAAGATCGAAGCCTTGTTGCTGTTGGGGGCGTTGATTCTGGCGTGGTCGCCGCCGCGTGCGATGCGGATGGCGACGCTCCTATGGTGGGCCTCGGCCATCGCCGGCGGCGTCTACGCTGGCTTGCGTTACTGGATGACTTGGCCGATGACGCCGATGTTCGCTGGCGGTGTCCTGTTTGCGCCCCTGCTCGCACCACTCGGCGCGCTGGCCCTGCGCCGCACCGAGGATCCGGCTTGCACCGCCGTCATCCGCCGTGCGCTGATCGGCGGCGGATTGATCGTCGTCGTTCTGGGCGTCTGCTTTCCCAAGGATTTTTATCTGCCGATCATCAAGACGGCATCGCCGTATGCGCACGGCGTGTTGCTCTTCGGCGCGCTGGGCCGGGCCTTCCTGTTCGTCTGCGCCGCCTGGAGCGTGGCGGCGCTGTGCGGGTTCGACGGGGTGATGCCGCGCCTGTTCCGCGCGCTGGTCTGGGGCTTCGGTTGCTGGACGCTGTCGCTGTTTTCCGGCGAGGTCTGGTCCTATTCCGGCTGGGGCGTGCCGATGGTCTGGGAGGATGCCTCGACCCTGACGGCCATTGCGACCTGGTTCTTCTGCGTTGGCCTGATTCATCTGTGCCTGGGCAATCTGTACAGTCACCGGACCCGCGCCGCGCTGGTCGCGCTGGTCGCCGTGTTGGTTCTGGCGTTCAACGGCGGGCCGGAGCTGGGGCCGTTCCGCAATCCCTTCGTCCTGTGACCGCCGCCATGAACGCCAGCCCGACTTTTGACTTGCCGCAGCGCGCTTGGCGCACGCTGGCCAGCATCCGCCTCACCATCGCTCTCTGCTTTTTACTGACCGCCGACCTGGGGCTTGGTTACCTGTCGTTGCGCAGTTCTTTGGAAATTTTCTCGCCGATGAGCGATGTCGGCCTGCTCGAATGGGCGCGGACCTACGGTGCGGCCAACCTGCGCCACACGGCCTGGTTCTTCGCCATGGCCGGCCTGCTGGTGCTCCTGGCGCTCAACACCTTCGCCTGCACCACCCAGCGCCTCATCGGGATTCTGGCCCGCCGCCCCCCGCGCCGTGAACTGCCGTTCCGTCTCGCGCCGCACCTGATGCACTACGCGGTGCTGATCATCCTCGCCGGCTACTTGGGCAGTTATTTGTTCGCGGCCAGCGACCCCGGCCGGGCGCTGCGTTCGGGTGAAACCATGACCCTGCCCAATGGCGCAACGCTACGCTTCGAGCGTTTTGCGCCGGAGGCGATCCAGAGCCAGCGCATCGACGGTTTCGACGGTTTTGTCCTGCGGCCCAATGCCCACTTCACGGTGCGCTCGGCTGAAGACGAAGCGCAGGGAGGCGCGTGCTCGACCGTTCTCAACTTCAATGAACCCATCACCGTCGATGGCTACGGGATCTATCTGGGTGAATTCCAGCCCCGCAAGCCCGGCGGCGGCATGGGCCGCGCCTACGTGCAACTGATCGTTCGCCGCGACCCCGCCGCAGTCATTTACCGCTTCGGCATGGCGGTGTTCGTGTCGGGTTTAGTCCTTTACCTGATCGGACGCCTTGATTACGCGACATTCATCCTGTCTCCAAAAGGTGGAAAACGATGAAAGTTATGGAAAAGATTACAATTTTCTCATTAATGCTCACGCTGATCACCGTCCTTGGCGGGTGTGACAAGGAGGTCGGCACGACGGAAAAGCGATCCTTCATGAACATCGGCGAGTTTTCGGTCAACCGCAAGCAGGATTACACCGAGGTGCGCGATGGGGCAGGGCGCAAGCTGGCGCTGATCCCGCGCGGCGGCAAGGCCCCGGAAGGTTTCGCGCCGACCAGTGTCATCGAGACGCCGGTGCGGCGCGTCGTCGCCTACCGGGCGTTTGAAGTCGACATCCTGGCGGCGCTCGGCGTCCCGGAAACGCTGGTCGGCGTCACCGATCCGCAGGAGAAATGGGTGCGTGACGACGTGCGGCGCGGCTTCGACGAAGGCCGCATCGCTTACGTCGGGCAAAGTTTCAAGATCGATTTCGAGCGCATCAAGGCCCAGCATCCGGACCTGGTGATGACCTGGGACCCCTCCATCATCCCGATGATGGACAGCCTTGGCATTCCGGTCGTCGTGACGACGACGCCCGTCGCCACCTGCCTCAACACCCACATGCGCTTCGTTGAGTTCATCGCCCCCTTCTTCGGCCGCGAGGCGCAGGGCAAAGCCTATTTCGAGCAGGTCGCCGCCGCCTTGCAGGAAATCCGTGACCGCACCCAGGGCTTGCCGCCGCCGAAAGCGATGTGGGGCGATATTTATGAAAAGCGGGTGCTGGTCGAACCGGGTAACGCCTGGGTCGCCGAACTGATCGGCCTGGCGCAGAGCCATTACCTGTTCAACGACATCTATGGCACCTCGTGCATCGAGATTTCGACCGAGCGCTTCATCTACAGCGGCAAAGACGCCGACCTCTACTTCACCTACCGGACTCCGGACTGGGGTGCGACCTCGAAGGCGGCGCTGGCGCGGCAAAATCCGTTGATCGCGCAGATTCGTCCGCTCGGCCCGGAAGGCCACGTTTACGCGCCGCTGCCGGGGTACTCGCAGTCCTCCGACCAGCTCGACCAGATTCTCATCGACATCGCGGCCATTTTGCATCCGCAGGCGTTTCCAGGACACCCAATGCGCTTTTTCGTCGAGTTGCCGGACACCGATCCGGTCAAGCAAGCCGGGGGAGCCTGAGCCATGAGCGTCACCGCCCAAGCCCTGTCCGAGCCGCGCGCCGCGCTGACCCAGCCACGGTTCAACAACCGCCGCGCTAGCGTGTTCGTGGCGCTGGCCGTGCTGCTCGTCGTCTTCATGCTGCTCAACCTGCGCATCGGCTCGATCTCCTACCCGGTCGAACAACTGCTCGATGCGCTGTTCCATCCCAGCGCCCAGGATGATGTCGCTTACATCGTCTGGAACATCCGCCTGCCGCGCACCGTCGCGGCGGCGCTCGGCGGCGCTTTCCTGGCGGTGTCCGGCCTGCTGCTTCAGGTGTATTTCCGCAACCCAATCGTCGGGCCGTTCATCCTGGGCATTTCTTCCGGTTCGACGGTGATGGTGTCGCTGGTCATGCTGACCAGCATCGGTCTCGGCTTTTCCGGCTTCGCGCCCTACCTCAACACGCTGGCCTCGTGTCTCGGCGCGTATGCCGTCACGGCCATCATCGTCGCCATCGCCGTGCGCGTACAGAACGGCGTGACGCTCCTGATCGCCGGTCTGATGATGGGCTTCCTGTGTGGCGCATTCACCTCGATCCTGACCGCGCTGGCCGAAAAGGAAAGCATCAAGGGTTTCGTGCTCTGGCAGATGGGCAGCTTTTCGGGCCTGAAATGGGTCGAGGTCTGGGTCATGGTCGTGTGCGGCGGCGCGCTGCTGGCCAGCACCTATCTCATGAGCAAACCGCTCAACGCGCTGTTGCTCGGCGAGGAATACGCCGCGTCGATGGGGGTCAACATCCGCCGCTGCCGCCTGTTGCTGCTGTTCCTGTCCTCTTCCCTGGCCGGTCTGGTGACCGCGATGGCCGGCCCGGTGGCCTTCATCGGACTGGCGGTGCCGCACATGGCGCGGCTGAGCCTGGGCACCTCCGACAATCGCGTTTTGCTGCCCGCCGCCGGTCTGCTCGGCTCCCTGGTGACCAGCCTGTGTGACCTGATCGCGCGGATGTGGCTGTCCCCGGTCGAATTGCCGCTCTCGGCGATCACCGCGTTCTTCGGCGCACCGCTCGTCCTCTATCTGTTGCTGAAAAAAGGGATGAAATCGTGAGCGGCGAACCGATTCTGCGCACTGCGGGACTGGTGGTCGGCTATCGCGCGCCGGTCCTGAGCGGCATCGACCTCGATTTCGGGCGCGGGCAGTTTATCGCCCTGCTCGGCCCCAACGGCGCGGGCAAGACCACGCTGCTGCGCACGCTGTCGCGGCACTTGAAGGCGCTGGCCGGAACCATTGAGGTGCTCGGACAGGACCTGAACGCCCTCCCGGCCCTCGACCTGGCGCGCGTGGTCGCGGTGTGCCTGACCGATAACGCCAGGCCGCCCCTGCTCCCGGTCGACGAATTTGTCGCCCTCGGTCGCTACTCGCACACCGGCCTCATGGGTCACCTGTCGGCGCGCGACACCGAGGTCGTCGAGCAGTCGCTGGCCGCCGTCGCCGCCGGTGAGCTGGCTGACCGTCTGGTCGAGCAGTTGAGTGACGGCGAACGCCAGAAAGTCGTGTTGGCCCGCGCCCTGGCGCAGGAGCCGAAGCTGATGCTGCTCGACGAGCCGACCGCACACCTCGACCTGAAACACCGCATCGAGGTCATGAGCATCCTGCGGGCGCAGTGCCGTTCTCAGGGCTTGACCGTACTGGCCGCCCTGCATGACATCGACCTCGCCGCCAAGATTTCCGACCGGGTGCTGCTGGTGCGCGACGGCGGCGTCAGCGATGACGGCCTGCCCGAAGCGGTGCTGACCAGCGACAAGGTCGCCGCGCTCTACGACCTGAATACCGCCGACTTCGACCGCCATCTGGGCAGCATCGAGTTTCGCAGCGATGGCCGCGCCGGCACGGTCTTCGTTATCGCCGGGCGCAGCCATGCCGCGCCGCTGTTCCGCCTGTTGAGCAAGAAGGGACTGGCCATTGCCACTGGCATGCTGGATGGCAGTGATCTCGATGCCTGTGTGGGTGCAGCGATTGGCGCGCGGGTTTTCCTGCGCCCCGCCGCTACGGGGGAAGTCGGACCGGTACTGAACGCGGCGCTGGCCGCCTGTGCCGCGTGCGATTTCATCATCGACAGCGGCCCGGTGGGCATCGAGGCCGACACCCTGCGAGCGGGCGCGGCGGCCAGTGGTCGGCCGCTCCTGCGCCTGACCGACACGGCCTCATTAACGGGTGGTACGGAACGCGGCTATGCCACGCTCGCCGAACTCTCCGGCGCCATTGACCACCTGCCGTTCTTCCAACCACAGGCCGGCCGCACCATGAACGTGGAACGTGGCGCTTGACAGCCGTCCACAGACTTTTGAAGAAGATTTAAGGGGAATGATCATGACAGCCAAACTGCAAAACCAAGCGCTTCCTCATCAGATCACCGATAAGGAGGGAAAGGTCATCGCTGACAAGCCGTGGATGTTCCGCACCTATGCTGGCCATTCGAATCCGAAGGCGTCGAACGAACTCTATCGTTCCAACCTGGCTAAAGGTCAGACGGGTCTGTCCATTGCGTTCGATCTCGCCACGCAATGCGGCTACGACTCGGACGACCGCATCGCGCTCCCCGAGGTCGGCAAGGTCGGCGTGCCGATTAATTCCCTGGACGACTTTCATATTCTCTTTGACCAAATCCCCATTGAGAAAATGAATACCTCCATGACGATTAACGGTACGGCGATGTGGCTGTTATCGCTCTATGTGGCTTTAGCGCGGGAGCGTGGAGTTGATATCAAACTATTACAGGGAACCACCCAGAATGATTTGATTAAAGAGTATTTAGCGCGGGGCACTTATATCTTTCCGCCCGAAGCCAGTTTGCGAATTATCGCGGAGATGTATGAATTCTGTCTGGTTGAAATACCGCAATGGAATGCCTCCAATATCTGTTCCTACCACCTGCAGGAAGCGGGCGCCACCCCGGTGCAGGAACTCTCTTTCGCCCTGGCCAACGCGATTAGCTTGTTGGATTTGCTGAAAAGTCGCGGCCGCTTTGATGATAACAGTTTTGAAGTGGCCGTCGGGCGCATCAGTTTCTTTGTCAACGCTGGCATTCGGTTTATTGAAGAGATGTGCAAAATGCGGGCTTTTGCAGAACTCTGGGAGGAAATTACCCGCGACCGTTTCAAAGTAAAGAATCCCAAGTACCGTATTTTCCGCTATGGGGTGCAAGTCAATTCGCTGGGCTTGACGGAGAGCCAGCCGGAGAACAACGCCTGGCGGATTCTATTGGAAGCATTGGGCGTAACCTTAAGTCGCAATGCGCGTTGTCGTGCGCTGCAACTTCCGGCGTGGAATGAAGCGTTATCGCTGCCTCGTCCCTGGGATCAACAATGGTCGCTGCGCCTGATGCAAATTTTGGCTTATGAAACGGACTTGCTGGAGTATCCCGACCTCTTTGACGGCAGCCCAGTGATTCGCTCAAAAGTGGATGATCTGAAAAAGAACGCCATGGAAGAAGTGAATCGGATTATGGAAATGGGGGGTGTCAAAGCCGCCATCGAATCCGGGTATATGAAATCCGCCTTGGTCCGTTCAATGTCCGACCGCATGAGCGCAATCAACGAGGGGAAACAGATTGTAGTGGGCATGAATAAATGGACCGAGGGAATTCCATCTCCCTTAATGGGTGGCGCCGATGGCGGTTTGTTTAAAGTGGACGCGACTGCAGCCTTGGAAGCAACCTTGAAGGGTCTGGAGACGACACGCCGGAATCGGGATCCAGAACGAGTGAGGATCGCTTTGGAACGACTGAAAGAAGCCGCACGCAGTGGCGAAAGCATGATGGAGCCATCAATCGAATGCGCACTCGCGCGCGTGACCACGGGGGAATGGGGCAGAGCCTTGCGAGAAGTATTTGGCGAGTATCGTCCTGCTACGGGGATCGATGGACAGAAGCTGGGTCTGGAAAACGACCGTGTGGAAAAGTTGCGCGGACATATCGACAACATGACAGCCCGGCTTGGACATCGGCCGCGCATTGTCGTGGGCAAGCCGGGACTGGACGGCCACTCCAATGGTGCGGAAGTCATTGCGGTTTCAGCGCGGCATGTGGGCTTTGATGTGATCTATTCCGGTATTCGCCTGAGTCCGCACGAAATCGTCCAATCCGCCATTGAAGAGGATGCGGATTTGATCGGCGCATCCGTCCTGAGCGGATCCCATATCGAGTTGGCCGAGCAGATCATGCAGGAACTGCGCGAACACGGAGCGGACGGTCGCGTTGCCGTGGTTTTCGGCGGGATTATTCCTCAAAGCGATTTCAATGAACTGTTCGCCAAGGGCATCAAAAAAGTCTTTACCCCATCGGATTACAGCCTGATCGACATTATGGAGTCGATAGCGGATGTGATTGACAAAAAGGTATTGGTGCGTAATGCCGCCTGACTTGATGAAATGTTATGCAAAACGCCTTATGTACTAACGCTATTGAGGAGTATAAACATGGATATCAATATGTCCGACCTTGAATTGGTGGAACGCGCCTTATTGTTGGATAAATACGCCATTTCTCTCCTGATCTCTCTGTTTGAGAATCAGCTTGAAACGAATTTGCCGCGCCGCATCGGGGTTATGGAGATTCTCCAAAATCGTCCGGATCGCAAGCACGCGGTCTTTTTGGGGATAACGGGTACCCCGGGATCGGGAAAATCTTCGCTGCTTTCCACCTGCATACCGCGTCTGCTGGAATTGAACACGAGCCTTTCTATTGCAGTCGTTGCAGTCGATCCTTCGAGTCATTTATCGGGCGGCGCGCTGCTGGGCGACCGCACCCGGATGCGTCCTTCACCGCATGACGATCGGCTTTTCTTCAGGAGCCAGGCTTCGCAATTACAGTCCGGCGGCTTGAGTCCCTCCACTTTCCAAGTCTGTCGCTTACTGGCCTATCTTTTTGATTGTGTCTTTGTTGAAACGGTGGGTGTCGGCCAGAGTGAAGCGGATATCCGCCATCTCACAGAACATGTCTTTCTCGTGTTGCAACCCCTCGGTGGGGACAATGTGCAATTCTTAAAAGCAGGGATTATGGAGATCCCCCATGCCTTCATCGTGAATAAATGTGACGACCCTTCGGCTCAATCGACTTATCATATGCTATCGGCCAGCTTGCGCTTAGCACGGCCTGGAGAGCGAACGCCTGTACCCGTTTACCGCGTCAGCGCCCGCAGCGGCGAAGGGATAGACGATTTGTGTCGCGTTTTTTTGGATCTTTTCGATTCTTCCCAATCTGTCGACCTGTTTTCCAAAGAAGTGCATTTTTTTTCCAAATGGGTCCTGGAAGAATGGGGAAAAGCCGGCGGACGGTTTCTCGAAAAACAAGGGGGCGCGCAAAAATATGTGACTGCTTATGGCGGTTTCGAGGCCTCTCAAAGAAGTTTCGCCCTGGACTTGCTCGCTCGATTTGCTTCGACGAGATTGTAATTCCATTTTAGGATCAGGAGGCAGGATGGATGCACGGCTACCTCATGCCGGAACGCAACTACCGTTTGGGTGTTTCCTATAGTTTCTAAGTGATAGTTTCTACGTGTTATGGGGTAAGGGCTGGGGTAAGGGCTTCGGAATGGCCTTCAGGCTGCAAGTATACTCCTAGGTTACTGGAAAGATCGAGGGCCATTCCGTCTTTTATCGACGCCTATTGAGCGGCGATCAAATTGTTGGAGGTGCGCAATGAGAATTAGCAGTTTAATTTCTATTTTACAGCGGGCGCAAACCGAGCACGGCAATATTGAAGTCGGCTTTTACGATCATGAAGGCTGCTTTTGTCGTATGGTCAGAAGCGTCAATATCCGCCATCACTGGTCATCTGAGGATGATGAAAAACTGGGCGACAAATTCGTGGCGTTGGAAGATCAAGTAATCGGCTAGTGATGCCGCTAACGAGACCCGGAATGCTGCTCGACGAGACCGACCATTACACCCTGCGCCGGCGGGGTCGTTTCCTCGCCGCCACGTTCAAGCGACCGCATCGGGCGTTGAGCACCTGCCGGGTCAACGGCGGGTTGCGCGAGGACTTGACCCACATCGCCAACCACCAGAGCTGCGAGGGTATCGCTCACAGCTTGGCTATGGGTTTGAAGCCGGACGCTGCCCACGCCGCCGCCTGCGCCGAAGCCGATCTGCCGCCGGCCACCACCGCGCTGATGAGCACCGCCGCCAACATGCAATGTGCGGTGGTGACCCGCGAGACCTACGCGGAGCTGACCGTACAGGTCGTTGCGACCGCCGGCGTGCTCGGCAACGCCACCCGCGCCGGCGATCCGGCCGGCTGGCACGAACGGCCGGGCGGCAACGTGCGGGTGGAACGACCCGTCGCCGACGCACCGCCTCCCGAAGCCGGGTCCGGCACCATCGTGACGCTGGTCTTCATCAATCAGCCCTGTACGCCGGCCTGTCTGGTCAAAGCCGCGATGATGGTGACCGAAGGCAAGAGCGCGGCGGTGCTCGACCTGCGGATGCCCAGCCTGCAATCGCCGGGGCTGGCCACCGGCACCGGCACCGATCAACTGGCCATCGCCGCGCCCTTGGAAAACGCCGGGTCCTGGGCGCGACATTGGGCCGGCAGCCACAACACCCTGGGCGAACTGCTCGGCCGGGCGACCCACGATGCCGTGACTCGCTGCCTGCTGTTGCAGAACGGATTGTGCCCCGAATTGCGGCGCACGGTCTGCGGCGCGCTGAGCCGCCACGGCTGCAACGAGGCCGCTCTGCGCGCCTGCGCCGAGGTCGAACTCGACGCTGAGTCGGCGCGACTGTTCACCGCCAACCTGCTGGCCCTGATCCACGACCCGCAGAGCGCCGCTGCCGCCTACTGCATGGCCGAGAGCGTGGATCTGGCGTGGGCCGGCATCCTGCATCCAGAAGTCGCGCAGGAGGCGACCCTCAATCAGGCGGCCCTGCTGGCGGCGACGGTCGCGGTGCAACCGGAACGCTTCGCCGAGTTCCGCGCGGCGCTTGGGGCGCGGCGGAATGCCGAGCCGGGCGCGCTGGCGGCCCTGGCGATGGTGTGGGGATTCGCGCGCAAATGGAACTGATCCCCCACCTCGCGCTGATTCTGGTTGCCTGCCTGCTCGATGCGGCTTTCGGCGATCCCGTCTACCGGTGGCACCCGATCCGGGTCTTGGGCGCCTGGAGTCTGTGGTGGGAGCGGCGTCTGTTTGCCGTCGGCCTGAACGGCTATGGGGGCGGTGCGCTGCACTGGTTGCTGGTGGTCGGCGGCGCGCTGGCGGCTTGGTGGAACGTGCGCCAGGGCCTCGGCCTGATCCATCCGGGAGCGGCCTGGCTCTGGGACGTGTTCCTGGCCTACAGCCTGTTCTGCCTGCGCGACCTGCTGGCCCACGGCCAGCGGGTGCTCGACGCCCTGGACGATCTGCCGACCGCTCGCCAGCGGTTGAGTCTGCTGGTCGGTCGGGACACGGCGACCTTGCCGCGCGACGGCGTCGTGCGCGCGACCATCGAAAGTCTGTCGGAGAATCTCACCGATGGCGTGCTGACCCCGCTGTGGGCATTGTGTTTGTTCGGATTGCCGGGCTTGATCGCGGTCAAGGCGGTGTCCAATCTCGATTCCATGGTCGGCTACAAAAATGACCGTTACCGGCGTTTCGGCTGGACTGCGGCGCGCTCGGACGACGGGGTTCACTGGCTGCCCGCACGGCTGTCCGTGCCGCTGATTACAGCGGCGGCGGCCCTCCTGCGCCTGCACCCCCGGCTCGTATGGCCAGCGGCGCGGCGCTATCACGCCTTGCTGGCCAGCCCGAATTCCGGCTGGAGCGAGGCCGCTTTTGCCGGTGCCTTGCGGGTGCGACTGATCGGGCCGATCAGCTACGGCGGCGCACAGGTCACCGAGGCGTTCATGGGCGATCCCGACTGGCCGGCCAATCTGGGCGGCGCCGATTTGCACCGGGCGTTGCGGCTGGTTCTGGCCTGCGGCCTGCTGGCCCTGGCCGTCGGCCTGGCGCTCGCGCCGCTGCGCATGGCGATGCCGTGGTAAGGAAAAATATTTGAGATGCAATCTGAAAACGATATCCTCACGCCGTTGATGGTGACCATCGAGGCGATCAACGCTGCCGGCATTTATACGATCGTCGTCAGACATCGATCTGATGTTCCGGTGAGGACAGAAGAAAAAACCGGAATAACGCGGGTTCGTTTCCTCCCGGCGCTTTTCTGGTTGAGCCACGCCGACATGCGCCGGCCACAAGAGGGGCTTTATGCCGAACTCTTGCAGGCATTGATGACCAGAAGCGGCATCGCCAGCCGGCGCTTTGCCGCCGCTTCTTTTCTGCTGCGTTATGGCTGGTCTGGGGGCGCCATGATTGCCCCTCTGTTGATGGACAAGCCGATACCCTGGTATGCCGCTGAAGAGGCCGATCTGTGTTTTGCGGACAATACCTTGTTCCAGGCCATTTGCCTGAACAGCGACGGCTTCATCATCGACCGGGATCATCGCTTCAGCGCCCATCCGCATTGTGTCTTGAACTATTCGGACCAAAATGCGGCGATCCGTCTGGTGGCCGATCAGCTTGCGGGCCATGCAAGACCCGTGGTCGAGGCATTGCACCGATGGTCGAGCTTTTCCCACAAGGCCCTGTGGGCCATGGTCAGTTCATCGTGGGTCGGGCAGATCATCAACATCAGCAAGCGATTCCATCTGCCCGAAGACCAGCTCAGGCGGTATCTGACCCTCTTCTATGACCAGTGGCGACCGCTGGCCGACTCGCTACCGCATTGGTACTTCATCAACGAACAGGGAAAAAACCATTGCTTCCATGTTCGCGCCAGTTGTTGTTTGTACTTTAAAGGCAAGAACCGCCATTTTTGCGCCAGTTGTCCCGTGCTCAAGGAGGAAGAGAGAGCCGAACGGAACCGGCGGTGGGTTCAAAAATACGGCTGAATCACCGGGCAATCATTCACTGTGCGTACTTGAAATCTAGAGGAACGATGAGCAAGGCATTTCCCTGGTACACGGCGCGTGGCGACGATGGCACGACGGGCTTACTCTGGGCGTCGGGCGCGTACCCAACCACCATCCGCAACCGGAAGCCTTTGGCGCGGTCGACGAGGCCGGCTCCATGATCGGGTTTGCTCGCGCGCTGATCGACGATAACGAGATCAACGACCTGCTCGTGCAGGTTCAGCACCATTGCTACGGGTTGATGGCCGAGCTGGCGGCAACTCCGGACGCACAGGCCAAATTTCGGCAGGTGGGTTCCGACCAGCAAGATGACGTTCGCCAAGCGCGAGTCGCCGGAATAAGCGTCGAATGCACCCCTGCAACCGTGCCCTGGCAATTTCTTTACAACCTTCGAGGAGCCATTCATGACGCAATCCACACTGGTCACCGAACCCGGTAACGGCACGCTGGAAATCTTCACCCTGCCGACCGACACCGAGTTTCTGCAAACCCTGATCACCGACGTGTTCCAGAACTACTGGGACCAAATTCACTTCGGCACCGCCGTGCAGGGCGCGGTGTGGGAAGTGCGCGCCCCCAACGCGCCCCAGCGGATCAGCCTGCTGGACGGCTATCTGACCGTAGATTTTGGGCACTGGCATTTCCATCTGTGCATCGGCGAGCATCAGGGTACGCGGAATAACCCCTGTCCGCCGGAACTGGCGCGGCATCGCCGCACCGCGCGCGCCGAACTCTACCGGCGTCTGCGAGAGGATGGTTGCCCCAGCAGTTGGGGATTGCGGCTGTTCAACGGCAAGGACGAACAGCAGATGACGGTTTTTCTGCCCAGCCCCTACCTCACGGTCGAACAGAAGGTGCTTAAAGAGCCGCGCTGGGAGCATCTGGCGATGTGGGACCATCTGCGGAAGACCTACCTGGGGCTGGGCTCCGATCCGCTGGATCACCAAGCCAGCCGGCGGGTGTGCGGCTGAGTGCTCGTATAACAACAACGTCCGTTGGCGCGACTGTCGGGTGACGGCGCACCGCGCCTGGCCCGACCCGCGATCCAAGCCCTCTTGGACCATGCAGCGACAGGTTTCTCGAAGCCGGCGGTCGTCGTCATTCAGGGCTGAGTAAAAAACCCCGCCTGTCGAAAGTGGTCGTCAAACGCCAGCGCATTTTTTAAGCGGTATGCCTGCATCAGCACGAAAGAAGGGCAATCGGTAAAGCTCCAACCTTCATCAGGGCGGTTGCGGAACAACTGGGCCGTTGCATCGATCTGGGTCTGGCTCAAGACGCTCAGGAACTCAGTGCAGCAGCGAGAACATCCGCCGCCGGTAGGCGGTGACCAGTGGATGCTCGTTGCCGAGCATCTCGAA
>JBDHRD010000235.1:0-4374 GCA_039807425.1 Candidatus Contendibacter sp. | reverse complement strand
GGGGTCGCCGCCCCTACCTCCCGCTGGAGCGGCGCATGAGCTATCAGGTTCTCGCGCGCAAGTGGCGGCCGCGCACCTTCCACGAACTGGCCGGTCAGGAACACGTAGTCCGCGCTCTGACCAACGCCCTCGATCAGCAACGCCTGCACCACGCCTTTCTGTTCACCGGCACCCGTGGGGTGGGTAAGACCACCATCGCCCGCATTTTCGCCAAGTCGCTCAACTGTGAAGTCGGTGTTTCCTCTCATCCCTGCGGGGAATGCTTGGCTTGTCGGGAAATCGACGCCGGCCGTTTCGTGGACCTGATCGAAGTGGACGCCGCCTCCCGCACCAAGGTCGAGGACACTCGCGAACTGCTGGAGAACGTCCAGTACGCACCCAGTCGGGGCCGCTTCAAGGTGTACCTGATCGACGAGGTGCACATGCTCTCCACCCACAGCTTCAACGCGCTGTTGAAGACGCTGGAAGAGCCGCCGCCCCACGTAAAATTCCTGCTGGCGACCACCGATCCCCAGAAACTGCCGGTGACCGTTCTGTCGCGCTGTTTACAGTTCAACCTGAAGCGGTTGTCGGCGGCGCTGATCGCCCAATACTTGAATCGGGTCCTGGAGGCAGAGGGCGTGCCCCGCGAAGAAGAAGCGGTGCGGCTGATCGCCCGCGCCGGTGAGGGCAGCATGCGCGATGCCCTGAGCCTGCTGGATCAGGCGATTGCGTTCGGCGGCGGGCGGGTGGAAACGGCGGCGGCCAGCGAGATGCTCGGCAGCATCGACCGGCGGCGGGTGGTGGGATTACTGGACGCATTGGCGGCCAACGACGCCCCGGCGGTGTTGCGCCAAGTGGCGGAACTGGACGAACTCTCTCCCGATTACGCGGCGGTGCTGGCTGAATTGGTATCGCTGTTGCAGCGGGTGGCGCTGGCGCAGGTCGTGCCCGAGGCTGTGCCGGACGACGGTCTGGCCGACCCCGGGGATGCGCGGCGGCTCGCCGGGATGCTGGCGCCCGAGGACGTGCAACTGTTCCATCAGATTGCTCTGCTGGGCCGGCGCGACCTGCCGCTGATGCCCGAGCCACGCGGCGGGTTCGAGATGGTGCTGCTGCGGATGCTGTGTTTCCGGCCGGCGACGGTGGAAGTCGTCGCGCCGGTCCAGGCCCCAAGCCGGACAGTAACGGTTCCCGCGCCAGTGTTGGCTTCCACAGCGGCAGTTTCTCGCCCGTCCGCGGTACAGACCAGCCCGCCAACTCCTGTTCCACCGGTTTCGGAATGGGGCGCGCTGGTCGAGCAATTGGGATTAACGGGTGTGGCTAACCAGGTGGCGCTGCACTGCGCGTTGACGGTACGGGATGGCGATTCGTTCCAGTTGGCGCTGGAATCCAGCCACGCGCAGATGCTGAACAAAACCGTCGAAGATCGAATCAGGGCAGCCCTGGTGCAACATCTCGGTCGGCCAGTCCATCTAAAATTCCAGATTGGCAACGTAACGGCGACGACGCCCGCCGGCCAGCAAAAACAGCAGCAGGCCGCACGCCAGCAGACCGCCGCCGAGCAGATCGCCCGGGATCCGCACGTGCGGGATATGCAGGAAAGATTCGATGCGCGGATTGCGTCTATCCATCCGCGTGACGATGCCGACGAGTAGCCGCTCCATCGGCGATCACCGTATTGCAATGACCAGGAGAGAAAACGATGAAAGGCGCTTTGGGCAACATCATGAAACAGGCGCAGAAGATGCAGGAGAATCTGCAAAAGGCGCAGGAGGAAATCGCGGCGATGGAGATCGCCGGCGAGTCTGGCGGTGGCCTGGTCAGCGTGGTCGTGACCGGACGCTACGAGGTGCGGCGCATCCGGATCGACAATAGCCTGGTGGGTGACGACAAGGATATGCTGGAAGACCTGGTGGCGGCCGCGTTCAACGACGCCGTGCATAAGGTCGAGCGCGCCGTGCAGGAGAAAATGGGCGGTCTCACCGCCGGAATGGGTCTGCCTCCGGGTATGATGGGTGGCTTGAAATCGCTGTTCTGATCGGTTGCCGTGGCCGCTTCGCCTCTGCTGAACCGACTGATGACGGCGCTACGCTGCCTGCCAGGCGTGGGGCCGAAATCCGCCCAGCGGATGGCGCTGCACCTGCTGGAGCGGGATCGCGGTGGCGCGCGCCGGCTGGTCGAGGCTTTGGGCGCAGCACTGGAGGGCATCGGGCGCTGCCGGTTGTGCCGCGATTTGAGCGAAACTGAAATCTGCGCCCTGTGCGCCAATCCCCGACGCGACCGTTCGCTGCTGTGCGTGATCGAAACGCCCGCCGACGTACTGGCGGTAGAACAGGCGACCGGGTTCCAGGGCGTGTATTTCGTGTTGATGGGCCATCTGTCGCCGCTGGACGGTATTGGCCCAGCGGAACTGGGGCTGGACAGCCTGGAAGCGCGGCTGGGCAGGGGTGAAATCCACGAAATCATCCTTGCTACCAATCCGACCGTGGAAGGCGAGGCGACCGCCTACTACATCGCCGAACTGGCTCGGGAGCGCGGCATCCGCGCCACCCGCATCGCTCACGGCGTGCCGCTGGGCGGCGAGCTGGAATCCGTGGACGGCGGCACGCTGGCGCATGCCTTCGCCGGCCGCCGGGATGTGTGAGACTGACCGGAGCAACCTCATGACCGATTGTATTTTCTGCAAGATCGCCGCCGGCGAGATTCCCGCCACCAAGCTTTACGACGATGGCGAGGTGGTCATCTTCCGGGACATCAATCCCGAAGCGCCTGTGCATCTGCTGATCATTCCCCGGCGGCACATTCCCACCCTCAATGATCTGACCGGGGCGGACGCCGCGCTGATCGGTCGGCTGTATCTGGCCGGCCAACAGGTCGCAGCGGAACTGGGCGTGGCCGAGAGCGGCTACCGGATGGTGGCGAACTGCAACCGCGACGCTGGCCAAATCGTGTTCCACGTCCACATGCACCTGCTGGCGGGCCGGGAACTGGGCTGGCCGCCAGGCTGAATCACACTCTTGGGCATGAGGCGGAAGGCTCGCGGTTTGGAGTAAGCTACGGGTCTCGTTCTGACCGTTCGATGGCGGGAAACCGGTTTAATGGTTCTCGCCATCTGCTGGCTTCGCGATTCGTATTCTGGAATGCCATCTCATGCCCACATCCCTCCTTTCCTCCGCCGATCTTGCCCCGCTGCGCCTGCGCAAGGACGAAGACCGCCGCCTGCGCGCCGGTCACCCTTGGATCTACAGCAACGAAGTCGACGTCGCTGCCACGCCGTTGCGCGATTTTGAGCCTGGCCAGCCGGTGGCCGTTCAGGCCAGCAATGGCAAATTCCTCGGCACCGGTTATATCAATCCCAACGTGCTGCTATGCGCCCGCCTGGTCAGCCGTGATCCTGACCACCCGCTCGGCCCCTCGCTGCTGGTGCATCGGCTGAACGTGGCGCTGAGCCTGCGTGAGCGGTTGTACGACCGGCCGTTCTACCGGCTGGTTTACGGCGAGGGCGATGGCCTGCCGGGCTTGATCGTGGATCGCTACGGCGAGTTGTGCGTGGCGCAACTCACCACCGCTGGTATGGATCGGATGAAGGACGACGTTCTTGCCGCCCTGCAAAAGGTCTTGAAGCCGGCGGCGGTGCTGTGGCGCAACGACGGCTCGGTGCGGGAGCTGGAAGGGCTGGATCGTACCGTCGCCGATGCCGCCGGTGTGGTTCCCGAAACCGTGGCCATCGAGGAAGACGGCCTGCGGTTCCAGGTCGCGCCGCGCACCGGACAGAAAACGGGCTGGTTCTACGACCAGCGCGACAATCGCGCCCGACTGGACCGCTACGTTCAAGGTCGGCGCGTGCTGGATGTGTTTAGCTATACCGGCGCCTGGGGCATTCGGGCGGCGGCGCGCGGCGCGCGAGAAGTGCTCTGCGTCGATTCGTCCGCGACGGCCTTGGAGCAGTTGGCGACTAACGCGGCATTGAATGGGGTCGGCGAGCGGGTGCGAACCCAACAGGGCGACGCCTTCGACGTATTGAAAGGCTTGCGCGAGGCCCGCGAACGCTTCGACCTGGTGATCGTGGACCCGCCGGCGTTCGTCAAGCGCCGCAAGGATTTCAAGGAAGGCGCGCTGGCTTACCGGCGGCTCAATGAAATGGCGATGCAAGTGCTGGAACGCGACGGCTTGTTGGTGTCCTGCTCCTGCTCGCAATTGCTGGCGCGCGACGTGTTGATTCAGACCCTGCTGCAAGGATCGCGGCATCTGGATCGCAATCTGGTCGTTCTGGAACAGGGCCGGCAGGGGCCGGATCATCCGGTGCATCCCGCCATTCCCGAAACCGATTATCTCAAGGTGATCTTTGCCCGGGTGCTCCCAGTTTAAAAATACCCGTTACCCATAAATGGG
>JBDHRD010000234.1:0-4377 GCA_039807425.1 Candidatus Contendibacter sp. | reverse complement strand
ATTTCAAGGCGTTGTTGCGGGAAACCCCGGTGGTCTACGAAAGCGCCGGTACCTTGCAAGTGCTGGATGTGCTCAAGAGATCATCGATGGAGATGGCGTTGGTCCGCGACGAGTACGGCGGATTGGAAGGACTGGTGACCTTGACCGATCTCATGGAAGGCATCGTGGGCGATCCGGAGGAAACCCACGCGGCGGAAGAACCGGAGGTCACTGTAAGAACCGATGGTTCCTGGCTGGTGGACGGCGGGCTGCCGCTGGATGAATTATGGGAGTTGCTGAATCTGCGGGAAATTCCAGACGAGGAGGGCTACTACACGCTGGCCGGGCTGGTGCTGGCGCGGTTGGGCGAGGTGCCCGCGACCGGCCAGCAATTCGCTTGGGGCGGCTACCGCTTCGAGGTGATGGATATGGACGGCCGCCGTATCGACAAGGTGTTGGTCAGTCCCGAACCTGCCGCGTCTGTTTCCTGAGGCCGCTTATTCTTCAGGCTGCCGCCTGCCAGACTGGATAATCCACGTAGCCCTTCTCGCCGCCCTGGTAGAACGTCTCCAGATTGGGTGCGTTCAGCGGAGCGCCGCACCGAAATCGTTCCGGCAAATCCGGGTTGGCGATGAACAGCCGTCCGAACGCCACGGCATCGCACCAGTTCTCGATCAGCCACGCTTCCGCCATCGTCTGGTCGAAACCGCCGTTGATCAGCAACGGCGCCTGGCACAGGGGCCGGAAATGCCGCGCCACGTTGGCCAGCGCGCCCACCACGCCGTCCAGTTGATTCGGCATGAACGGCTCGGCGAGATGGGCGTAGGCCAGGCCGTAACCGTTGGCGCGGTGGATCAGCGACTCGAACATCGGCACGGTATCCTCGTCCACCGTCATACCGTGCATGTTGTTCATCATCGGATTGAGCCGGATGCCAACCCGGTCAAACGGCAGTTCCCGGCCCACCGCGTCCAGCACCTCGAACAACAACCGGCCCCGGTTCTCGTGGGAACCGCCGTACTCGTCAGTGCGCGCGTTGGAGCAGCGAGAGAAGAACTGATGGAACAGATAGCCGTTGGAGGAATGAATCTCGATCCCGTCGAAACCAGCGGCTACGGCATTGCGGGCGGCGCGCTGGAAATCGGCGACGATACCGCCGATGTCCTCCCGGGTCAGTGCCCGCGGGGTGACGGTCGGCTTCAACCCTTCGCCGGAGAACATCCGCCAGTTTGGATTGATCGCCGAGGGGGCGACCGGCAACTCGCCGCCGTGAAAGTCCGGCAGGGACAGCCGGCCGCAGTGCCACAACTGGCAGACGATCAATCCACCTGCCTGGTGGACGGCGTCCGTCACCCCCCGCCAGCCGGCGACCTGCGCATCCGACCAGAGGCCGGGCGTGTAGGGATAGCCGCGCGCCTGGGGCGATACAATCGTGCCTTCCGAAACGATCAACCCAGCGCCGGCGCGTTGTGCGTAGTAGCGGGCCATCAGAGCGGTAGGAACGGTTTCCGGATTATCGGCCCGACAGCGGGTTAACGGGGCCATGACGACGCGGTGTTTCAAGGAGAAAGCACCGAGTTGAATCGGAGCGAGCAGTTTTGATTCCATTTTATGGACCACCCAGGGGTGCATGCGTGGGATATAAGGATATGAATTTTATATTTTTATAGCAAAACAACCCTCCACGGCGCCCGTTCAGCCGACTTTGAAATACGCCTCGCGCTCCGGCAATTCAACGCCCGTCAGCCGCAAGGATACCACGCTGTCCGGCACCACATCCTCGCCCACTTTCACCCGTGCCTCCAAGGCCAATTCGGGAATCAGCACCACCCCGCGCGGCAACCGCTTCTCGACCAGCACGCCTTGGCCCCGCCAGCCGGGATGCTGTTGAAAGTAGACCATCGTCCAATGCTCGCGCGACAGACGTTCGGCTCGCCGCACGCCGATGGCCGCCGCTTCCGCCGCCCCGACCCGCTCGATGATCGCCTGGGATTCCAGCGGATCGCCGCCCCTCAGGTATGCCCGCAACTGCTGATGGGCGACCAGGTCCAGATAGCGCCGCAGCGGGCTGGTCACCTGAGCGTAAACATCCAATCCCAGGCTGCCATGCGGCCCCGGCTGACTGGTGTATTGGCGCGGTCGCAAATTCCGTCGCAAAGCGTACATCGCCGCCAGTCCTGCCGGTTGCCGGTCGGTGGCGTCCACCGAATCCTGGGTAGTGAACGGAAACGACAACCCCCGCTCCAGTGCGAAGCGGGCCGCCGCCTCGCCCACCATCACCATCACCTCGGTCACCAACATCCGGCTGCGCAAGCGGGGCAATGGCTTGATGTCCACCCGGTCATCGCTCACCCGCATCTTCACTTCGGGCAGATCGATGAAAATCGCGCCGTTGGCGCGGCGGCGGGCCTGATGGCATTCGGCCAGTTCGTACAGGCCGCGAAACGGCTCCTCGTCCAGTCGCTTCTCCACCTCGTCGTAGCTCAACCGCCGCACTCGCACCCAGCTCGGCGCGATCTCCACGTCGGTCACCACGCCGTCCGCATCCAGATTCAGCCCGAACGACAGCGCCGGCGAGATTTCCGCCAAGCCCAGACCCAACCGGGGGACCGCCTCCTCTGGCAACATCGGAATGGTAGTTTCCGGCAGATACAGCGTCGCCCCCCGGGCTCGCGCTTCCCGGTCAACGGGGGTAGCCGGCAACACCAGGGCCGCTGCGTCAGCGATATGCACCCACAAGCGGTTGCCGTCCAGGCTGATCGCATCATCGGGATCGAGGTTGCCTTCGTCGTCGATGGCGTAGGCGGGCAAGCCAGTCAAATCCAGCCGAGGTTCGTCCGGCAACGCGGGCAATTCCACCGTTGGCGGAACCAGCAACGCCCCGATCCGGCGCGGCCAGGGATTCACCATCCCGTCCCAGTGCCTGAGCCGCAACAGCAGGGCATGGGCGCTTTGCGGATTCTGGTCGCAGTCGAGCGCCTGCAACACCCGGCTTAGCTCGCGCTGACCCAGGGCCACCTCCTCGATCTCCTGGAGATAGGGCGCATCCGCCGGCGCACACCGCCCCACCCGCGCTCGCTGGAGAAAGCTGTTCCACGCCTCGCGTTCGGCGGCTTTCGCTTCCCGAGCCACCCGTTCCCGTTCCACTTCAGCCAGCGGCCGGGCGTTGATCGCTTCCGGCGTCCCCTGGAAATACAGACCCTCGTTCACCAACCGCCAGGCCGCCCACGCGGTGGCCGGGGTATAGGCGCCGTAGACCAGATCCGCCAGTTCCGGCAACGTGGTCTGCCCGCCATCGAGTAACTCGCAGGCTGCTTCCACTTCGCCTGCCGGGGCGTCCAACCCACGCAAACTTTGCAAGGGTCCCGGATGCAGCAGCAACACGTCCTTGGGACGCACCCGCAGCGACCGGCCATCTTCCAGTTCGATGTCCAGCTTGTCACCGAGGGCGGTGACCCGAGCTGGACCATTTTTGTACAGCACCAGACTGTTTTGCGGGATGTTCATGTCGATTCGATGGGCCAGCGGCGAACGCCAGCCGTCAGCGGTGGAAAATTCGGGAAGGGCGGTCGCCGCGATCCGCGCGGTCGGGCGACCAGCGAAAATATCGGGGGCGCATGGCGCGAACCGGCCAAAAACCTTATTATAATTGGCGAACCTAACGCCAGCGGTTCGTCTCCGCCGCCATAACCACAAACACAATATAATAAATTGAAAAACAAAGAAATCTTGAACCGCCATCCCAAACCGCCGCCCATTCGCCTCGCGGCTCGTGTCCTTCATCGTTCGGAATTTCACTTTCCCGTCGTGCGGAGCGAATCATCGCCCGTCGTTTCTGGCCAACCCCCCTCGATCTGGCCTATCAGCTTCCGAGGGCCTGTCCCCAAGCTTCCGGCGCCGCTGGTCCGCCACCGGCGCCCGTATCAGTGAGGAGAGAGCGTTTATGCATGACATCATCAATCAATTAGAACAAAAACGCGTCGCCGCCCGCCTGGGCGGCGGGCAACGCCGCATCGATGCGCAACACAAACGCGGCAAGCTCACCGCCCGCGAGCGCATCGAAGTCCTGCTCGATCCGGGCAGCTTCGAGGAATGGGACATGTTCGTCGAGCATCGCTGCACCGACTTCGGCATGGCCGACACCTCGATTCCCGGCGACGGCGTGGTGACGGGTTACGGCACCGTGAATGGCCGGCTGGTGTTCGTGTTCAGCCAGGACTTCACCGTGTTCGGCGGCTCACTGTCCGAGGCGCACGCCGAGAAAATGTGCAAGATCATGGACCACGCCATCAAGGTCGGCGCGCCGGTCATCGGCCTGAATGACTCCGGCGGCGCCCGCATCCAGGAAGGCGTCGCCTCGCTGGCCGGCTACGCCAACGTGTTCCAGCGCAACGTGAT
>JBDHRD010000233.1:0-4381 GCA_039807425.1 Candidatus Contendibacter sp. | reverse complement strand
AGCGTTGTTTCGGCAGCGAGCCAAGCTCTTTCCCCTGGCGCCAGGGTCTTTTCCGCGCCGAGCTCTCGCTCCCCGCTGGCGACCAAGCGCTGTTGGGTGGCGCGCAGGCAGATGTAAATGTGCTCCAGCTCGATGTGCATCAATCGTCCGTGCGCACGGATGCCCTGGAGCTGAAGATAGCGATTACGGTTGATGACATGTTGCAGGTAACGGCCCAGCACCGCATCCCGGTCGACCGCCGTCGTTGGCGCCGGGCGACGATCCAGGAACAGGTTGGCTCCCGGACCGAAATTCACCACTTGTACGTTCCTTGCGTTCCCAGCAATGGCCGCTCCACCCGCGCCGGCGGCAACGCCATTACACTGAGCGACAGCACCGCTCCCTTGCACCACCGCTTGATTTGCGGGTTGCGCGACGGGAATGGTTCTAACAAATCGCGCCAGGCTGGATGCCAGCCTCGCATCGCCGCCGAGGATTGTTACAAGCTGCGTCCGGAAAGCGGCCTGGAAATCTGGATTGCGCGGCTCGCGGAACAGATTGGCAACAGCTTCCATGGTGGTTGGTCTTGTCTCCAACCTCGATTGGAGCCATTGCCACAACGCTTTCACCTGCTCCTGGTCACCGGCATCTTCCCGCCCGACACCCTCGGTATTGGTTTTACCGTCAGCCCGTCGAAGGCAAGGTATTGCCGGCGCCAGCAGGACGGTGATCTGCTCTGCCAGTTCTGCGATGCTCATCACAACCTCCTCGTCCTAAGCGGCTTCAACTTGACTGGTAGCCACACCCCGAGAGGCAAGCACGGCTTACCAGCCTCGTTAAACGTAACCGCGAACAATTTGATTTTTCCGGCCTCCCTCCTCTACCATGCACCTGGTTAAGAACTATCTGATATCCAACCCGCTAACGAGATGTTTCAGTATGAAACAAGTTCAAGTTATCTTGTTTTAACACTAAACCCTTCTCGCCAATCTTTCCTTGTTTTTAGAGGCTGCTTAATACTTCTCTCCTAAAATCAAGATATTGTGGGGGTTGGAGCCGGCTTGCGGGCGATTTGGGCGGATCATCGCTGGCAGGCCGGCTCCTACAATCAATCAGTTAGTTTTTAGGCAGCCTCTTAAAGCGTAAGATTTCTGTCTATTATTTTTCCTCTACATTTTTTCAAGGGGGGAACCCCCTAAATCAAACGGAATTGCTACAGTCGCATGATCAGCTATGGCATCCAGACGATACACTTAATTAATATGCAAAATACGAACCATTCTCTTAAATCTAGCCATGGCTGGCTAATCATATTGCTATTGGCGCTCAGTCTGTCGCCGGCTTGGGGCGAGAAGTTGAAACTACTCTCACCCGGTTCCAACGATACCTGTCCAGTCTGTGGGATGTTCATCAGCCTCTATCCCGACTGGGTGGCGACGGTGCTGTACCAAGACGGCCACGCCCACCACTTCGACGGCCCCAAAGACCTGTTCAAATACCTGCTGAATTTGCCCAAATACGCGCCCGACCGCTCCAAGGACGACATCGCCGCTATCGGCGTGACCGAGTATTACGGCGTGACCCGGATCGACGCCCGTGCTGCCTGGTACGTGATCGGCTCCGACACGCTCGGGCCGATGGGCCATGAACTGGTCCCCCTGGCGACTCGGGCCGAGGCCGAGGAGTTTCTCAAGGATCATGATGGCAAGCACATCATCGGTTTCGACGACGTCACACCGGCGCTACTGGAACAGCTCGACCACGGAAAACTGGAATGACCGTCTATTTCATCGGCGCCGGCCCCGGCGATCCCGAACTGATCACTGTCAAGGGCCAGCGGCTGATCCGTGAATGCCCGCTGGTGCTATACACCGGCTCGCTGGTGCCGAAAGAGGTCGTCCTGGCGGCCAATCCCGACGCCGAGATCGTCAACACCGCCGATCTGAATCTGGAGGAGATCATTGCCCGCATCCAGACCGCGCACGAACAGGGCTTGGACGTGGCGCGGGTGCACACCGGCGATCCGGCGCTGTACGGGGCCATCGGCGAGCAGATGCGCGCACTGGAAATGCTGGAGATTCCCCACGAAGTCGTGCCGGGCGTGACCGCTGCCTTCGCCGGAGCCGCGATGTTGCGCCGGGAATTGACCCTGCCGGGCGTCAGCCAGACCCTCATTCTCACTCGTCATGCCGGCAAAACGCCGATGCCGGAGGGCGAAAGCTTGCCGGACCTGGCCCGGCACCGGGCCACCATGGCGATTTATCTCAGCGTGGACAAACTGCCGGAGATTGTGGCGGAACTGACTCCACATTACGGCGCGGACTGTCCGGTGGCAGTGCTGCATCGGGTATCCTGGCCCGATCAGGACGGCGTAGTCGGCACGCTGGCGAATATCGCCGCGAAGGTCGAAGCGAAGGGCTTCACCCGCACCGCGCTGATTCTGATCGGGCGGGTGATTCAGCCAGAGGGATTTCCGCCGTCCTACCTTTACAGCGCCGAACACGCCGACGGGTATCGGCAACAGACAAAGGCGGGTTAGATGAGCGGCAAGTTTTCAAGTGATCGGAGCTGCCGCCCGTCGTCTTACGCCTTGGCCTGGTCCAGCAGTTCCGAGACCAGTTCCGGCGGCAGTTTCAATTCCGTGGCGAGTTCGTCCAGATAGGCGCGTTCCTGCTCGCTGTCGATGTTGATCGCCAGCAAGGAGGTGAGATAAATCTCCGCCGCCGCCGCCGATGAATCCGCGCCCGCGGCAACTTCCTTGACGTTCAGCGGCTTGGCTAATTCATTCTTGACGAAATGCAACGCTTCGGGATCGAGATTGAGCTTTTGCAGATAAGCATCGATTCTGCCCTGCTCTTGCTCGTCAATATGCCCATCCGCCTTGGCGGCGGCGAGCATGGCTCTCAACAAGGCCAGGCTGCGTTGCTCCAGCCGTGGCCCGCTCAGGGTATGCGCCGCTGGCCCCGGATCGACGACAGGCGCCGCCCCTTCTTGCTTGGCCTGCCAATCCTGGAACACCTTGTAGGCGAGCCCGCCAATCGCCCCCAGGCTGCCCAGCTTCACCGCCGCGCCGGTCAGGCCTCGTCCGGTGCTGGTGCCCAGCAGCAGCGCCGCGACGCCGGCGATGGTCGCTCCCTTGCCCATGCTGGATAACACTGCTTCGCGTTCTGGTCCCTCGCTGGGAATATTGAGTTTCTGCTCCACCATGGTTTGAGCCTTGCTCGCCAACTCGCGGCCCGACTGCAAAAACTGATCAAATAGCACGCGAATGTCCACCCTCATCCTCCTCGTCGTGATTTTCAAAGCAACTGCCTCAGCGCTTCCTGGCAATACGCGGTTTACTGGAGCTTTCGAGATGAGACTCCGTTGCGCAGAGTGTAAACCAGCCAGACAAAAAATCAGTCACTTCGACGGCCAATCGCTCAATCTCGGCAAATTCCCGATCCGCCGCCGGCAATGCCGGACGATCCAACATCACCACCGGAATATGGAGTTGTCGCGCTGCGGACAGCTTGGCTTCGACCGCTCCCCCGCCACTATTCTTGGCCACTAGCACGTCAATCTGGCAATCCCGCAGCAGGGCCAACTCCTGTTCCAGTTCGAAGGGGCCAGTGGCGCCCAGCACGGTCAAGCGTGGCAAGGTCGGCGGGTCCGCTGCCAGACAGCGCACCAGCCAATGCTGTTCCGGGGGAATCGTCGCCGCATGGTGCAAGGGTTCCAAACCGATGGTCAAGAATGGCCGCTTGAATCCTCGCAACGCCGCCATCATCTCCGCCCAATCAGCGACGGAGCGCCAATCGTCACCGAGTCGCGGCCGCCACGGTGGACGCCGGTAGGCCCAGAGCGGAACGCCCGCTATCCGTGCCGCATGAACGGCATTGCGGCTGATTTGCGCCGCATAGGGATGAGTCGCATCAATCAGCAGTTCGATGCCGTTTTCGCTCAGGAACGCCGCCAGACCTTCCGCACCGCCGAAACCGCCCACCCGCGCGGCGCAGGGCAAATCCGGCGCTCGGCCCTTGCCAGCGATGCTGTAGGTCACGGCATCGGATGGCGACAACCTCCGCGCCAGTTTCACCGCCTCGCCGATGCCGCCCAGAATCAGGAGGCGCATCATGCGAACCTGGCACGACCGACCGGCTGGCCTTCGCGGTCGGTGGCCCAGACTTCCACCGCCACCTCGGACGGCAGAATGGCGCGGGCCTGGTCGCGGGCCAGCGCGCAAATCCGGTCGCCCAGCGGGAAACCCGCCGCCTGGGCCAACGCCAGTGCCTGCTGGCTGGTATTGGCGGCGCGCATCGCCTCCTGCAAGGCCACATCCGCACCCAGCGCCGCTGCTTCCACCGCCAGCAGCGCGAGATCCACGCTGGAACTGCGGCTGTGCAAATCCAGATGGCCGGCC
>JBDHRD010000232.1:0-4388 GCA_039807425.1 Candidatus Contendibacter sp. | reverse complement strand
TCCAGCATTCGTTGACGCCGCAAGGGGGCCAGCATAATTTGCAACCGTTTCAGCCATTCACTGTCCACATGGCTATAGCTGATAAAGACTTGATCCCGGTTCATGCCATTAGACTCGCAAGCTTGCTTTCATAGTTGTCGTTGGCCACATCGTAACGCGCTTATTGCATTATATCCGTAACCAAGGTTATCGCTATTGCCGCGCGAATAGCCGGTAATGAGCACCCCTCCCTGACCAGGGAGGAGTTGCACGTAGCGTCAAGGTGGTTTGGGTGTGGCTGCTAACCGTTTATTTTGCTGAAGTTCACCAAAAATAAACGTAGCGCCGCTTCCGCAATGCAACAAACCGCCGAACAGCAACAATTTCTCTCCCGCAAGGCCATTATTGTTCGCCGGACGCCCTTTTGCGATTCCCCGTCCGCGACGATTCGGGTAAAATAGGCATTGCCGCCGGTGGCGGACGCGAACCATAACCCACCAGCACACTGACCGATGTTGGAGCAGACGGCGATGAAACTACAACCTTTCAATCTAAACGACATCATCCACGAACCCTCCGACGAGCAGCTCGACGACCTGATGGAGGCGGTCGTCAGGGAAGCGCGCAAGCACGCCCAGACGGCGCGCGAACAGCTCATGGTCCGCTTGCGGGCCGAGATCATGGCGATCAACCCGCACCTCCAACCCCACGCGTGACCGATTGAAGCGACCCGGCAATCCGCCGGGATTCGCCAGAGTCGCCTGAAAAGCCACAGCGGTCATGGATTGAGGCGCGCAACGCGCCGAAGTTTGCTTGCATCGTTCCGCATGCCCGGCCAACCGCCGGGAAGCGCCATCCTCGCATCTGGTCAAGGCTGAAAATCAAACCCAACGCCACATAAAAAAAGCGATTCCCTGAGTGGGCCAAGACCCTGGCAACACTGAATCCTCCCAAGGCGCCAGCACGGCCGAGGAGGAAAAACCCCGACTGATCGTGGTCGCCGGCCCCAACGGTTCCGGCAAGACCTCGATCACCCAACAACTGCTGATGCACGAGTGGATGGATGGGTGCGTCTACGTCAATCCGGATTTCATCGCCCGCGACGAGTTTGGCGACTGGAACGCCCCGGACGCGATCGTTCAGGCGGCCAAAAGGGCCGCCGAACTTCGTGAGGATTGTTTGACGGAAGGCCGAAGCCTGGCCTTTGAAACCGTCCTCTCCGCACCCGACAAGCTGGAGTTCATCCGCCGCTCGCGGGACGCCGGATTCTTCATCCGGCTGTTCTTCGTCGGCACCGACGACCCTTCCATCAACGCCAAGCGGGTCGCCATGCGCGTCATGGAAGGCGGCCACGACGTCCCCATCCGCAAAATCATCAGTCGCTATACCAAGTCGCTGGCATACTGCTCGGTCGTGGCCTGGCTGGCCGACCGGACCTATGTGTACGACAACTCCGTGGACGATACCCGCGCCAAGCTGCTGTTTCGCGCTTCGCAAGGCCGGTTGATCAAGGTCTACGGCGAAATCAATCCCTGGGCCAGGGAAATCACGCAACGGCTGCTTCCCGTTTTGTCTGGCGACGCGCCACCGGCCGCATAGGGTCGGGGCCGGCGTCTTTAGCGACGCGGAAAGGTACAATGGCGGCATTTCCGCAACCTTCCCCGAATCTTCGCGATTCTCGAGGATTTCCTCATGCGCTACGTCAGCACCCGGGGCGGCATGGCCCCCGCGACCTTTTCGGACATTCTGCTGGGCGGCCTGGCGCCCGATGGCGGCCTGACCGTTCCGGAGGCGTATCCGACTGTCGCGCCCAGCGAACTGGCCAGTTGGCGCGGGCTGTCCTACCCGGCACTGGCGTTCGCCATTCTGCGCCAATTCGCCGATGACTTGCCGGCGGACGATCTGCGCGCGCTGATCGACAAAACCTATACCGCCGAAATTTTCCGCACCGAAGCCATCACCCCTGTCACCCGGTTGCTCGATGGCGTCTGGCTACTCGGTCTGTCCAACGGCCCGACCCTGGCGTTCAAGGACATCGCCCTGCAACTGCTGGGCAACCTGTTCGAGTACGCGCTGTTGAAGACCGGCGGCCATCTCAACATCCTTGGCGCGACCTCCGGCGACACCGGCTCCAGCGCCGAATACGCCATGCGCGGCAAGCGCGGCATCCGGGTGTTCATGCTCTCACCCCACCAGAAAATGAGCCGGTTCCAGACCGCGCAAATGTTCTCGTTGCAAGATCCCAACATCCTCAATATCGCGGTGCGCGGCGTGTTCGACGACTGCCAGGACCTCGTCAAGGCAGTCAGCAACGATGCCGAGTTTAAAGCCAGGTACAGTATCGGCACGGTCAACTCGATCAACTGGGCGCGGGTGGCGGCGCAGGTCGTCTACTACTTCAAGGGCTGGCTGGCGGTCGCCAACCGCGACGACCAGGAAGTGTCGTTCGCGGTGCCGTCGGGCAATTTCGGCAACATCTGCGCCGGCTACATCGCCAAACGGATGGGCCTGCCGATCCGCCGGCTGATTCTGGCCACCAACGAAAACAATGTCCTCGACGAGTTCTTCCGCACCGGCGTCTACCGGGTGCGCGAGACTGAGCAGGTGGCCCACACCAGCAGCCCATCGATGGACATCTCCAAGGCTTCCAATTTCGAGCGCTTCATCTTTGACATGGTCGGACGCGACCCGGCAGTGGTCCGCGAATTGTGGCGCCGGGTGGAGACTTACGGCTTTTTCGACTTGTCCGGCACCGACGCTTTCCGCGCCATCGCACAATCCGGCTTTGTCTCCGGCTCCAGCACCCACCAGAACCGCATGGCCATTATCCGCTGGGTCCATCAGGAATCCGGCATCGTCATCGACACCCACACCGCCGATGGCGTGAAAGTCGGGCTGGAATATCGCGAGGCCGGCGTGCCGCTGCTATGTGCGGAAACCGCCTTGCCAGTCAAGTTCGAAGACGCCATCGCCGAGGCGCTGGGCCGCCTGCCGGAACGCCCGGCCGGCTACGAAAATCTCGAAGCGTTGCCGCAACGGTTCGAGGTGATGGACGCGGAAGTGGCGGCAATCAAGGCGTATATCATCGATTGTACTGGTTGAGGGACAAAACCCCACAGAGAAACCAGCCAATGTCAAATTTCAGAGGAAATAACAATGCCCGAAAAAATCATCGAACGCACTCCATCCGCTTACACCTACCCACTGCTGATCAAGAACCTGCTCGGCAACGCGGTTCGACAATTTCCCGATCAGGAGATCGTCTACGGCGATTTCAAGCGCCAGACCTACCGTGATCTGGGCGAGCGGGTCGGCCGGCTGGCCAGCGGCCTGGCCAGACTGGGCGTCAAGCCCGGCGACACCGTGGCGGTGATGGACTGGGACAGCCACCGCTATCTGGAATGCTTTTTCGCCGTGCCGATGATGGGCGCGGTGCTGCACACCGTGAATATCCGACTGTCCCCGGAGCAGATTCTCTACACCATCAATCACGCCGAGGACGACGTGATCCTGGTCAACACCGAATTCCTGCCCATCCTGGAAGGCATCCGGGACCGGATCGAACCGGTCAAGAAGCTGGTGTTGCTGAACGACACGGATTACACCCCGGCCACCTCGCTCGACATCGCCACCGAATATGAAGCCCTGCTGGCCACTGGCGATCCCAGCTACCCGTTCCTGGACTGTTCCGAGGATGCCCGCGCCACCACGTTCTACACCACCGGCACCACCGGCCTGCCGAAAGGTGTGTATTTCAGTCACCGGCAACTGGTGATGCACACCTTCGGCGTGCTGGCGGCGGTGGTGGGGACGGGACAGGGCCACATCAACCGCGATGACGTGTACCTGCCGATCACCCCGATGTTTCACGTCCACGCCTGGGGTGTCCCCTACGTGTCAACCGTGCTGGGTGTGAAGCAGGTCTATCCGGGCCGTTATGTCCCGGATCACCTGCTGCGCCTGATCCAGCGCGAAAACGTGACCTTTTCCCACTGCGTGCCGACCATCCTGCAAATGCTGCTCGCCAGCCCGACCGTGGACGAGGTGGACCTGTCGCGCTGGAAGGTCATCATCGGCGGCTCGGCCTTGCCGCAAGCCCTGGCCCGGCAAGCTCGCGCCCGGGGCGTGGACGTGCTCACCGCCTACGGCATGTCGGAAACCTGCCCGATTCTGACCTTGGCGCAACTGAAGCCGCACATGCTGGACTGGGACGAGGAGCGGCAACTGGAAATTCGCTGCAAGACCGGCTTGCCGGTGCCGATGGTCGAGTTGCGGGTGGTGGACGACGCGATGAACGACCTGCCGCACGACGGCAAAACGCCGGGCGAGGTGGTGGTGCGCGCGCCGTGGCTCACCCAGGGCTATCTGAAAGACCCGCGCAACTCCGAGGCGCTGTGGCGCGGCGGCTA
>JBDHRD010000231.1:0-4392 GCA_039807425.1 Candidatus Contendibacter sp. | reverse complement strand
GGCTGGCGGTCGCCGGGGAGTTGACCGGCGCGATCGCCCACGAGATCAACCAGCCGCTCGGCGCGATTCTGAGCAACGCCGACACCGCCGAGCTTCTGCTTGCCTCCGGCGCGGATCGACGCGAGGAACTGCGCGAGATTCTCGCCGACATCCGGCGCGACGATCTGCGAGCCAGCGAGATCATCCGCCGGTTGCGGGCGCTGCTCACCAAGCAGGCGGTCGAATGGCAACCCTTCGATTTGCACAACGCTGTCAGGGAGGTGGAGCCCGTACTGCGGGCCGAAGCGCGGCGGCGCAGGGTGACGCTCGACGTTCGCCTTGCCGCGCCCCCTGCTCCCTTGGTCGGCGACCGGGTCCAGATCCAGCAGGTGCTCCTCAATCTGGTGCTCAACGCCATGGACGCGGTGAACGGCCTGCTCGAGGCCCGGCGCACGGTCGTCGTGTCCGTCGAGCGCGACGCGGATCGCCTGGCCCTCGTGGTGCGCGATCGGGGTCACGGCATCGCCCCCGAGGATCTGCCGAAGTTGTTCGATGCGTTCTTCAGCACCAAGCGCAAAGGCATGGGGCTGGGGCTGTCGATCACCCGCACCCTGGTCGAAGCCCACGGCGGTCGTATCCGGGTCGAGGCCGGCCCCGGCGAGGGCGCGGTGTTCCGGGCCGAATGGCCGGTGGCCGGCGGCGCGGGCGCGCCGGGGCCGACATGAGCACCCTTCCACCCCTGATCCACGTCGTCGACGACGACGAATCGCTGCGGACCGCGCTGCTGCGACTGCTCGGCGCGGCCGGTTTCGAGGCGCGCGGCTACGCCTCGACGGGTGATTTTCTGTTGCAGCCACCGCCGGATCGTCCCGGCTGCGTGTTGCTCGACGTGCGAATGCCGGGGCCGTCGGGTCTCGACTTGCAGGCGGCCCTGCGGCACCAGGGTAACCCGTTGCCGGTGATCTTTCTGACCGGCTACGCCGACGTGGCCGCCAGCGTGCGGGCGATGAAGGCCGGCGCGGTGGATTTTCTGATCAAGCCGGTCGAGCGCGAGGCTTTGTTCGAGGCGATCCAGCGCGCCCTCGCCCGCGACGTAGCCCAGCGCGCCGCCCGCGTCGAAGCGGAACGGCTGCGCGCGGCTTTCGCCACGCTGACTCCCCGGGAGCGCGTGATCTTCGATGGCATCGCCGCCGGCCAAATCAACAAACAAGTCGCCGACGCGCTGGGGATCGCGGAACGCACCGTCAAGCTGCAACGCGCACAGCTCATGGTAAAGCTGAACGTGGGCTCGGCGGCCGAACTCGGCCGACTGGCCGAGCGGTTGCAACACCTGGCCGACTGATTGTGGCCTCGGCCTACTCGAACCTGATCCAGGGATACTCCACCTCACCCAGAGACATTGAATGATCTGGTAGCGCCATGCCATGCGATGGGTAGGAAAAGGAAATTCTTGACAGGATGTTGGTAAAATTGCCAACATTTGGCATGGCAAGGAATACAAGACCCATTTCATGGATCAAGGCAGCCCGCAAGGACTTCGATATCTTCCCGGAAAGCGCGCGGCTTGAGATCGAACGAGCGTTGACCGTCGCCGCTGAAGGTGGCAAGGCCGATATCGCCAAGCCTATGAAAGGGCTGGGATCGGGCGTGTTCGAGATCGCCCTTGCTTACCGGGGAGACGCCTATCGAACCGTCTACGCCCTCCAGTTCGATGCGGATATCTGGGTAATCCACGCCTTTCAGAAGAAATCCAGGAAGGGCCGGGAGACGCCGCAGAGCGAAATTGATCTGATCCGCGAACGGATCAAACGCTTGAAGGAAGCATTACGATGACCGAGGAACTTGAACTGATCCGGGGAAGTGGAAACGTCTTCCGCGACCTGGGCCACCCAAACGCCGATGTCGAGCAGCTCAAAGCCATTCTCGCCGCCGAGATCATCAAGATCCTGAACAGGGAGAATCTCACTACGCGGCAGGCTGAAGTTCGGACGAAAATCCCTCACAGCGAGTTTTCCCGTATCCGGAACGTCAAGCTCAGCCGGTTTACCGTGGATCACCTCACGGTGATCTTAAACCGACTCAACCAGCGCGTTGACTTCGAGGTCCGCGTCCGACCCTTGTCGGAACAGGACGGTTACGCGCTGGGCGGGTAGTGTTCCTTGGTGTGAAGATCAAGGCTCGCCAGCCTTTCAACCGTGCCTGAAATAGTTTGACCGGACCTGGCCTCTTAACCAGACAGACAACGAATCTCTAGCTGTCGCGCTAAAGCAGAACCCGCGGTCCGCCGCCACTTTTCCGTCCGACTGGCCGAACGGCTGCGCCACCTGGCCGATTGATTGTGGCTGCAACCACGGCCGCGCCTACCTTTGCCCCTTCGAGCAAACCCTCTTGCCCTTTCGGGCAAACTCCGTTGCCCTTTCGTCCAATAGTTTCGTTGCCGTGCCGGTGGGATGATAGGCAATAAAACATGCGGATCGGTCGGACATTCCATTCATGGGTGAAGAGCCGGTCGCCTGTTCGACGGGCCGCCGGCGGTTTGGCCCGATGGTACGACAACGACATTCAATACCGGAGGATATCACTCATGCGACTCAATAAACGAACGCTCCCCAAATCGCCCCTCGTGAGGGGAATCAAAACCGCCGGCTCGGTTCTGGCCCTGACGGCCTGTCTAGCTGTGGGCGGCGCCCAGGCCGCCGACCAGGGCGCGCGCCACCACGCGCGGGGCCAGTACGACACCGTCACCGCCACCTATGCGGTGACCGATGGCGACGAACTGATCGTGATCGGCGAGCGCTTCCAGGTCCCCGTGGATGCCCTGAAGGCGCAGAACAAACTGACCTCGGATGAGATCAAGCCCGGCCAGAAGCTGACCATCGGCAGCCCCGCCAGCGCGACCGGCGGCAAGCCCAACATCCTGTTCATCGTGTCCGACGACACCGGTTATGGTGATCTTGGTCCCTACGGCGGCGGCGAGGGACGCGGCATGCCCACGCCCAACATCGACCGCATGGCGGCCGATGGAATGACGTTTTTTTCGTTTTACGCCCAGCCGAGCTGCACGCCCGGCCGCGCGGCGATGCAGACCGGCCGTATCCCGAATCGCAGTGGCATGACCACCGTCGCTTTCCAGGGCCAGGGCGGCGGGTTGCCGGCGGCCGAGTGGACGCTCGGCTCGGTGCTTAAGCAGGCCGGCTACGCTACCTATTTCACCGGCAAGTGGCACCTCGGCGAATCGGACTACGCGCTGCCGAATGCGCAGGGCTACGACGTGATGAAGTACGTCGGCCTGTACCACCTGAACGCCTACACCTATGGCGACCCGACCTGGTTCCCCGACATGGACCCGGAACTGCGCGCCATGTTCAACAAGGTGACGATCGGCTCGCTGTCGGGCAAGGCCGGCGAGAAACCGAAGGAAGACTTCAAGATCAACGGCCAGTACGTCGACGAGCCGGGCAAGCCGGTCACGCTGCACGGCGTGACCTATCCCGACGGCGTGGTCGGCATCCCGTTCTTCGACGGCTATGTCGAGAAGGCGGCGCTCGAGTTCCTCGACACCGCGGCGAAGGATCCGTCGAAGCCGTTCTTCATCAACGTCAACTTCATGAAGGTGCACCAGCCGAACCTGCCGGCGCCGGAGTTCCAACTGAAGTCGCCGAGCAAGAGCAAGTACGCCGACTCGGTGGTCGAGCTCGACACGCGCATCGGCCGCATCATGGACAAGCTGCGGGCGCTCGGCCTCGACAAGAACACGCTGGTCGTCTACACGACCGACAACGGCGCCTGGCAGGATGTCTATCCCGACGCCGGCTACACGCCGCTGCGCGGCACCAAGGGCACGGTGCGCGAAGGCGGCAACCGTGTGCCGGCGATCGCGATCTGGCCGGGCAAGATCAAGGCCGGCGTGCGCAACCACGACATCGTCGGCGGGCTCGACCTGATGGCCACCTTCGCCAAGGTCGGCGGCGTCGATCTGCCGACGAACGACCGCGAGGGCAAGCCCATCTACTTCGACAGCTTCGACATCTCGCCGGTGCTGTTCGGCACGAGCAAGGATCCGCGCACCTCGTGGTTCTATTTCACCGAGAACGAGCTGACGCCGGGCGCGGCGCGCGTCGGCAACTACAAGGCGGTGTTCAACCTGCGCGGCGACAACGGGCAGGCCACCGGTGCTCTGGCGGTGGACAGCAACCTGGGCTGGAAGGGCCCGGACAAGTACGTGGCCACGGTGCCGCAGGTCTTCGATCTGTGGCAAGACCCGCAGGAGCGCTATGACCTGTTCATGAACAACTGGACCGAACGCACCTGGAGCATGATCACCATCAGCGCGGCGATCAAGGACCTGATGAAGACCTACGTGCAGTACCCGCCGCGCAAGCCGCAGAGCGAGGCCTACACCGGGCCGATCAC
>JBDHRD010000230.1:0-4422 GCA_039807425.1 Candidatus Contendibacter sp. | reverse complement strand
AACATGGGGATACCTCAAGATATTTTAAAAATTGTGTTATTATACAATAAATTATCACGGACCTTAAGAGGGCTGGATGGACAAGGCCAATGATCCAGTAGTTGGCTATATGCTATGGTGGTCGAAGAGGTGCAACCCGGTGAAAACTATTCAATGTGGTAACATGGCTCCCTGTGGCTGGATTGTCGGTCTAGTCATCTTGCTGGCGTGGAACATCGTTGGCGCAGCGCCGTCGTCTCCCGAGACCGCCGCAGAAATTGAACGGGCGCTGAGCGCTCCAGGCAACGCGCGGCCAGGCTTACAGCTGCGGGGCGGTTCGGGTAGCCCGAGCGTGGGGAGATTGCGGGGTCCGGCGGGTATCGTCAACGATCCCGCCGCCACTACTACCTCCCCTGGTTCGTCGTCCGCTACCTCTTCTCTACCAGCCGACACTCTGGATTATCCGACTCTGGTTCGAGACCGGCCCAAGGTCGCGGCTTTAATCCATTTCGATACCAACTCCGCACGCATTCGCAGTGATGCCTATAAGCTGCTAAACGAATACGTCAGCGCCTTGAAAAGCCCGGCGCTGACCGATGCGGTACTGGTGATCGCCGGCCATACCGACGCTATCGGTTCCGACCAACAAAATCTAAAGCTATCCCAGGAACGGGCACAGGCCGTAAGGGATTATCTGATCGAACGCGGGATCGCTCCCAACCGGTTGATCGCCAAGGGTTACGGAGAGGCGTATCCCGTGGCCTCCAACACCACGGAAACCGATCGCGAATTGAATCGTCGGAGCGAGTTCATCCGCGTGGATGGATCAACTACTGTTAAGTAACGAGCGATAGAACAGGCGCCCGGCCAGTTCGAGCGAGAAAAGCGCTGCGGTTAAACAACCAATAAACCTGTCATGTGGGGAGGGGAACCATGACTCACGGTAAGCGCTGGGGCGGTATTGTGTTTCTGCTGATCGGTATGCTGATGCTGGGAGGATGCGCTACAGGAGGAGGTCCAACAGCGGCGCCCGAGGGCTTGCCGGTCGGGACGCGGATCACTCTGCCTGAAAATACCAAGGCGTTGGGCGATGTCGCCTGCGAGTTCTACAAAGCCGGCAGTGGCCAAGGCTTAGAGCAGTTCGAAATCCGCTGTCCGGGCTGGGAACGCGCCGCCGGCCTAGTCTGGCAGGGCGACCTCCCGCGCCCGGCGGCGAACTGGGAACAAACCTTCCTTAACCAGGGTGACTTGGCCAAGACCGTGCAGTCCGAAGCGGACTGTGGCGATCCGGAAGCCACCCGCATCCTGAACGAGCAGCCGGCGGTTCTGCGTCGCTGTACCAGCTACAATGGTGGCTTTCCCTACCTGCTGATCGCGGCTGGCGTTGATAACCGCGCCTTCGTGCTCTGGGGTCCAGCGCACCTGGCGCCGATGTTCGAGGGCTTCGTCCAAGCTTCGCTGCGGGGCACGGCCCAGGAACAGCTCCCCGGCAGTCGGTCGCAGTTGATCGCGCTGGCCGAACAGGCTGTGGCGCCCGAAGGCCGATTCATCGGCTTGGAAGACATGGGGCAGTTCACTGCCCTGGACGAACTAAGCACTCTGTATAACTCCGCGAAAAATCACCAGCGTGCGCTGGAGTTGGCGCAACGCGCGCTGGAAATTCACGAGCGTATCAAAGGAGCCAACGATCCCAGCGGTGGGTATCTGGCCGCGCGGATGGCCCGCGAACTCAGCCGCTTGCAGCCCGGCGCGGCAGCAGCCATGTTTCAGCGCGCCGAGCCCCTGGTGAAGGCCTCGCCGGATGTCTCGGACTGGTCAGAATTCCTGGTCTATCGGGCCTGGTACGAGCTGTATCGCGGTGATCGAGTTCGGGCCGAGCAATACGCCCAACAATCCTGGGAATCCAGCAAGGCGGCTGCGGCGCGTTCCCGGCAGGGTGAAATGAATCCCCAGATCGCTCATTCACTGATCGGTGTGGGCGATGTCTACGTTGCGCTGGACAAGCTGGCGGAAGCAGAAACCGCCTACGCGCAAGCGCTCAAGGTTTTCGATACCGTGCGCGGCGGCGACTACCACTGGGTGGGCGAAAGCCAGCAACGCCTGGCGGAGGTCTATCGCCGCCGCCAATCCTACGACCAGGCGCGCGCCCAGGCCCAAGCGGCGGTCGAGTTGAAACGGGCTCTGTTCGGCGAGGGTCGGGCGCTGGCCGAGGCGCTGATGACCCTGGCTGAAGTCGAACGAGCCGCTGGCCAACCGGAACGTGCCCTGACATGGTGGCGCGAGGCGCGGAGAATCCTGGTGAGCGACCGGGCGGCGCTGGCGCAGGTGCAGACCCATGATCTCGAGGGTTATCTCGAATTGCTGTTCGAACTGGCCGAGCGGGATGCCACGGGCGGCAATACGGCCCTGCTCGACGAAGCGTTCACGGTTTCGCAGTTGGGGCAGACACCGGCGGCGGGCCGGGCCGTCACCCAGGTGGCTGCGCGCCTTGCGGAAACCAACCCCGAGGTACGGGATACCGCACGGGCCTTGCAAGACGCCTCGAAGGCCAGACAGGACATTCAATACGAATTGGGCGTGGAGCAGAGCAAACCGTTCCTGGCGCGCGATGGTGCCAAGGAAGAGGCGCTCAAGGCCAGATTGCGTGCGGCAGCGGAGGAGTACCAGCGGCGGGAGGAACAGTTGCAGGCGCGCTTCCCGCGCTATGGCCGCCTCGTCACGCCGACCCCGCTGAATGCGGCGGAAGTCGCCAAGTTGTTGCGGCGCGGCGAGGCGCTGTTGCGGGTGCTGCCCGGCGAGCGGGAGACCTGGGTGTTTCTGGTCAAGGCGGACGGCGCCTTGCGCGGCGTTGCCGTGAAGCTGCCCGCGCGACAGGTGACCGCCGCGGTCGAACGGCTGCGCGCGGGGGTGGACGCCAGTTCCGGCAATGTACCCGCTTTCGATCTGAGCCTCGCCCACGAACTGTACCGGCAATTGCTGGGTCCCCTGGAACCGGCGCTGGCCGGCGTCGAACATCTGCTCGTGGCGCCGGCGGGGGCGTTGCTCAGCCTGCCGCCCGCGCTGTTGGTGCGGCAGGCCCCGACGGACCCCGGCGATTACCGGCGGGCGGCCTGGCTGGTGCGCGACATGGCGCTCAGTCTGCTGCCGTCGGTGGTGGCGCTGGAACAGTTCCGCCAGGTAGCCGGGGCGTCGCAGGCCCGCGCGCCGTTCATCGGCTTCGGCGACCCGGTGTTTTCGGAGCAAGCCGGCGCGCTGCGCGGCGGGGTTGGCCGGGTCGAGCAGATCGTGCAAAACTGTCAATTCGACACCAAATCACTCAGCCGCTTGCCGCAACTCCCGGAAACGGCGACTGAACTGCGCACGCTGGCCCGCACCTTGGGCGCGAGGCCGGAGCAGGCAGTCGTGCTGGGCCGGCAGGCTACCATTCCCGCTGTGCAGGCCAGCAATCTCCAGAATTACCGCACCATTGCCTTTGCCACCCATGCGCTGTTGCCGGGGGAGTTGGACTGTCTGACCGAACCGGCGCTGGCGCTGACGCCGCGAACGGCGGCTGACGGCGGGGATAACGGCTTGCTCAGCGCCAGCACCATCGCCGGCCTGAAGCTGGATGCCGACTGGGTGCTGCTATCGGCCTGCAACACGGCGGGTGCGGGAGGTGGGCGTCTGCGTGGGGAGGGATTGTCCGGGCTGGCCACGGCGTTTTTCTACGCGGGCACCCGGTCGCTGCTGGCGTCCCATTGGTACGTGGTCTCGGAACCCACGGTGTTCCTGACCACCCGGACGTTCGATTTTTACCGGAAGGCACCGAACCTGGGGCGGGCCGAAGCGCTGCGGCGGGCGCAACTGGCGCTGCTGGAGCAGCCGAACATGGCGCATCCGGTATTCTGGGCGGCGTTTACCTTGATCGGGGAAAGCAGCCCCTTACAATAACATTTTGTTAAACGGGGGCGGTTGTCGATAAAGGCAACCGATGGGAAAAACCCGTGATAAGGGCGGCATCACCATGAAAACTCGACCATTGGATTGCTTTAAGCTCTTGGCAAGAATCGCTGCCTTGATATTCACGAGCCTTGGTTTATTGCTCTTGCCGGACTGGGAACACTTGTTGTTGGCGCAGCAGTCTCAGCTTGTAACAGCGAGAGATGATACAGCTGCCGTCGTGGCGGGGAACTCGGTTCGTATTAACGTGAGGACCAATGATACTATTCAATGTACTGAATGCTCCATTTCAATGTCCGTGAGGAGATCGCCAGCTAATGGTAATGCTGTGGTCAGTGGTAACTCCATTACCTATAGGCCAGACCAAGGCTTCTCTGGGACCGATACCTTCACTTATCGTCTTTCAGTCAATTTTGGAGGTGACTTCACCGAGAGTGACACTGCGACGGTGAGGGTTACGGTAAAGCCAAACGCGGTGGACGATGCGGCATCCACGGCGGGCGA
>JBDHRD010000229.1:0-4422 GCA_039807425.1 Candidatus Contendibacter sp. | reverse complement strand
GCCCTATCAGGTGTTACCAATCGCCGAATGGGCGGGTTTGAAGGACGATGGCGCGAAGCGCGTGGTGCAACCGGAGTACAATAAGGCCGGCGACGAGGTTTGGTTCTCGGTGTGGAGCGCCAAGGATAAGGAATCCGCCATTGTGGTGGTGGACGACAAGACCTTGAAGCTGAAGACCGTCATCAAGGATCCGAAGCTGATCACCCCGACCGGCAAGTTCAACGTCTATAACACGCAGAACGACGTTTACTGAGAAGAAAAAGGAGATTCATGATGCGTATCAAGTACCTCAGCGCGCTGGCGCTGGCCCTGCTGATCGCGCCGACGGCGCAGGCGAGCGACGAATTGGCGAAGAAGTACAACTGCCTGGCTTGCCACAGCGTGGACAAGAAGCTGGTCGGTCCGTCCTATCAGGACGTGGCCGCCAAATACAAGGGCCAAGCCGACGCGCCGGCCATGCTGGCCAAGAAGATCAAGGAAGGCGGCGTGGGCGTGTGGGGCCAGGTGCCGATGCCGCCCAATCCGACCGTGCCCGATGCCGACCTTACCGCGCTGGTGGCCTGGATTCTGGGGATGGCCAAGTAAAAAGTGGATTTCTCCAGCCACCGTTTGTCAAGAGCGGTGGCTGGCTGAAAGCCGATCACTGATTCCCGTCTGCTGCGACGGGCTGACACAAAGACAACAACCATGCAGCACTTAGTTGTTATGCACCCTCGCCGGCGCTTTTTCACGCTTTCGCCCCCCAATACGAAGCCGAGCCACGAGGGTGTTTTCTTTTTGACGCGCGTCAGAATCGGACTGGCGGTTTTGGCGCTGAGCAGCCTCAATTCTAGTTCTTTGGCACTGGCGCAGGAACCACCCGCGCCGTCCCCGGAACGTAGCCAGGAACTCGTCCGCATGGTGCGGCAGGATTGCGGTTCCTGTCATGGCCTGACCTTGCGCGGCGGCCTGGGGCCGGCGCTGTTGCCTGAAACCCTGCGCGATAAGCCGCCAGATGGTTTGAAATACACCATTCTACTGGGTCGGCCTGGCACCGCCATGCCGCCCTGGAAAACCTTTTTGAGCGAAGCCGAGGCCGACTGGATCGTGGCGCAACTGCTGCGCGGCTTCCCGGAGGAACCGAAATGACGCTGTCGAGAGCCTTGTTACTCGGGTGGTGGATGCTGTTCGCCCTGTTGCCGCCATGGGCGTGGGGCGCGGAGCCGATCTTGCGCGGCACGGGTGATCTGGGCGTCATCATCGAACGCGGCGCCGGGCGCGTCCTCATCGTCAGCACCAGCACCAACAGCATCATCGACCGGGTGGACGGTCTGGGCGATCTGTCGCACGCCTCGGTGGTGTTCTCGCGCGACCAGCGTTACGCCTACGTATTCGGGCGCGACGGCGGGCTGAGCAAGGTGGACATTCTGCGCGGGACGTTGGAGAAGCGCGTCGTGCAGGGTGGCAACAGCATCGGCGGGGCGATTTCCCAGGACGGGCGACTGGTCGCGGTCGCCAATTACGAACCGGGCGGCCTCAAGGTGTTTGCCGCCGACACGCTGGAGCCGGTGGCCGACATTCCCGCCGCGTATGGCGACGGCAAGCTGTCGAAAGTGGTCGGCATCGCCGATCTGCCGGGCGACCGCTTCATCTATTCCCTGTTCGACGCCGATCAAATCTGGATCGCCAACCTGCGCGATCCCAAAGCGCCGAAGGTGGAGAAATTCAGCAACATCGGCAAAGCGCCCTACGATGGGCTGGTGACGCCGGATAGCCGTTACTACATGGCCGGCCTGTTTGGCGAGGACGGCATCGCGCTGCTCGATACCTGGCAGACTCAGCAGGGCGTCAAGCGGATTCTGGCCAATTACGGCCGGGGCGAGGAGAAACTGCCAGTCTTCAAGATGCCCCATCTGCGCGGTTGGGCCGTAGCGGGCCATCAGGTCTATTTACCCGCCATCGGTCGTCATGAAGTGCTGGTGGCGGATACGATCCACTGGAAGGAAACCGCCCGCATCGCGGTGCGCGGTCAGCCGGTGTTCGTGGTCGCCCGTCCCGACGGTCGGCAAGTCTGGGTGAATTTCGCGTTCCCGGACAACGGCTTCGTGCAGGTGATCGACACCTTGACCGGGCAGATCGTCCAGACCTTGGAACCGGGCAAGGCGGTGTTGCATCTGGAATTCACTCCGCGCGGCGAGAACGTGTGGGTTTCGGCGCGCGACGACCACAAGGTCGTGATCTACGACACGGCCAGTTTCGCCAAGCTCGCCGAACTGCCGGCGGAAAGCCCGAGCGGCATTTTCTTCACTTCCCGCGCCCACCGCATCGGCTTTTGACATGGGCGACATGGGCGACGCCGACCTCGAACTGCTCAATCGTTTTCAGCGTGATTTTCCCCTGACGGCTTATCCCTTTCGGGTCATCGCCGAACGGTTGGGATGGAGCGAGAATGAGGTATTGGCGATGCTGCGCCGGTTGCAGGACGAGGGCAAGGTCAGCCGGGTTGGCGCGGTGTTCGCCACCCGGCGGCTGGGGGTCAGCACCTTGGCCGCGCTGGCCGTTTCGCCGGCGCGGCTCGATGCGGTGGCGCGGCTGGTCAACGACTATCCCGAAGTGAACCATAACTATCAGCGCGAGCACGATTTCAATCTGTGGTTCGTGCTGACCGCCGCTTCAAAATCACGCTTGCAAGCGGTGTTGGCCGAGATCGAAGCCAAGGCCAGGCTGCCGGTGCTCGACCTGCCGCTGCTGGAAGAATTCCATATCGATCTGGGTTTCGATTTGCGCAGCGGTGGGCGAACGGCTCCCCTCACCCCCAACCCCTCTTCCCCAAAGGGTGAGGGGGTTGCGGAAATCCATCTCGATGAAGTGGATGAACGCCTGTTGACGGCGCTACAACCGGGCTTGCCGCTGGTTAACCGTCCCTATCACGCTTTGGCGCAATCGCTGGGTCTATCCGAGCAGACGGTGTTGGAACGGCTGCAACACGGATTACGGCAAGGTGTCATCAAGCGTCTCGGCGTCATCGTCCGTCACCGTGAACTCGGTTATCGCGCCAACGCAATGGTGGTCTGGGATATTCCCGATGCCGAAGTCAGTGCGGCCGGGCGAATGCTGGCGGCGGAATCCGGCGTCAATCTCTGCTATCGCCGGCCCCGGCGCTTGCCGGACTGGCCTTACAACCTGTTCTGCATGATGCACGGCCGCCAGCGCGACCAGGTACTGGAGCGGATCGAGCGATTGCGGGTCGAGCGGAACCTGGCAACTTACCCCTGCAACGTACTGTTCAGCAGCCACTGTTTCCGGCAACGAGGGGCGTATTACTTGCCGCTGGCGACGTCAGCGCCGCTGACCCATTTTAGAAGCGCGGCATGAACGAGTTGCAACACCGCCTGATCGACGACTGGCAGGGCGGATTTCCGCTGTGCGAACGGCCGTTCGCGGTGGTGGCCGAGCGGTTGGAATCGAACGAGGAGGCCGTGTTGCAAGCCCTGCGGGATTTGCTGACGAATGGCACGCTGACCCGGTTCGGGCCGCTGTATCAGATCGAACGGCTGGGCGGCGCGTTCTCGTTGGCGGCCTTGCAAGCGCCGGAAGCGGACTTCGAGCGCATCGCCCGCATCGTCAATGGCTTCCCGGAAGTGGCGCACAACTACCGGCGTGACCACGCTTTCAATATGTGGTTCGTGCTGGCGACCGAAACACCCGCCGGCATGAACGAAACCGTCGAACACATCGCGGCGGCGACCGGCTTGCCGGTGCTCAACGTTCCCAAGGAACGCGAGTATTTCATCGAGGCGAAGTTTGCGGTGGGTGCGGGTCGGGTCGAACCCTCCAAGCCGCTCGTCGAACACGGAACTGCATTGCCCCTGTCGCCCGAACGGCTGGCGGAATTGCGACCGCTCATTCTCGTCACCCAGGCCGGCTTGCCGCTGACCCCGCAACCCTATCACGCGCTCGCCGCGCAACTGAACAGCGACGCGGAGACGGTGATGGCGGGCCTGCAAGCCTTGCTGGATGCTGGCGCGATCCGCCGCATCGGGGTGGTGCCGAACCATTATCGCATCGGTTACGCCGCCAACGGCATGACGGTGTGGAACGTGGCCGATGAGAAAGTGGACGAATTGGGCGAGCGGGTCGGGGCGCTGGAATTCGTGACCCATTGCTATCGCCGACCTCGGCATTTACCGGACTGGCCCTACAACCTGTTTGCGATGGCGCATGGGGCAAGCCGCGCCGAGGTATCCGCCAAGGCCGACCGCATCGCCTCAATTCTCGGCGACGCCTGCCGCGCCCGCGACATCCTGTACAGCACCCGGATGCTCAAGAAGACCGGCTTGCGCCTGAATGGTTGAAGGAGATCGCTTGTGTTCCGCATCACCCAGTTCATGCAGGAAATCGCCCGGCCCACGCCGCTGACGCCCAAGCGCAACCCGCCCGGCC
>JBDHRD010000018.1:0-26548 GCA_039807425.1 Candidatus Contendibacter sp. | reverse complement strand
CCAGCCTAACCCGCCGCCGGGGCCGGTGGCCCCGCTCTCCAGCGCACGACGAACCCGTTGCCGTACCGCAAATCCACTACCGCGATCCGGTCGACCTGAGCGGCCAATATCCGTGGGTAGACCTGGGCCAACCGCTGCAACCGCTCCTCGAACCGCTCGCGTCCCAGATACACCTCAAGACCACCATCGAAGGTCAGCCACCAGGCTCGCCGTTCGTCCTGGGTCAGTTGCACCAGCGTCAGACCCACGGGGTCCAACTGGGCGCGGATGTCACGCCACGCCTTGATCAGCGCCTTTTCGCGGCCTTCGGGACCCGCCAGGCGCGGCCATGGTCCCGATTGGCGCACCACGGCCGGACGGAAGCGATAACCGTTCACGTCCACCATCTCCCCGCGCTCGCCCCAGTAGCCGAAGGCCGCCCGCTCGCGCAGCCGGATTTCCACCGTGTCCGGCCAGCCACGCCGCACGGCGACTTCCTCGACCCAAGGGTCGGCGGCCAGCGCCGTGCGCAACTCATCCAGATTGGCGACGAAGAAATTCTGGCCCAGATAGGCGCGGGCGAGCGGCTGCAAGTCCGCCTCGGTCAGGTTGCGCAACTCGCCCTCGACCCGCACTTGGCGCAGCGGGAAAGCGCCCGGCTCGCGCAGCGCGCGAAGTCCGGCCTCCAGACCGAAGCCAACCGCCGCCAGGACCAGCACTACGCCCAGCCCACGCAGCCACGGTTTGCAAATAGCCCACCACCGACCCGCCGTGGCCGGTGGCGTGCGCTTGAGCGATGTCGCCCCCCGGTGGCGGCCCCGTCCGAGTTGCATCGTGATCCCCCGTTCAGCCCGGCCGGGCCAGGCTGGTTTCCAGAATGCGCCAGACCAGCTCCTCGAAATGCAAACCGGCCACCCGCGCCGCCATCGGCACCAGGCTATGGTCGGTCATACCCGGCACGGTGTTGACTTCCAGCAGCCAGGGCCGCTCCTGGGCGTCCACCAGCAAATCGACCCGCCCCCAACCGTAGCCGTCCACCGCCACGAACGCCCGGCGCACCAGTTCCCGCAGTTCAGCCTCGCGCGCTTCGGGCAAGCCGCAGGGGCAAAGGTAACGGGTGTCGTCCGCGTGGTACTTGGCTTCGTAGTCGTAGAAGGCGCGCGGCGTCTCCAGCCGGATCAGCGGCAGCGCCTCGCCTTGCAACAGGCCGCCGGTGTATTCCTGGCCCATGATCCACGGTTCCACCAGCACCGGCGAATCGCAGGCGGTGGCCCGCTCCCAGGCGGCCTGGAACTGCGAAGGATCGTCGACCCGGCTGATACCGATGCTGGACCCCTCGCGGGACGGCTTGACGGCCAGCGGCAAGCCCAGCTTGGCGGTGGTGTCCGCCAATTCCGCCGCGCTCTCGACCAAACGCCAGGGTGGCGTCGGCAAACCCGCGCCCACCCAAACCTGCTTGGTACGCAGCTTGTCCATGCCCAGCGCCGAGGCCAACACCCCGCTGCCGGTGTAGGGCAGGCCCAGCAGATCCAGTGCCCCCTGCATCACGCCGTCCTCGCCACCGCGCCCGTGCAGGATGATGAACGCCCGGTCGAAACCGCCGTTGGCCAGCGCGCCGAGAATCTTGCGGTCGACGTCGATGCCATGCGCATCCACTCCGCGCGCCTGCAGGGCCCGCAACACGGCCTGGCCGCTGACCAGCGACACCGCCCGCTCCGCCGACCAGCCGCCCATCAATACCGCCACCTTGCCGAATTCCGCTGGATCGCTGACCATCCGCCGTTGTGTCTGTTGCACCCGCCATCCCCCCTCGGTTTCCCTCGTTCAACCCGCGCCCGGCAAGCCGTCGCGCCCCAGTTGCACCGCCATGGCTCCGATGTCGCCCGCCCCCATCATCAACAACAGATCGCCGTCGCGCAGCAGGCCCGGCAGCGCCGCTGGCAGATCGCTGATCCGCTCGACGAAGATCGGGTCCACCTTGCCGCGCACCCGGATCGCCCGACTCAGGCTGCGCCCGTCGGCGCCAGGGATGGGTTTTTCGCCGGCTGGATATACGTCCAGCAGGATGAGGGTATCCACCTCAGACAGCACCTGGGCGAAGTCGTCGAACAGATCGCGGGTGCGGGTAAACCGGTGCGGTTGGAACGCCAGCACCAGCCGCCGCTCCGGCCAGGCGCCGCGCAGCGCGTTCAGCACCGCCTGAATCTCCCGCGGATGGTGGCCGTAATCGTCCATCACGGTGGCGCGGCCGCCGTCGGGCAGTTGCAACTCACCGTGTTGCTGGAACCGCCGGCCGATACCCTGGAAGTTGAGCAGGGCGCGCCGGATGGCCGGTTCCGTAACCCCCAGTTCGTTCGCCACGGCGATGGCCGCCAGCGCGTTCAGCACGCTGTGTCGGCCGGGCAGGTTCAGGATGATGGGCAACGGCGTCTCGAGATTCGGCAGATGCGCCAAAAATCGGGTGCGCAACCCATCCTGGATGATGTCGGTGGCCCGCGCGTCGCAATCCTCGCTCACGCCATAAGTCAGCGCCGGCCGGCTCAGGTGCGGCAGGATCGCCTGCACCTGTGGATCATCGGCGCACAGCACCGCCAGTCCGTAGAACGGCAGGTGGTGCAGGAACTCGACGAAGGTCGCGCGCAGCCGCTCGAAATCGCCGCCGTAGGTCGGCAAATGATCGGCGTCGATGTTGGTGACCACCGCCACCATCGGTTGCAGGAACAGGAATGAGGCGTCGCTTTCGTCGGCTTCCGCCACCAGATAGCGGCCCGCGCCCAGCCTGGCGTTTGCGCCGGCGCTGTTCAGCCGGCCACCGATCACGAACGTCGGGTCCAGCCCACCCTCGGCTAGCAGGCTGGCGATCAGGCTGGTGGTCGTCGTCTTGCCATGGGTGCCCGCCACCGCGACCCCATAACGGAACCGCATCAGTTCAGCCAGCATCTCGGCGCGCGGCACCACCGGGATTCGGGCCGCCCGTGCTGCTATCACTTCCGGATTGTCCTCGGCCACCGCACTGGAAATCACCACCGCGTCGCAGCCGGCGATATGCTCGATGGCATGGCCCTGATTGATCGTTGCACCCAACTGGGCCAGCCGCGCCGTCACCGCACTGGCGCGCAGATCGGAACCAGACACGCGGTAACCCAGATTCAGCAGCACCTCGGCAATGCCGCTCATCCCGGCCCCACCGACGCCGACAAAATGGACCTGACGAATCCGGCGCATGTCGCGCCAGGCCTCGGGAATGGTCCTGATCAGCGGTTTTTCCATCGGTTCGACTCTCGTTGCATCCATCGTTCGTTCAGGAGCACGCCTGGTCCAGGCACGCCCGCGCCACGTGTTCGGCGGCTTCGATTTTCGCCAGGCTCCGCGCCGCCATCGCCCTGTTCAGCAGGCGGGCGCGGTCGCCAAGCAGGTCGCGCAGGGCAGCGGCCAGATGTTCGGTGTCCAGGCTGGCCTGCTGGCGGATCAACGCTGCGCCGCCTTGTTCCAAAAACCGGGCGTTGGCGGTCTGGTGGTCGTCCACCGCAAACGGAAAGGGGATCAGCAGCGCGCCGACTCCCGCCGCCGCCAGCTCCGCGATCGTCAGCGCCCCAGCCCGGCACAGCACCAGATCAGCCCAGCCGTAAGCCTCGGCCATGTCCTCGATGAACGGTGTCAGCCGCGCCGTCACCCCAGCCTCCCGATACGCAGCCTCGGCGGCTTCACGCAACTGGCCGCCGGCCTGGTGCCAGACGTCCGGACGTTCGTCGTCGCCGAGCAGGGCCAGCGCTCGCGGCACGAGTTGATTCAGCGCCAGCGCGCCCTGGCTGCCGCCCAGCACCAGCAACCGAGGCTGGCCATCGCGCCCGGCCCACCGCGCTTCGGGCGAAGGCAGGGCGGCGATGGACTCGCGCACCGGATTGCCGACGGTGATCGCCCGTCGCGCCGGCGGAAAGGTGTTGGGGAACGCTTCCAGCGTTTGGCTGGCGAATCGGGCCAGCCAGCGATTGGTCAGGCCAGCGATGGCGTTCTGCTCGTGCACCACCAGCGGAATGCCGAGCAACCGGGCCATCATCCCCCCCGGACCGCTGGCGAAACCGCCCATGCCCAGCACCACGCGCGGGCGCAAGCGGCGCAGGATCGCCCCAGCCTGCCCCAGCGCACGCCCCAGCATCAGCGGGGTTCGCAGCTTCCGCCCCAGCCCCTTGCCGCGCAATCCACTCACTTCGATCCATTCCACCGGGATGCCCGCCTTGGGTACGAGGGTCGCTTCCAGACCGTTCCGGGTGCCCATCCAGACGATCGGCGCGCCGTGCACCCGCAGCCGCTCGGCGGCCGCCAGCGCCGGGAACACGTGGCCGCCCGTGCCACCGGCCATGATCAGCACCGGCCGCTCGCCGCTCATTCCTCGTGCACCCCTCCGGCGCGGGTTTCGACATCGATCCGCAACAGCACCGCCAGCGCGATGCACGTCGCCACCAGACTGCTGCCGCCGTAGCTCATCAGCGGCAGGGTCAATCCCTTGGTGGGCAACACACCCATGTTGACGCCCATGTTGAATAGCGCCTGGATGCCAATCCACAGACCGATACCATAGGCCAGCCAGGCCGAGAACTTCAGATCCAGCCGCTCCGCCCGCCGTCCGATGCCGAAAGCCCGCCACACGAGCGTCACGAACAAGGCGATGACGGTCAGGATGCCGACCAACCCCAGCTCTTCGGCCAGCACCGCGAACAGGAAATCGGTGTAGGCCTCGGGCAGATAAAACAGCTTTTCCACGCTGGCGCCCAATCCGACCCCGAACAGTTCGCCGCGGCCGACAGCGATCAGCGAGTGGACCAACTGGTAGCCCGTAGTTTCCGGGTTCGCCCAGGGGTTGAGAAAACTCAAGGCCCGCGCCAGCCGATAGGGCGAGAACAGGATCAAAACCACCATCACCACCAGGGTCCCGACCTGCAAGGCGCCAAATTGCCAGAGATTGACGCCGGCCAGAAACACCATCCCCAGTACGGTCGCCATCAGGACCACCACGCTGCCGAAATCCGGCTCCAACAGCAGCAGAACCGCCAGTACCCCCAGCACCACCATCGGCCGGAACAGGGCCAGCGCCGAGGTGCGAAAATTGGCGGTTCGCAATTCCTCGCCGTGTCGCTTGAGATAGCCGGCGACGTAAATCAGGGCGAACAGCTTGGCGATTTCCGACGCCTGAACATTGATGGGACCGACGCCGATCCAGCGCCTGGCGCCGTTCACATCCTTGCCAATGCCTGGAATCAACACCAGGACGAGCAGCCCGATCGCCGCCACCAGCAGCAACGGCCCCGCCCGCCGCCAGCGCGCCACCGGAATTTGAAACACGATTCCACCCGCCAGCAGGGCGACCAGCGCATACGCCCCCTGCCGGAACAGGAAATAAAAGGGCTGACCGGTTTGGCGGTCGGCGATCGGCATCGAAGCCGAAGTCACCATCAGCAAACCCAGCGCCAGAAGCAACAGGGCCGGGACCAGCACCCAGGGATCGGGGAACGGCAGCGCGGATTGCCCCGCGCCGGCGCGCGGCAGCGTGTTCCGGTTCGTGGAACCTTCGGCGGTTACGCTTACCATTCGGGCAATCTCCGCACCGCCGCGACAAACACCGCGGCACGTTCTTCATAATTGCTGAACATGTCGAAGCTGGCGCAGGCTGGCGACAACAGCACGCTATCGCCCGGCTGGGCCAGTCGGGCCGCTACCGTCACCGCCGCATCCATGTCCGCCACCCGATGCAGGGGCACGCTGTCGCCCAGCGCGGCGGCGATCAGCGGTGCGTCGCGGCCGATCAACACTACTGCCCGCGCCTTGTCGGCCAATGCCGTCCGCAGCGGGCCGAAATCCTGGCCCTTACCGTCGCCGCCCGCGATCAGCACCACCCGGCCGGGCAGACCGCGCACTGCCGCTACCGTCGCGCCGACGTTGGTGCCCTTGGAGTCATCGAACCAGCGCACGCCAGCGCGTTCCCGCACCCACACGGTGCGATGGGCCAGGCCGGTGAATTCCCGCAGCGCCGCCAGCATGCCTTCCCGGCGCAGGCCGAGGACGTGGCCCATGGCCAGCGCCGCCAATGCGTTGGCGAGGTTGTGATCGCCGCTGATTTTCAATTCCGCCGCGGCGATCCAGCGTTCCGCGCCCTGCGCCAGCCAGGTCTCGCCGTCCTCGCGGCGCAAGCCGAATTCACTTTCGCCCGGCTCAGCCAGCGTGAACCGCACCACCTGGTGCCCCGGCTCGACCATCGCCATCACCGCCGGATCGTCGGCGTTGACCACCATCGTCCCGTCGCCCCGGAACACACGCTGCTTGGCGGCGATGTAGTCATCCAGACTGGCGTAGCGGTCCATGTGGTCGGGACTGATGTTCAGCACGGCCGCGACCCGGGCATTCAAGCTGTAGGTGGTCTCCAACTGGAAGCTGGACAGTTCCAGCACGTACAATTCGGGTGCCACGCCGGCATTTCGCTCGTCGCGCAACCAAAGATCCAATGCCGGGGTACCGAGATTGCCGCCCACCGCCACCTGCACTCCAGCCCGCTCGGCCATCAGCCCCAGCAGGGTGGTGACCGTGCTCTTGCCGTTGGAGCCGGTAATGGCCGCGACGGGTACCGAAGTCAGCCGGGCCAGCAACTCGATGTCGCCCCAGACCGGTACGCCCCGCGCCGCCACCTCGGCGATGACGGGAGTCGCCACCGCCACGCCGGGACTGACCAGCAACCGCGCCGCGCTGGCGAACTCGACCGGATCGAACCCACCCAGATGGCAGGGTGCGTCAGGAAATTCCGCCCCCAGCGCCGCCAGTCCCGGCGGATCGGCGCGGCTGTCGGTCACGGCGAACGCCGCGCCCAGCGCCTTGAGCGCCCGCACGGCCGACAATCCGCTCTTGCCGAGGCCGACCACCAGGGTGGTTCCATCCAGTCGCAGCATCCGCGCGTCTCCTCCTACCGGATCTTCAAGGTGGCCAGGCCGATCAGCACCAGCATGATGGTGATGATCCAGAAGCGGACGATCACCCGCGGTTCCGGCCAGCCCTTCAGCTCGAAGTGATGGTGCAGCGGAGCCATGCGGAAGATGCGCCGGCCGGTGAGCTTGAACGAGGCCACTTGCAGGATGACCGACACGGTCTCCATCACGAACACCCCGCCCATCACAAACAGCACCAGTTCCTGCCGCACCGCCACCGCGACCACGCCCAGCGCCGCGCCCAGCGCCAGCGCGCCGACGTCGCCCATGAACACCTGGGCGGGATAGGCGTTGAACCAGAGAAAGCCCAGCCCAGCCCCAACCATCGCCGCGCAGAACACCATCATCTCGCCCACGCCCGGCACATGGGGAATGCCCAGATACTCGGCGAAAATTCGGTTGCCAGAGGCGTAGCAGAACACCGCCAGCGCCCCGGCGACCATGGCGGTCGGCACGATGGCCAGCCCGTCCAGGCCGTCGGTGAGATTCACGGCGTTGCTGGAGCCGACGATGACGAAGTAGGTGAGGGGGATAAACAGCCAGCCGAGATTCAGGGCAACGTTCTTGAAGAACGGGACGATCAATTGGGTTTCCACCGGGGCCTGAGCGGTGAAGTACAGCAGCAGCGCCGCCGCCAGCCCGACGCCGGACTGGAAGGAATATTTGGCGCGCGCCGACAGGCCCTTGGAGTTGCGCAAGACCAGTTTCTTGTAATCATCCAGCCAGCCGATGGCGCCAAACGCCAGGGTGGTCAGCAGCACGATCCAGACGTAGCGGTTGCGGGGATCCGCCCACAACAGCGTGGCGACCGCGATGGCGACCAGAATCAGTGCGCCGCCCATGGTCGGGGTGCCAGCCTTGGAAAAGTGGCTTTTGGGGCCGTCCTCGCGGATCTGTTGGCCGATCTGCTCGCGGCTCAGCCGCTGGATCATGGTCGGCCCGACGATCAGCGCAATGGACAGGGCCGTGAGCACACCCAGAATTCCTCGCAGCGTCAGATACTGAAAGACGTTGAATCCGCTGTAAAAATGATCGGCCAACCACTCGGCCAGCAGCACCAGCATCAGGCGTGCCCCCCCAGGTTCACGGAGGGCTCTCCCGCCGCCAAAGCCGCTACCACCCGCTCCATCCGCATCCCGCGCGACCCCTTGACCAGCACGACGGTGGGTTCACCGCCTTGCCGAAGATCACGGTTCAGATCGGCGACGAGTGCGTCGACATCCTCAAAATGCAAACCGCCGGTTCCAAACGCGGTCACGGCCGCACGGCTGTGCTCGCCCAGGGCGTACAATCGCTCGAAACCGGCGACCCTGGCTTCAGCCCCGGAGCGCGCGTGCAGATCATCCGCCGCCGGCCCCAATTCCCGCATGTCGCCCAGCACCAGCCACTTGCGTCCTGGCCCGGCGCCCACCGCCTCCAGCGCCGCCGCCAGCGAGGCCGGGTTGGCGTTGTAGGCGTCGTGGATCACCGCGCCGCCATGGCGGCCCGGCAGGCGTTGCAGCCGGCCGTCGACCCCGCGCAGGCTTTCCAGTCCCCGGCCAACGTCGGTCAGCGCCGCGCCGACCGCCAGCGCCGCCGCCGCCGCCGCCAGGGCATTGCGGACGTTGTGGCGGCCTGGCACCGGTAACTGAATAACCATCTCGTTCCCGTCCACGCTCAGGCGGAAGCGATTAACCGCGGAATCCAGCACCTCGCCATGCACCGCCGCCGGCTGGTCCAGCCCGAAATCCACGATCCGGCGGCCCGGATTCAACCCGACCCAGTAGCCGGCATACTCATCGTCCCGGTTGATTACCGCCACGCCGTCCGGCCTCAGGCCCTGGAAAATCTCGCCCTTGGCGCGCGCCACGCCGGCCACGTCGCCGAAACCTTCCAGATGACAGGGACCAGCATTGTTGACGATCGCCACGTCCGGCCGCGCCAGCCCGGTCAGATAGGCGATCTCGCCGGGATGATTCGCGCCCATTTCGATCACGGCGCAGGCGTGGTCCCCGTTCAGCCGCAACAGGGTCAGCGGTACGCCGATGTCGTTGTTGAGATTGCCCTCGGTCGCCAGGGTCGGCCCGCGAACCCGCAGGATAGCGGCGATCATTTCCTTGAGCGTGGTCTTGCCGTTGCTGCCGGTCAGTGCGATCAGCGGGCCGGTGAAGCGGGAGCGCCATGCCGCCGCCAGCCGGCCCAGCGCCAGCCGGGTATCAGCCACTCGCAGTTGCGGCAACGAATCGGTCACCGGCCGGCTGACCAGCGCCGCGACCGCACCCCGCTCGCGGGCGACGGGGACAAAGTCGTGACCGTCGAAGTTCGGTCCCGTCAGCGCCACGAACAACGCCCCGGCGAACAATTGACGGCTGTCGGTGCTGACCGTGGTGAAAGCGACATCCGCTCCGCTCGCTTCGCCATCCAGCAGGCGAGCTGCTTCGCGCAGAGGCAGGGGTGAAAGAGCGTTGGTCATTTCTATTTATTTAAGTCTTTGTTTTAACAAGTAAGCCATCAAGGGCCACGACGCGGTCGCTGAATGGAAATCGTTCCATGCCGACAATCTGATAATCCTCGTGCCCCTTACCGGCGATCAACACCAGATCGCCGGCTTCGGCCTCGGCCAGCGTGTACAGGATGGCGGCGCGGCGGTCGCGAATCACCGTCACCGCTTCGGGTCGCCGGATCCCGGCCAAAATATCGCCGACGATCCGTTCCGGATTCTCGGTGCGCGGATTATCGTCGGTCACGATCACCCGGTCGGCCAACCGTTCCGCCACCGCGCCCATCAGCGGCCGCTTGCCGGGATCACGGTCGCCGCCACAGCCGAACACGCACCACAGTTTTCCGCTGCCATGCTCCCGCAGGGCAGTCAACGCCTGCCCCAAGGCATAGGGGGTATGGGCGTAATCGATCACCGCCAGCGGTTCGCCGGGTCCGCCACCCAACCGCTCCATCCGTCCCGGCACCGTGGCCGTTCGAGTCAACCGGGCCAGCGCTTCCGCCAGCGGCATCTCCAGCACCAGCAGGGTTGCCAGCGCCGCCAGCAGGTTGTGGGCGTTGAACCGTCCTAGCAGTCGAGCCCGTAATTCGCCATCGCCCCAGGTCGAACGAATGTGCAGCCGCAGGCCGGCGGGCAACAGTTCCAGATGTTCGCCCCAGACGAACCGCTCCAGCCACTCCGGCCGCACGCCGAGGCCATAGCCCACCAGCCGAGAGCGATCCAACCCATCGACAGCGATTTCGCACCCGAAGGCGTCGTCCAGATTCAAGATCGCCCGACGGGGCCGGCAATCGAAAAACAGCCGGCGCTTGGCCGCCGCGTAGGACTCCACCGTACCGTGATAATCCAGATGATCCCGGCTCAACTGGGTCAGCACCGCCACCGCGAACGCGACCCCGCTCACCCGCCCCTGATCCAGGGCGTGCGAGGATACTTCCATCACCGCATACCGCCGGCCCGCCGCCACCAACCCCGCCAGCCAGCGTTGCACCGCCAAGGCATCCGGTGTCGTGTGCAGCGAAGGTTCGGTTTCGCCATACACGCCCCCCCCCAGGGTGCCCAGGATGCCGCATGGCCCGCTATCGGTATCGCTGAGCGCCTGAGCGATGAAATGCGCGCAGGAAGTTTTGCCGTCGGTGCCAGTAATGCCGACCACCTGAAGCTGTCGCGACGGCTCGCCGTAAAACCGACTGGCGATTCGCCCCATCTTGTGACGCAGTTCCGGCACGGCCAGCAACGGCGGCGCCGTTCCCTCCGTCGGCAGCGAACCATCGCAGGGCGGCTCCCACAGCACCGCCCGCGCGCCCGCCGCCCGCGCTGCATCCAGAAACTCCAGACCATGCCGCCGCCCGCCGCGCAGGGCGAAAAACAGGTCGCCCGGCCGCACCGCGCCGCTAGCCGCCGCCAGACCGCTCACCGCAAGGTCGGCCAGCGCCAGCGGCGCCTCGGCGAAGCCAGCGAGCAACTGGCCCAAGGTCATCGGCGCCGCCCGATTCACGGCGTCGCACCCGTGGTCGGCCCGCTGCCGGCCAACCGCAGATTGGGCAGGTCGTCCGGGGTGACGTTGAGAATACGCAGCGCGCCGCCCATGGTTGCGCTGAACACCGGCGCCGCCACCGTACCGCCGTAATAGGCTCCACCCTTGGGTTCGTCGATCAGGATCACCATCACCAGCCGGGGATCGCTGGCGGGGGCCATGCCCGCGAACAGCGCGAAGTAACGGCTGGTGTAACGCCCGCTGATGCTCTTGCGCGCCGTGCCGGTCTTGCCCGCCACCCGGTAGCCGGGCACACTGGCCTTCAAGCCGGTGCCCTGCCGGGTGACCACCTCTTCCATCATCGCCCGCACCTGCCGGACCGCCGAAGCCGCCAGCACCCGCCGCTCGTCGGCTGGGCCGAGCGGTTGGTCGCGCTTGATGAGGGTCAACGGCCGCCGCACCCCATCCGCCGCCAGCACGGCATAGGCCTGGGCCAGTTGCAGGATGGTGATGGAAAAGCCGTAGCCGAAGGAATGATTGGCGTGGCCGATCTCGGCCCACTTGCTGAAATGGCGCAGCACGCCAGCCTGTTCGCTTTCCTTGCCCGCCACCCCCGTCGGCGCCCCGAACCCGAGATTCTTGTACAACTGCCACAGCCGCTCGGCCGGCATCGACAGGGCGATCTTGGTAACGCCGACGTTGCTGGATTTGCTGATGATATGAGTGACGTCGAGAACCCCATAATTGTGGGTATCGCGCACCATGTAGCGCCCGATCCGCATCGGCGCGGTATTCACCCGGGTGCCGGGCATCCACTTGCCGCTCTCCAGGCCCAGGGCGGCGGTGAAGGGCTTGACGGTGGACCCCGGCTCGCACACGTCGGTGATCGCCCGGTTGCGCAGCAGGTCGCTGTGCAGTTCGGCACGGTTGTTGGGATTGCCAGCAGGCTGGTTCACCATCGCCAGAATTTCGCCGGTGCGCACGTCCACGATCACCGCCGCGCCACCGCTGGCCTTGTTCCCCAGCACCGCCGTCTTGAGCGCGCGGTAGGCCAGGTATTGCAGGCGCCGGTCGATGCTCAGCGTCAGCGTCTGGCCCGGTTGCGGCGCCCGCAGGCTTTCCACCTCGGCCACCACCCGACCCAGTCGATCCTGGATCACCCGTTTCTGGCCCGTCACCCCGCGCAACTGATTTTCAAATGCCTTTTCCAGCCCTTCCTGCCCGGCGTCGTCAATGTTGGTGAAACCCAGCAGGTGCGAGGTCACCTCGGCGTCGGGGTAATAGCGGCGGTATTCGCGCCGGGCGTACACACCGGGAATACCAAGGTCCAGAACCCGTTGGGCGGCGCTCGGCGCGAGGTGCCGGCGCAGCCAGGCAAACCGGCTGCGTCCGGCCAGCTTTTGCTCCAACTCAGCCACCGTCATTTCCAGCGCCGTCGCCAGTTGCGGCCAGCGATCGCGCTGATCGAGAAATTCCCGTGGATCGACCCAGATTGAATCCACCGGCGAACTCACCGCCAACGGTTCGCCGTTGCGGTCCAGAATCATGCCCCGGTGAGCGGGTACGTCCACCGCCCGCACGAAGTACGCATCGCCCTTGTTCTGGAAAAAATCGGTGTTGATCACCTGCAGGTACGCGGCGCGCACCACCAGGCCGCCCGTTGCCGCACCCAATAATCCCAGCACCAGCCCATGGCGGGTCGCGGTGCGGGCGTACGCCCGCACCGCGCGCAGCGCGTTCGCGGCCACGCCGCCGGATGCCGGTCTCACGGAGGCGCGATGTACAGAATCGCGCCGGGATCCGGCGCGACCATATTCAGCCGCGTTCGCGCCACCGCCTCGACCGCCGCGTCCGTTACCAGCGTGCTTTGTTCCAGTCGTAACAATTCCCATTCCACTTCGAGAGTATCTCGCTCCGCCTGAAGTTTCCGCCATTCGACAAACAGGCGCCGGTTGGTGTGCTGGGTGTAGACCATCCCCACGCCAGACGCCAGCACCGCCGCGATCAGCACTACCACCAATAGAACCTGGCTTTTCATGACAGCCGTTCTGCTACCCGCAACACCGCGCTGCGTGCGCGGGGGTTGGCAGCGATTTCCCCCGATCCGGGCCGAATCGCCCGCCCGATTACACGCAGGGTCATTCCCTCCGGCCCGCCCCGCACCGGTAGATCCAGCGGCCATTCCCGGCCCCGCGCCTGGTCCCGCATAAACCGCTTGACCACTCGATCCTCCAGGGAATGAAAGCTGATCACCGCCAGCCGTCCGCCTGGCGCCAGTACCCGCACCACCTGCGGCAGCGCGGCGTCGAGTTCACCCAACTCATCGTTGACCGCGATGCGGATCGCCTGAAATGCGCGGGTGGCCGGATGCTGGCCAGGCTCACGGGTCGGCACGGCGGCGGCGACGAGGTCCGCCAGTTGCGCCGTGGTCGTGATCGGCGCCCTCTGACGGGCCGCGACCAGGGCGCGCGCCACTCGCCGATGAAACCGTTCCTCGCCCCATTCCGCCAACGCGCGATCCAGTTCGACTTCCTCCACCCGGGCCAGCCACGCGGCGGCGCTGATCCCCGCATCCGGGTCCATCCGCATGTCCAACGGTCCGTTCCGGCTAAAGCCAAAGCCGCGCGCCGGATCGTCGAACTGCGGCGAGGAGACTCCCAGATCGAACAACACTCCATCCAGTCGCCCCGTCAAACCCTGTTCGGCAACAATTTCCCCTATCCGGCCGAAAGCGCTCCGCACGAATGCAAACCGGGGATCGGCTCCGAACCGGGCCAGCGCGCACCGTTCCGCCGCCGGGTCGCGGTCGAGGGCCAGCAATCGGCTCTCCGGCCCGATTGTCGCCAGAATTCCCGCCGAATGACCACCCCGGCCAAAGGTAGCATCCAGATAGCAACCCGCTGGCCGCAGGTTCAGCCCAGCCAAGACTTCGGCCAGCAAAACCGGTTGATGCGGCAGGGTCACCGAATCCGCCATGCTAGAACGCCAGCGCGTCCAACTCGGGCAGGGACTCGCCGTTGTCTCCACCCGCCAGCAGCGCCTCGCGCCAGCCATTCCAGGCCTGCTCGTTCCAGATTTCAAACTTGTTGCCCTGTCCCACCAGCACGACCCGCTTTTCCAAATGGGCGAATTCCCGCAGCGGCGCTGGCAATAGAATGCGGCCGCTGCTGTCCAGGACACATTCCTCGGCGTGTCCCAGCAATAACCGTTTCAAGGCGCGGGCGCGGGGGTTGGTGCTGGAAAGGTGGATGAGTTGGCGCTCCACCTCTTCCCAGACCGGCAGCGGATAAAGCAACAGGCAGCGGTCGCGGTCAACGGTCAGGATCAACTGGCCGCTGGCTTCTTCCAATAATGGCTGGCGGTACTTGGCTGGCACCGCCAGCCTGCCCTTGCCATCCAGCGATAACGGATTAATCCCCCGGAACAATGCCGCGCCTCTTCATACCCTGTACCAGCTTATCCCGTCGCCCCACTTTCCCCCACTTTTCACCACTTAACTATAGGTAGGTGTACCGGGCGCTGTCAAGAAAAGCTGTGGAAGAGAAATTTAAAAAATTATTTTAAATACAAAACATTATTCATTTAAATAAAATCAGGAGGTTCACTTGGTCTCTAAAATGAGACGCGGTGAATTCAAAGTAGGCCAAGGCAGCTCCAGGTGATCCTAAGGAAATCCGGGAGACCGCTAACAGAAAATTACATGACTCCCAATTGGGACAGCAGGGCGGGGAAAGGGAACCGGCCTGTAAGCCGGGTTCTGTCGAGGACGGTCATTCCTCTGCGACGCCTGTCGCCAGGCGCCTGTAGCGACCTACCCAGGAGCCGTGCGGACCACACGTGATCGCTCCTCTATTTGGTCTTGCTCCGGGCGGGGCTTGCCGTGCCGCGTCTGTTGCCAGTCGCGCGGTGCGCTCTTACCGCACCTTTTCACCCTTGCCGGTTCTCGCGAACGTAGGCGGTGTATTTTCTGTGGCGCTATCCGTCGGCTTGCGCCGCCCAGGCGTTACCTGGCGCCCTGTCCTGTGGAGCCCGGACTTTCCTCCATGCCGCAAGGCAGCACAGCGACCGTCCAGCCGGTTCCCACTATATAGTGTCCACGACTTGGCGATAGCTGGCAAGGCGCAGCCTGTCATGGAGTGCCCAAGCGCAGCGCCAGTTCGTACAATGCCTTGCGTTTCAGCCCGGTCGCCTTGACCGCCACCGCCACCGCCCGACCCATCGGCAGCTCCTCCAGCAGAGCCGCTAGCAAGCGTCGATGGCCGGGTGTATCCGCCTCGTCCATGACCGCCGGTGCGCCCTGGATCACCAGCACGAATTCTCCCTTTTGGCGGTTGGGGTCGGCATCCAGCCAAGCCGCTAGTTCCCCCAGGGGCGCACCGTGAATTTCCTCGAACCGCTTGGTCAGCTCGCGGGCAACGGCCGCTGGCCGTTCGCCGCCGAACGTCGCTGCCAGGTCGGTCAGCGTTTCGGCAATGCGGTGGCTGGCCTCCAGGAATATCAGGGTCCGCTCCTCCCGCGCCAAGGCTTGCAACCGTTCCCGGCGAGCAGCGGATTTAGCGGGCAGGAATCCCTCGAACGCGAAACGGTTGGTTGGCAGGCCGGCGACCGACAGCGCCGCTAGCAGGCTGCTCGGTCCCGGCACCGGGATAACCTTCAACCCTTGCCGGCGCAATTCGCGCACCAGCGGAAAGCCGGGATCGCTGATCAGCGGCGTGCCTGCGTCCGACACCAGCGCCATGGCCTGGCCTTGTTGCAATCGGGCCACAATGGATTCCAGCCGGTCCCGTTCGTTGTGTTCGTGCAACGACAGCATCGGCGTCTCGATGCCAAAATGGCGCAGCAGTTGCCCGGTATGCCGGGTATCTTCCACCGCGATGCAGTGTACTTCCCGCAAGACCCGCAACCCCCGGGCGCTGATGTCCTCCAGATTGCCGATGGGGGTCGCCACCACGTACAGCGCGCCGGATTCGACGGTCATCAGTACCTCCACGAGAAGCCCGGTTTGGATCGGGAGAACGGTATAAGCTTTGCCCGTGATTCACCATAATAAAACCCATCCGGGAAAGAACGATGCCGCGCATCTTCGACAATATCGAAACCTCGCTGCTTCCCGCCCTCGAACAGACCTTGCGGATCGCCTATCGGGCCGGTTCGGCCACACGCTGTTCGAGTACCAGGTCGCGGCGGTCAAGATCGCCGCCCACCATCTGAACCAGCGCGGCGGCGTGTTGATCGGCGACGTGGTCGGCTTGGGCAAGACGCTGATGGCGACGGCGCTGGCCCGGATTTTTCAGGATGACCATTTCACCGAAACACTGATCCTCTGTCCCAGGAATCTGGTGAGGATGTAGGAAGACTACGTTGCCCGCTACCGGCTGCTGGCCCGGGTGCTGTCCGTGACGCGGGCGGTCGGCGAATTGCCGAATCTACGCCGTTACCGGAAAGCCCCCACGTCGTAGACGACGAAACCGCCAGTGTCGAATTGCTGGAGCAGGACGATGGCGACGAATCATCGGCGGGGCCGACACCGCGCCTGCGCACCGAGGCCGACTTCCGCCGGCGCGCGGCGGTGGTGTATCCGCGATACGCCACATCGTTCAAGCGGCGGTTCAAGTGGTTGCGTCCCGGGTTGTTCGTGGCCGAACTGGCGGAGGACTTGCGCGCCGACGCGGTCAGCCTGCTGGCGATTCTGACCTCGGGTGGCGACTGGCGATCCGAGCGAGACGCCAAGCTCGGCGCGCTTCACCGCCTGCTGGTCGAAACCCACCCCAACGACAAGGTGCTGATCTTCACCCAGTTCACCGATACCGTGCGCTATCTGGAAACCCAACTGCGCGCTCGTGGGATGCGGTGTCTGGCCGGCGTCACTGGCGGCGACGCGGACCCCACGCAATACGTCTGGCGGTTCAGCCCGGTGAGCAACGGCAAGCGGGACCCCATCGCCGCCGAAGACGAATTGCGGGTACTGATCGCCACCGACGTGTTGAGCGAAGGCCAGAACTTGCAGGATGCCTGGATCGTCGTCAATTTCGACCTGCCCTGGGCCATCATCCGGCTGATTCAGCGGGCCGGCCGGGTGGATCGCATCGGCCAGCCATCGGCCACGATTCTCTGCTACTCGTTCCTGCCCGCCGACGGTGTGGAGCGGCTGATCGACCTGCGCGCCCGCGTCCGCCAGCGTCTGCGGGAAAACGCCGAGGTGGTGGGAACCGGCGAGGCGTTTTTCGAGGACGAGGGGGAGGAGCGGAAACTGGCCGAGCTGTACCACGAAAAGGCCGGTATTCTCGACGGCGACGCCGGCCACGAAGTGGATTTATCGTCCTACGCCTATCAAATCTGGAAGAATGCGGTGGACCCCGATCCCGCGTTGCAAAAGCTCATTCCCGATTTGCCGCCCGTGGTCTACGCCAGCCGGGCGCACCAGGCCACGCCGAATCAGCCGCACGGCGTGCTGGTGTACCCGCGCACCGCCGAGGGCAACGATGCCCTGGCGTGGGTAGACGAATACGGCAACCGCGTCACCGAATCGCAGTTTGAAATTCTCCGGGCCGCCGAGTACGCGCCCGATACCCCGGCGGCAGCGCGCCAGGACAACCATCATGCGCTGGTGGAACAAGGGGTGGCGGCGCTGGTGGCCGAGGCCAAAACGCTGGGCGGGCAACTCGGGCGGCCGTCCGGCGCCCGGTTCCGCGCCTGCGAGCGGCTCAAGCGCTACGCCGCCGAAGTCAAGGGCACGCTGCTGGAGCCGCCGCAACTGGCCAGGGCCATCGAGGAGATTTACCGCTATCCGCTGCGGCCATCCGCCACCGATACCTTGAACCGCCAGTTGCGCGCCGGCATCGAAGACCACAAGCTGGCCGAGCTGGTCTTGGCGCTGCGCGGCGACGACCGGCTCGGCATCATCCACGAAGACGGGCAAATCCAGGAATCTCAATTGATCTCAGAGCTTTCGCTCGGTAATCTTTTTATCGCTATACCGGCGGAAGCTGGTATGACGGAAGGCGAAAATCCTGAGCTTAATCAGCGAAATTGAATCTACCGAAAAAGGAGATCGCCATGTCGACCGCTCTGGCGCAACCCCAATCCTTGCTGACGCCCGAAGTCTACCGCGCCGCCGAACGGCAAGCCGCCAACCGCAGCGAATACTTTAACGGCCAAGTCTACGCAATGGCCGGCGCCAGCCGGGAGCACGTCGCCATCGTCGCCAACCTCACCTATCTGTTCGTCGGCCAGTTCAAGGGCCGCCCCTGCTCGACCCTGGGCGGTGACATGCGGCTCAAGGTCAGCGAGACCGGGTTGTATACCTACCCCGACCTGATGGCGCTGTGCGGCGAACCGTTCTTCGACGACGACCAGCAGGATACCCTGCTCAATCCGACGGTGATCGTCGAAGTACTTTCCGACAGCACCGAGCGCTACGACCGGGGCGACAAATTCGCTCATTACCGCCGCCTGGGCTCGCTGCATGGCTACCTGCTGGTATCCCAGCGCCGCCCGCGCGTCGAACACTACACCTGGCGGGGCGAAGAGTGGAGCTTGCGCGAAATCGACGGACTGGGCGGGGTGATGCGACTCCCGGACCTCGGTTGCGAACTGCCGCTGACCGAGATTTACGACTCCCCCATCGAACGGGACTGCCTGCACATTCTCCTGCGTGGCCAGCAACCGCTCATCATCTGCCCGGCCGGCACCCTCGACGGGATGCGCCTCCCCCGCGCCTGGCAAACCGCCCTGAACGCCGGATGCCTGCTCCTGCTGTCCCCGTTCGAGACCACCTCGCGCCGCATTACCGCCGAATCCGTCCACCACCGCAACACCCTGGTCGCTGCCCTGGCCGATCAGGTCTTCATCGCCCATGGCGTTCCTGGCGGCCAGATCGCCGCGCTGGCCGCCCGCATGAACGCCTGGCGCGTTCCGCTGATCCAGAACCCACCCTGAATCCAGTCATAACAGAAGTCTTTGTTCTTCTTGCGGAGAAAGACTGGGGTAGGGGATAGGACGAAACCGTAATCTGGCAAAACCCCATCGCTTCATACACTCCGGCCAGCCAGTCGCAAGCGCGTCGAACCGCGATGTCCCTCTTGGCAAACCGTCTGTTTGGAACTATCCTATCCGTAAATAGTACTAATCTAGTACCGATTAGACCCGTCACGCGGAGCGTCCATGATCCGAATCACCCGGGAAGCCGATTACGGCATTTTGCTGATGACCGGTCTGGCCCAGGCCGAAGGCCAGCCGCGCAGCGCCGCTGTTTTAGCGCAGCAGCGCCAGTTGCCGTTGCCGATGGTCAGCAAAATTCTGAAGACGCTGGCGCGGGCTGGTCTGCTGGTCTCGCAGCGCGGCATCCAGGGTGGCTACAGCCTGGCGCGGTCGGCGACGGAAATTTCCGCCGCCGACATCATCGGTGCGCTGGAGGGGCCCATCGCCATCACCGCATGTAGCGATGAAGCGCACGACGGCTGTTCCCGACAAGAGTATTGCGAGGTCAGCAACCATTGGCCGCGCATCAATCAGGCGATCCATACCGCGTTACAGAGCATCAGCCTGGCGGAAATGAGCCGCCCCGATCCGCCGCGACCGCTGCGCTTCCATCCCCCGCACCGGACCGCGACCGCCAGCATGGCTGACCGGCCCGTCTGAATCGCCGAATTCTGAACCAGGAATCCCGCCATGACCGACAGCACCCAAACCCTGGAACGCCTTGCCGCCAGCGACTACAAATACGGCTTTGTGACCGACATCGAACAGGATACCGTGCCGCCGGGATTGAACGAGGACGTTATCCGGCTGATCTCGGCCAAGAAGCAGGAACCGGACTGGCTGCTGGAGTGGCGGCTGCAAGCGTTCCGTCACTGGCTGACTCAGACTGAACCGAAATGGGCGCGCGTTCACTATCCGCCCATCGACTATCAGGCGATCTCCTACTACGCCGCGCCCAAGCAGAAGGGCGATGGCCCCAAGAGTCTGGACGAGATCGACCCGGAACTGCGCCGTACCTACGAAAAACTTGGCATTCCGCTGGCGGAGCAGGCGATTCTGGCTGGCGTCGCGGTGGATGCGGTGTTCGATTCGGTATCGGTAGCGACCAGCTACAAGGACAAGCTGGCGGAAAAGGGCATCATCTTCTGCTCCTTCTCCGAGGCGGTGCGCGAGCATCCCGATCTGGTGCGCCAGTATCTGGGCACGGTGGTGCCCTACCGCGACAATTACTACGCCACCCTGAATTCGGCGGTGTTCTCCGACGGTTCTTTCGTCTACATCCCGTCGGGCGTGCGCTGCCCGATGGAGTTGTCTACCTATTTCCGCATCAACGCCAGCAACACCGGCCAGTTCGAGCGGACGCTGATTATTGCCAATAATGATGCGTATGTATCATATCTGGAAGGTTGTACGGCTCCTCAGCGCGATGAAAATCAACTTCATGCGGCCGTCGTCGAACTCATCGCCTTGGACAACGCCACGATCAAATACTCGACGGTGCAGAACTGGTACCCAGGCGACGCCGAGGGTAAGGGCGGCATCTACAACTTCGTGACCAAGCGTGGGCTGTGCAAGGGCCGGAATTCCAAGATTTCGTGGACCCAGGTCGAAACCGGTTCGGCGATCACCTGGAAATATCCGAGCTGCGTGCTGCGTGGCGAGAACTCGGTCGGTGAATTTTACTCGGTAGCTCTGACCCGCGACTGGCAGCAGGCCGACACCGGCACCAAGATGATCCACATCGGCAAGAATACCCGCAGCACCATCGTCTCCAAGGGTATTTCCGCCGGCCAGGGTCAGAACGCCTACCGGGGTCTGGTGAAAATCCTGCCGACCGCCGAGAACGCCCGCAATCACTCGCAATGCGACTCGCTGCTGATGGGCGACCGCTGCGGCGCGCACACCTTCCCCTACATCGACGTGCAAAATCCCACGGCCCAGGTCGAGCACGAGGCCAGCACCTCGAAGATCAGCGAGGACCAGCTTTTCTATTGCCAACAGCGCGGCATCAGCACGGAGGATGCGGTCAGCCTCATCGTCAACGGCTTTTGCAAGGAAGTGTTCAAGGAACTGCCGATGGAGTTCGCCGTCGAGGCGCAAAAGCTGATCGAGCTGAAGCTGGAAGGCAGTGTAGGTTGATCGACAGTCAGGTTTGTAAATGATCCATGAATCGTAAGCGGCTTGGAATTGTTGTTTTTGATGAAGTCGAGGTTCTCGATTTCTGTGGGCCTTTTGAGGTTTTCTCGGTGACAAGATTGAATGAAGAGCAGCGCCGGGAAGAGCCTTCTCCTTTTGACGTGCTGCTGGTAGCCCAGTTTGATCGGCCCATTATTACCACAGGCGGAATGAAGGTTCTTCCTGATATTACCTTTGATAATTGTCCGTCTCTAGACATTCTGGTTGTTCCTGGCGGCTGGGGAACTCGTAGCGAAATGAAAAATGAAACTCTACTTTCATTTGTCCGTACTCACGCCGCCCATGTTGAAATCTTGGCATCTGTTTGCACGGGTGCATTGATTTTAGGTAGGGCCGGGCTGTTGGATGGATTAAGGGCTACCACCCACTGGAGCTCCCTGCAAATGATGCGAGAGCTTTTTCCCAAGGTTATGGTGGATACTGAGTCACACGTTGTTGAACAAGGAAAGATTATCACATCGGCAGGCATTTCCGCCGGTATCGACATGGCTCTAAGGGTGGTAAGTCGCTATTTTGGCGAAACTATTGCGCGCTCGACAGCCAAGCACATGGAATACTCTTTCCCCGAATCCAATGCCCGTAGAATTACTCTGTGAACCAGTCCAACGGGTACTCGCAATCGACCCTGTCTCACTGCGTTCGCGGGATGGCTAAATATCGTTACAAGCTATTGGCTACAGGAAAATCACTTACCATGCTGGAAATCCGCAATCTGCACGTCACGGTCGAGGATCGGGAGATTCTCAAGGGCATCGACCTGATCATCCACCCCGGTGAAACCCACGCCATCATGGGGCCGAACGGCTCGGGCAAGAGCACCCTGGCGAACGTCATCGCCGGCCGCGAGGGCTATGTCGTCACCGAGGGCGAAGTCCGGTTCGACGGCAAGAATCTGCTGGAGATGGACCCGGAAACCCGCGCCTGCGAGGGCCTGTTCCTGGCGTTCCAGTATCCAGTGGAAATTCCCGGCGTCGCCAACCTGTATTTCCTCAAGGCCGCTGTCAACGCCGTGCGCAAGTATCGCGGCGAACCGCCGGTGGATGCGATGGATTTCTGGGATTTGGTCCACGAGCGTATGGAACTGGTGAAGATGGACGAGTCCATGCTCAAGCGCTCGGTCAACGAGGGTTTCTCCGGTGGCGAGAAGAAACGCAACGAAGTGTTCCAGATGGCGGTGTTGCAACCGCGCTTCGCGGTAATGGACGAGACCGATTCCGGGCTGGACATCGATGCGCTGAAAGTGGTTGCCGATGGCGTCAACGCGCTGCGCAATCCGGAGCGCGGCTTTCTGGTCATCACCCATTACCAGCGCCTGCTGGATTACATCGTGCCGGATTACGTGCATGTGCTGGTCAACGGCAAGATCGCCCGTTCCGGCGGCAAGGAGTTGGCCCTGGAACTGGAAGAGCAGGGCTACGCGCTGTACAACGAGGAGCCGGGCCGGGCGCGCCGGGCCGCCGCGTGAGAAACCAGCCATGACCGCCGTCGCACCGCTGTTCTCCGACCCGTACCGCCCGGCCTTCGCCGAGTTCGTGGCGAACCGCCGCGAGCCGGCCACCATCGCCCGCCTGCGCCAGGAAGCGTTCGACCGCTTCGAGACGCTGGGCTGGTCCACCCGCCAGCAGGAAGCCTGGCGGCTGACCGATCCGGGTCCCCTGCAAGCCATCGCCTGGCAACCACCGACCGACGCGCTGGTCGATGCCGGGACGCTGCCGACGCTGGATGGACCCGCGCATCGCCTGGTTTTCGTCAACGGCCGTTGCGCGCCGGGACTGGCGTGGGTGGGTGAACTGCCGGGTCGGGCGCTGATCGCCAGCCTCGGCCAGGCGTTGACGACCCATCCCGAACGGATCGAACCGGTTCTGGACCGCGTGCCGGGGTTGGAACAGCACCCGTTCGTCGCCCTGAACACCGCGTTCTGGGAAGATGGCGCGTTCGTGCGTCTGCCGCGCGAAACCGTGATCGAGGAGCCGATTCATCTGGTGTTTTGCACCACTGGCGGCGATATGCGTATCCATCCGCGCCTGCTGCTGGCGCTGGAGGAGGGCGCGCAAGCCACGGTGGTCGTGGAATATCGTGGTGCGGGCCGCGCGCTGAACACGCCACTCGCCGAACTGGCGCTGGGCGCGGGCGCGGTGCTGCATTACCACTCGATTCAGGAGGAAGCGCCGCAAGCCTTCCATCTCGGCGCAATCCGGGTTCGGCAGGACCGCGACAGCGAGGCCAACTTGCACCTGGTTTCGCTCGGCGGCCAACTGGCCCGTACTGATCTGGCTGTACTGCTCGACGGTGAAGGCGCGCGTTGCAGCCTCAACGGCCTGACTCTGGGGCGTGACCAGCAGTACGGCGACTATCACGTTCGGGTCGAACACGCCCGGCCGCGGGGAACCAGCGAGCAACGGTTCAAGAGCGTGCTGGACGGCAAGGCCCATTCCGTGTTCGACGGCATGATCCATGTCCGCACCGGCGCCCAGAAGACCGACGCCCGTCAGACCAGCCGCAACCTGTTGCTGTCCAAACAGGCCCAGGCCCATTCCAACCCGCGCCTGGAAATTCTGGCCGACGACGTGAAATGCGGCCACGGTTCCAGCACTGGCTTTCTCGATCCCGACGCCGAGTTTTACCTGCGCGCCCGGGGCATTCCCGCCGCTCAGGCCCGTGCCCTGCTGGTCCACGCCTTCGCCAACGACAACCTGAATCAAATCCGCCTGACGCCGTTGCGCGAGCGCCTGGCTCGTCTGCTGGCCGCCCGCCTGGCGCTCGACATCGCCGAAGGAGAGTGAACGCCATGAGCGCCTTGCATTCCATAACCGCCCCCCACCCTGCCCTCCCCCCGGCGGGGAGAGGGTTAGGGCGAGGGGATTTGGACTTGGCCCGCATCCGCGCCGAGTTTCCGATCCTGCGCCAGCGGGTCCATGGCAAGCCGCTGGTCTATCTGGACAACGCCGCCTCGGTGCAAAAGCCCAAGGCGGTGATCGACGCCATCAGCGACTGCTACACCGGCTATTACGCCAACATCCATCGCGGCGTTCACCTGCTGTCGGAACGCTCCACCGCCGCCTACGAAGGCGCGCGGGAAAAGGTGCGCGCCTTTCTGAACGCCGCCAGCGTCCAGGAAATCATCTTCACCCGCAACACCACCGAGAGCATCAATCTGGTTGCCAGCAGCTTCGGCGGCAGCGTGGTGAAAGCCGGCGACGAGATCGTCATCACCGGCATGGAACACCATTCCAACATCGTGCCCTGGCAACTGCTGTGCGAGCGGACCGGGGCCAGGCTCAAGGTCGCACCGTTCACCGATGCGGGCGAACTGGTCCTGGAGGAGTACGAGCGACTGCTGGACAGCGGGCGGGTTAAACTGGCGGCGTTCGTCCACCTGTCCAACGCGCTCGGCACGCTCAATCCGGTCCAGCGCATGATCGAACTGGCCCATGCGCGCGGTATCCCGGTGCTGGTGGACGGCGCGCAGTCGGTTCCCCATCTAGCGGTGGACGTGCGCGCGCTCGATTGCGAGTTTTACGCCTTCTCCAGCCACAAGATTTACGGGCCGAGCGGGGTCGGTGTGCTGTACGGCAAACAGGCATTGCTCGAAACCATGCCGCCGTATCAGGGCGGCGGCGACATGATCCGGCTGGTGACCTTCGAAAAGACCGAATACGCCGACCTGCCCAACAAATTCGAGGCCGGTACGCCGAACATCGCCGGCGGGATCGGGCTGGGCGCGGCGCTGGACTGGCTGAGCGCCATCGGCCTGGAACGGGTCGCCGCTCACGAGCACGACCTGCTGGACTACGCCACCGCCCAACTGCAAGCAATTCCCGGCCTGACCCTCATGGGTACGGCGCGGGACAAGGCGGCGCTGGCTTCGTTCACCCTGCAAGGTATCCACCCCCACGACATCGGCACCATCCTCGACCGCGAAGGCGTGGCCGTCCGCGCTGGCCATCACTGCGCCCAGCCCGTCATGCAGCGTTATGGCGTCCCCGCCACCGCACGAGCCTCATTCGCCGTCTACAACACCCGCGACGAGGTGGACGCCTTGATTAAAGCCCTTTGGAAAGTCAAGGAGTTATTCGAATAATGAGCGACCTGCGCGACCTTTACCAGGAAGTCATCCTGGACCACAACAAGCGGCCTCGGAATTTCCGCATCCTCCCGCAGCCGACTCACAAGGCCGAGGGGGTCAACCCGCTGTGCGGCGACCGGATCAGCGTGTTTCTGGACATCGAGGACGGGATCATCCGGGATATTTCGTTTCAGGGCGCGGGCTGTGCGATTTCCAGCGCCTCGGCCTCGCTGATGACCGAGGCGCTCAAGGGCAAGCCGATCGCCGAGGTCGAGCACCTGTTCGAGGCGTTCCACAACGTCGTCACCACCGACTGCGAATGCCCGCGCGGGCTGGGCAAGCTCGGCGTGCTGGCCGGGGTGCGCGACTATCCCAGCCGGGTCAAGTGCGCGACCCTGGCCTGGCACGCGGTGCGCGCCGCGCTGGAACGCCACGCGGAACCCGTGGCCACCGAATAAAAGCTCTCCTCGCCCGCCAGCGGGAGAGGAGTTGGGGGTGAGGAGCGAACTGCCTCAGCTATAGTGGAGATCGAGCCAATGACCACAACCACTACGAACCTGCCCGATGCCGACGAGATGGAGGCCAAGGTTATCGAGGCGCTGAAAACCGTCTATGACCCGGAAATTCCGGTTGATATCTACGAGTTGGGGCTGATTTACGACCTGACCGTCGATCCACTGGGCAATCACGCGGATATTCAAATGACCTTGACCGCGCCCGGTTGTCCGGTGGCCGGTTCGATGCCGGAATGGGTGGAAAACGCCGTGCGCCACACGGCGGGGGTGGAATCGGTCAACGTCGAACTGGTGTGGGAGCCGCCCTGGACGCCGGAGAGGATGTCGATGCGCGCCAAGCTGGAATTGAACATGGTTTAACCTCCTGCTCTCGCCATGGAGTTTAGAAATCCCCGCCGGCGCGGCCGATGGCCCAGATTTCGATGTCGGCCGCCCCGCCGGCCCGCAGCACCCGGGCGCATTCGTTGATCGTACTGCCGGTAGTCACCACATCGTCGATCAGCGCGATCCGCGTTCCGGGCAGCGGCATGTTCAGCGCAAACGCACCCAGCGGATTGGTCTGGCGCTGGCGGGCATCCAGTTGGGTTTGTGGCACCGTGTGACGCACGCGCCGCAGACCGTCGATCCACAGCGGGATCCCGAAGCGGCGGGCGGCGGCGCGCGCCAGTTCCAGGGATTGATTGAAGCCGCGTTCGCGCAGGCGGCGCGGATGCAGCGGCACCGGGACGATGCCATCCGGCAGGGGATTGCCGCGTTCGGTCAGCGCGGCGGCGAACAGTTCGCCCAGCAGACGGGCGCAGGCCAGGCATCCACCGAATTTCAGGCGGGTAATCAAAACATCCACCGGCGGCTGATAGCGGAAGGGTACGAACGCCCGGTCGAAGG
>JBDHRD010000228.1:0-4485 GCA_039807425.1 Candidatus Contendibacter sp. | reverse complement strand
CAAAAGGAATAACCCAATCAGCAGTCGGATGACCATGGTATTTCCATTCAGGCAGAATTGATGGCGTAAAGCTTAACGAAGGCGCGGGTGTTTGGGCAGTGCCGACCCTTTCGGGCAAGCTGGAAAAATGGCGGGGCGGCTATGCTGCGAATATTGCCATGTTCCCAGAAGGTCGATCCCATGTTGCCCGATTATTTTGAATTTTCCCTGCCGACCCGCGTGATTTACGGGATTGGCGTCATCAATCAGCTGAACGACGCCGTCGCGTCCTACGGTCCCCGGCGGGCGCTGCTGGTGACCGATGCGATTCTGGTTCAGACGGGTTTGGCGGAACAAGTCAAAGCCGGTTTCCAGAACACCGCCATCGAGATCGTGGCGACGTTCGACCAAGTGCCGCCCAATTCCACGATCAAGACCGTCGAGGACTGCGCGGCGCTGGGCCGCGAACACGGCTGCGATCTGATCATCGGGCTAGGCGGCGGCAGCGTGCTGGATACCGCCAAGGTCGCCAATATTCTGATGGTCAAGGGCGGGCGGGTGCAGGAACACATGGGCGCGTACCTCCTCGGCGCGGCCAAACTGCTCCCGCTGTTCCTGATTCCGACCACCGCCGGCACCGGTTCGGAAGTCACCAAGGTAGCGGTGATCGCCGATCCCGATCACGACGTGAAGCTGCCGTTCGCGGAAAACCAGTTCCTGCCCGATCTGGCGATTCTCGATCCCGAACTGACTCGCACCCTGCCGCCCAGACTGACCGCCATGACCGGCATGGATGCGCTGACCCACGCCATCGAAGCCTACGTGGACAAGGAATGGTCGCCGGCGGCGGATGGACTGGCGCTGCAAGCTATTCGGTTGATCCACGATCATCTGCTGCTGGCCTGCGCCCAGCCGGAGAATTTGCAGGCCCGCGGAGCGATGCTGGCGGCGAGCTGTCTGGCGGGCATCGCCTTCTCGCATTCGATGGTAGGGATGGTGCATGGCGTTTCGCACGCCCTGGGCGGGGTCTATCACATTCCTCATGGACTGGCGAACGCCTTGGTGTTGCCGGAGGTGATGGATTACAACCTGGATTCGCGGCTGGATCGTTACGCTGACATCGCCGAGGCCCTGGGCGTGCTGTTCCCACGACCGGGCGCGGCTGTCGGCAACCTGTTGCGCTACGGCGGTCTGGGATTCGCCGCACCGCTGGCCAAGCCTTTGACCGGCCTGGACCGCTGGTTCCGGCGCAAGACGGCCAAGGCGGGCGTTGCCTGTGTCCGCACTCTGAACCGGCAACTGGCGCACCTGACCGGGATGCCGCTCAACCTGCGCGAGGCCGGCATCAAGGATGGGCTGGCGAAACTGGATCAGGTCGCCGACACCGCGATGGCCGACGGTTCGATGCTGTACAACCCGCGCGAGCCGGAACGAGAGGCCGTGGCGCGCATCGTCCGCGCGCTGTACGAAACCACCGTGACGCCGTTGCCGGTGGCGGCGGCGGATCTGCAGCCGACGGCAGTGACGGCGCAAGCGCGGGAGTTGCGTAATGTCTTCCCGGACACCGACATGCTCTATCGGGTGCTGGGCGGCTTCTTCGAGCGGCTGAAAACCGATCCGCAGATCGGTGGACCGCTGAAGGATTCCGGGCTGTGCGTCCAGTTCGCGTTCGATCCTCCAGGGGGGGTGATGACCATCGACGCGCGGGGCGACGAGGTCAGGATTTACCGGGGCGCGGAATTCAGCGGCCAGCCGGAAGTGACCATGACCATGAGCGCCGATTTCGCCCACGCCTTCTGGCACGGCCAAGTCAACCTGGTGTCAGCCCTGACCCGTCGCCAGGTCATCGCCAAGGGCAATGTGCCCAAGACGTTGAAATTGTTGCCGATCCTGAAACCGGCCTACGCCCTGTATCCGCGATACCTGGCGGAAGTGGGGATGGCCGATAAAATCATGCGGTAAGAGTTCGGATTTTGGGTCCATGGAAGGCACGGAAACCACGGAAGGGGTTCGTCCGTGCCTTCCCGGATAACGGTAAATGCCGCTCCTCACAGCACCGCCACCCCCGCCGCTTCCAGCATCCGGGTCAGCCGGATCAACGGCAGGCCGATCAGGCTGGTGGGATCATTGCCTTCCAGCCGCTCGAACAGCGCGATACCCAGCCCCTCGGACTTGAAACTGCCCGCGCAGTGATAAGGCTGCTCCCGCCGCAGATAGCTCTCGATCATCTCCGGCGTCAACTGGCGGAATATAACCCTGAAAACATCCACCGCGGTCTGGCGCTGGCCGCTGGCGCTGTCGAGCAGACACAGACCGGTATAAAAGGTCACGGTCTGACCTGAAGCGCGTTGCAGTTGCGCCGCCGCCCGTCCATGATCACCGGGCTTGCCAATAATCTCGCCATCCAGCCCCGCCGCCTGATCCGAACCGATGATTAGCGCCGCCGGTTCGTGGCGAGCCACCGCCCGGGCCTTGAGTTCGGCCAAGCGGGCCACCAGCGCCAGTGCATCCTCGCCCGGCTGGGGGGATTCGTCAGCGTGGGGCGCTTGGGTGGAGAAAGGCAATCCCAGCCGCGCCAGCAGTTCGCGGCGAAACGGCGAGGTGGAGGCAAGAATCAAGCGACGACCATCGGGCAAGGTTTGGGGCATGGCAACCACGCGGCGGATGGCTGAAAATGGTGGTAATTGTGCGGAATCCGGCTTTATTTTGACAGCAATTCGGCGCGTCTATATCATCCCGCGTCTTATGCAGACTCCGTCGCTTCCCAGCAGGATCGATCCTTGGCGGCTGGCCGCCGAGAGTGGCCAGTTGGATGGCGCGCTGGCGTTGGCCGCGTTACCGCGCCTGGTCGCCGCGCTGAATCGCGCCGATGGCGTGGTCAAGGTGGCGCTGGCGGCTGGCATCGACCGACAAGGCGTCCGCTTCATCGCGGGCGCCGTGCGCACCGAGGTCGAACTGGTTTGCCAGCGTTGTCTGGAACCGCTCCGGGTGGCGCTGGACGCGACGGTCAGTCTGGGTTTGGTTCACAGCGAGGCCGAGGCCGACCGACTGCCCGAGGAATACGAACCGCTGCTGGTTCCCGAAGGCAACCTTGGGGTCGCCGACCTGGTGGAAGACGAATTGTTGCTGGCCTTGCCGCGAATTCCCCGGCACGACGATGCGCGCGGCTGCAAGATCAACGGTTATCGGACGCCGGACGGAGTGGAGCAGGATCAACCCTTCGCCCCCCTGGCGTCCCTGTTACGAGATTCTCGAAGGAGTCATTGAGCATGGCTGTACAAAAAAGCCGCAAAAGCCCCTCCAAGCGCGGCATGCGCCGCATCCACGACGCCCTGACCGCGCCGACGCTATCCACGGATCGCACCTCTGGCGAATTGCACCGCCGCCACCACGTCACCCCGAATGGCTATTATCGGGGCCGCCAGGTCATCACCAAGCCCGTGGTCGACGCGAGCGAAGATTGACCGCCGCGCGCCGCATCCTGATCTCCCCGTTGTGCCCGATCTCGCCATGACGCTGTTCTCGCCCGCATGACCCGGCCGCTCACCATCGCCCTGGATGGCATGGGCGGCGACATCGGTCCCGACGTGGTCGTACCCGCCGCCCTCCGCGTACTCAATACCGCCAGCAACCCTCCGCGCCTGATCCTGGTGGGCCAAGAGGACATTCTGTCGGCCCGGCTGGCCCAATTCAAAGCCAGCAATCATCCCGGCATCGTCGTCCGCCATGCCTCGCAGTTGGTGAACATGGACGAATCGCCCGCGCAGGCCTTGCGAGTCAAAAAAGACTCCTCGATGCGGGTGGCGATCAACCTGGTCAAGCAGGGCGACGCCGACGCCTGCGTCAGCGCCGGCAACACCGGTGCGCTGATGGCGACTGCCCGCTTCGTACTCAAGACCCTGCCCGGCATCGACCGTCCCGCCATCTGCACCACGCTGCCGACGGTGCGCGGCCACACCCGCGTGCTGGACCTGGGCGCCAACGTGGACAGCAAGGCCGAACACCTGTTGCAATTCGCGGTCATGGGCTCGGTGCTGGCCGAGGTCAACGGCATCCAGCGGCCCCGAGTCGGCCTGCTGAACATCGGCGAGGAAGACATCAAGGGTAACGAGCAGGTCAAGGACGCCGCCCGGTTGCTGGCGGCCAGCGATCTCAACTACATCGGATTCGTCGAAGGCGATGGCATCTATCTGGACGAGGTGGACGTGGTCGTCTGCGACGGCTTCGTCGGTAACATCGCGCTCAAGAGCAGCGAGGGCGTGGCCAAGCTGGTCCGTCATTTCATGACCCAGGAATTCAAGCGCAACCTGTTGACCCGCCTGGCCGGTCTGATCGCCCTGCCGGTGTTGCGCGCCTTCAGCTGCCGGATCGATCCCCGCCGCTACAATGGCGCCAGCCTGCTGGGGTTGCAGGGCATCGTGGTCAAGAGCCATGGCGGCGCCGACGCCCTGGCGTTCGCCAACGCCATCCAGGTGGCGATGCTGGAAGTCGAGCAGGCGGTGCCCC
>JBDHRD010000227.1:0-4515 GCA_039807425.1 Candidatus Contendibacter sp. | reverse complement strand
GACACCCGGGAAATCCTCGCCATCGTCCAGCAGCTTCAACTCAAGGCGATGAATAGCGGGATGTTCGCCTTTCCGCCACTGATCGACGTCAAGTTCGACCAGCCGCAAGCGGAAGTGGTGATCGACCGCGACAAAGTCGCCGCGCTCGGTCTCAACCTGCAGCAGGTCGGCGACGATCTCGCCGCCGCCGTGGGCGGCAACTACGTCAACCGCTTCAATATCGCCGGCCGCAGTTACAAGGTGATTCCGCAGGTGGCGCGGAGCGACCGGCTCAATCCCGAGCAGTTGGAGAATCTCTACGTCACCGGCCCGAACGGCCAGCTCGTGCCGCTGAGTTCGGTCGCCACCTTGCGCCAGAGCACGCAAGCGCGCTCGCTCAATCGGTTCCAGCAACTCAACGCGGTCAAGCTCAGCGGAGTGGCCATGCGCCCGCTCGACCAAGTGCTGCGCTTTCTGGAGGACGAAGCCGCCAAGCTGCTACCGAAGGGCTACGTGATCGACTACACCGGCGAATCGCGCCAGTTGCGTTTGGAAGGCGGCAGCCGGTTCTTCGCCACCATGGGCCTGGCCATCGTCCTGATCTTTCTGGTGCTGGCGGCGCAGTTCAACAGCTTCCGCGATCCGCTGATCATCCTGCTCGGCTCGGTGCCGCTGGCGCTGTTTGGGGCGCTGGTGTTCACCTTCCTGAAGATTCCCGATCCGAACACCCCGTTTCCGCTGACCGCCGGCTGGACCACCTCGCTCAACATCTACTCCAAGGTCGGGCTGGTGACGCTGATTGGGCTGATTTCCAAGAACGGTATTCTGATCGTGGAGTTCGCCAACAAGCTCCAGCGCGACGGATTACCCAAGCTGGCGGCGGTGCATCAGGCCGCGCTGATTCGGCTGCGGCCGATCCTGATGACCAGCGCCGCCACCATCGCCGGCCATTTTCCGCTGACCCTGGTGACCGGAGCCGGGGCCGCCGCCCGCAATTCCATCGGCCTGGTGCTGGTCGGTGGCATCGCCATCGGCACGCTGTTTACCTTGTTCATGGTCCCGGCGCTCTACGTGTTGCTGGCCAGGGATCACGCCCACGACCGCGACGCCGACCAGGCCGCGGCGCTGGTTCATGTTCGGGGCGCTTCCAGTACTCCCTCGTAAACCCCTGCGAGGGTTAAATCCAGTCCGACGCTGCCCAGCTTGAAATTTCCGTCGGTTTCATAAACCTCCAAATCCCAACCGGTCTCGCGCCGGTACACCTCCACGCGCCGCGTCTCCTGCGCTGCCAGCACGTATTCCTCCAGGCTGGGCAGGCGGCGATAGGCATAAAACTGGTCCGAGCGGTCGTCGCGTTCGGTCGAGTTCGACAGCACTTCGACGATGAGCTTCGGCTGTTCGACCACATATGGGTCGTGGTCGCCCGCCGCGCAGCCGACCACGACACCCGGATAGTAAAACCGCTCGCGCCAATCCCAGGCCACATGCACTTTCACATCGCCGATGAACGCCCGGCAAGACGTACCGCGCAGGCGAGCGCGCAGCAATCCATAAAAATTGCCGGCGATCTCGTTATGCGCCTTGATTCCACCCGCCATCGCATACACCTCGCCATCCACGTACTCGTGGCGGACCTGGGTCGCTATCTCCCCTTCCAGATATTCGGCGGGGGAAATGGACGGCTTGCGCGCCAACTCAACCATAATCACCTCCACTGAATGACTGATATTTCCAATCATTTCATGCTATTCGCCATGCGGCAAGATCGAGGACGAAAAAGCCATGAAGCATCAGCGCGACGCGGTGCGAGTGCAAGCCAGATCATTGTCATTGTCAATCTATACTTACCAGAATTCAAATCAAAGTCGCTTCGCGAAACCTCCAAACGGGCGAACAGATCGAAACTGGAATGACTGACAACAGCTTGCACACCGGTCTTGGCCACCAAATCTGGGCGACGGTGGCCTTTGCCCTGATCACGTTGGCGCTTCTGGCTGGGGGCTACAGGTATTATCGCGGCGAGACGGAGTACATCCGCCAGGAAAAATATCAGGACATCGCCGCCATCGGTGAGATGAAAATAGTCCAGATTCGGGAATGGCGGCGGCAGCACCTGGCCGACGCCCACCGATCGGCGGTGAGTCCATTCTTTCAGCGGGCGCTGGAGGCGTGGCTAAAAGCACCCGACGACGCCGGCCTGCGGGCGGATTGGCGCAAGCGTTTGCTGCTTGAGCAGGAGGCGTATGGTTACGCCGACGTCCTGCTGCTCGATCTGGACGGAAATCTCCTGCTCGCCGCCAGCGATAACCCAGCCCCGCTCGATTTCGCCACCCGGCAGGCCATTGCAGCAGCCCTCACCAGCCATGGCCCGGTATTCTCCGACCTCTACCGTTCTGGCCAAGGTCGCGTCTATCTGGACACCGTCGTCGCCGTGCCCGATGCCGAGGGGCGACCGCTGGCGATCCTGGTCCTGCGTAGCGACGCAGCCTCCTATTTGTATCCCCTGCTCCAGTCCTGGCCCACGCCCAGCCGCAGCGCCGAGACGCTTCTGGTCCGACAGGAGGGCGACACGGTCGTCTTCCTGAACGAGCTGCGCCACCAGGCCAACACCGCCCTGACCCTGCGCGTTCCGCTGACTCAGAGCGACCTGCCGGCGGCGCAGGCGGCGTTCGGCCAGCAGGGCTTGTTCCAGGGCAAGGACTATCGCGATGTGGAGGTGCTGGCCCACCTGCGCCCCGTTCCAGGGACGTCCTGGTTCCTGGTCGCCAAGGTGGATACCGAAGAAATTCTGGCCGAGGCGCGTTACCATGCCGGGATAGTCGCCCTGTTCGTATTGCTGGGTATCCTGCTCGCCGCGGCGATGACCATCATGGCCTATCGGCGGCGGCAGGCCGGTCTCTATCGCGATCTATACCGGTCGGAGCAGGAGCAACGGGAAACCCAGGAGGAGTTCCGCACCACCCTCTACAGCATCGGCGACGCAGTGATCACCACGGACGAGGCGGGGCGGATCAGGCAGATGAACCCGGTGGCGGAACAACTCACCGGCTGGCCGGAGGCCGAAGCCCGGGATCAACCCCTCGATGCCGTGTTCCGCATCGTCAACGAGGAAACTCGCGCCACGATCGAAAATCCCGTCCAGCGCGTGTTGCGCGAGGGAAAGGTAGTGGGATTGGCCAACCATACCCTGCTCGTCGCCCGGGACGGGACCGAGCACCCCATCGCCGACAGCGGCGCGCCGATCCATGACGAAAACGGTGCAATCACCGGCGTAGTGCTGGTGTTCCGCGACCAGAGCGAGGAACGCGCGGCGGTAGCAGCAGTGCGCGACAGCGGGCGCCGCCATCAACGGGCCATCATGGAATCACCGTTTCCGGTCATGATTTACGCCGAGGATGGTGAAGTGCTGGTGCTGAGCCGCGCCTGGAAGGAACTCACCGGCTACGACGAAACCGATCTCCCCACCATCGCTGACTGGACGGAACAGGCCTATGGCGTGCGCCGGGAACCCTTTCGGTCGGCCATCGACTGGCTCTACGCCAAGGGCCAGCGCCTGGTGGAAGGCGAGTTCACCATCACCTGTAAGGATGGAGCGCGACGGCTGTGGGAGTTCAGTTCGACGCCGCTGGGGCTGTTGCCCGACGGACGCCGCATGGTGGTCAGCATGGCCGCCGACCTCACCGAACGCCAACGGACCGAGGAAGAGATGCACCGCAACGAGGCGCGCATGCGCAGTCTGGTCAGCATCCTGCAATACCCGGCCGATTCGGTGCAGGATTTCCTGGACTACGCGCTGAATGAAGCCATCCAACTGACCGGCAGCAAAATCGGTTACTTCTATCGTTACTCCGAGGAGCGCCAGGAGTTCGCGCTGAACTCCTGGTCGCGGGAAGTGATGCGCGAATGCAGCATCATCGATCCCAAGACCTGTTACGAACTGGGCAAGACCGGCCTGTGGGGCGAAGCGGTCCGGCAGCGCCAGCCGATTCTGGTGAATGACTTTGCCGCCGCGCACCCGCTCAAGAAGGGCTATCCCGAGGGTCACGCCAAGCTGTTGAAATATCTTACCGTGCCGATTTTCAGCCGGGGCCGGATCGTCGGTGTGGTCGGGGTGGCCAACAAGGAGAGGGATTACCACGAAACCGATATCCTCCAACTCACCTTGCTGATGGAAGCGGTGTGGAAAGTGGTGGAGCGCCGGGAGGCGGAGGACAAGGAACGCCAGGCCGTGCGCTCTTTTCGGATGCTCAGCCATTGCAACAAGGTCATCGCCCTGGCGGAGGATGAAACCAGCCTGATGCAGGAGATTTGCCAGATCATGGTGACGGAGGGCGGATGGCGGATGGCCTGGGTGGGCGCGGCCAAGCCGGGGCCGGCCAAGAGGGTGCGCGTAATGGCCCAGGCTGGTATCGAGGTCAGCGAACTCGAGTCACTCGAGATCGCCTGGGACGATACCCCAGCCGGGCGTGGACCCACCGGCACGGCGATTCGTACCGGTCAGCCGGCGATCTGCCGCAACCTGCTGACCGACGTAAA
>JBDHRD010000226.1:0-4523 GCA_039807425.1 Candidatus Contendibacter sp. | reverse complement strand
TGTAAAGAAAGAGCATTATTGAGAGAGGCTACTTTAGCACCTGCTTAGGTAATTGAGTTTTTGTACAGCCTCTTATTCAATTTGGATGAACGCCAGCAACAACCTTTCGAGCCTTTAATTCTGGCATTAAAAGCACTTCAGGATCGGGCCGTACTCTATCAAATCGCCCGCGAGAAACGGGACCTGGTGCTGGATGTCATGGGGCAAATTAGCGGGACGGCCGATTCTCCAGCGCCGTGACAGCGACATGCTGCAATGACCGCAACTCCGCTTTCGCCAGCCATTTTGAATCCGCTGCTGAACGCCCATCCCGGTATTCGGAGGTTAATCGTGGGCTACAGCGGTGGCGTGGATTCCCACGTGCTGTTGCACCTGCTGGCGACGTACCGCGACCGCTGGCCGGAACGGGTGCTGGCGGCGGTTTATGTGGATCACGGGTTGCAAGTCACCTCCGCTGCCTGGGGGGAGCATTGCGCTCGCGTCTGCCATGAACTGGACATCCCCTTCCACGCATTGCGCATCAGCGCCCGCCCCGCCCCCGGCGAAAGCCCTGAAGCCGCTGCCCGGCGGACCCGCTACGCCGCACTCGCGGCGGAACTTGGGCCGAATGATGCGCTGCTCACCGCCCATCACCGCGATGATCAGGCTGAAACCCTGCTGCTGCAACTACTACGCGGCGCGGGTCCGCACGGCCTGGCAGCCATGCCAGCGGCGGCCCGGCTGAGCCGGGGCTGGTTGCTGCGGCCCTTGCTGGAGCTGGACCGCGCTCACTTGCTGGCCTACGCTCGCGGACACGGCTTGCGCTGGATCGAGGATGCCAGCAACGCCGATACTGGCTTCGACCGGAACTATCTTAGGCATCAAATCCTGCCGCTGCTCCGGGAACGCTGGCCATCCGCGAACCAAACCCTGGCCCGTTCGGCCCGTTGGTGCGCTGAAACCGCCAACTGGCTGGACGCCGAAGCCGCCGCGGATCTCGCCCCGGTTGTCGCCGACCATCCCGACCGCCTCGCTATTTCGGCCTTGCGCGAACTGAGCGAACTTCGCCAGCACAATCTGTTGCGCTACTGGCTGCGCCAACTGAATTTGCCCACGCCCGACAGCCGGCAACTGTGGCGCATCCTCCACGACACGCTGAACGCCGCCCGCGACCGTAATCCTCGTATCTGCTGGCCCGGCGGCGAGGTACGGCGTTACCGGGATATGCTGTACGCCATGCCGCCTCTTGCACCGCACGACACCCGACGAAGCTTCATCTGGCGGTTCCATGGGAACGACTACCCCCCCCTGGAATTGCCCGGCATCGGAAGATTGGCATGGCGGGAAACCGTGGGCGCGGGACTGCGGCTGTCGGCGCTGGCGGACACCGCATTGATCGTTCGCTTCCGCCAGGGCGGCGAGCATTTCCGCCCCATTGGCCGCCGCCACGGTCAGGAACTGAAAAAGCTGTTGCAGGAAGCGGGCATCCCACCGTGGGAACGGGATCGGCTGCCGCTGGTGTATCGGGACGAGGCGTTGCTGGCGGTCGTGGGACTGGGCATTGCCGCCGACCAGGCTGTTGAGCCCGGCGAGAGCGGCTGGCAACCGGTTTTGGATTCGCCATCGGTGGCGGTATCTGCTGGGATTGAACAAGTTAAATCCTGGAAGAAACAACTGCCTGAAATTAGTCGGTTTCTTGGAATTGTGATCGCGATGTACCTTGGCGAACACAACCCACCCCATTTTCATGTGAAATACAATCAGTACGCGGCAGTGGTGGACATCGCGGATTTGAATATCCTCGAAGGCAAGTTGCCAGCCAGGGTCCGCGGTTTGGTTGAGGAATGGGCCGAATTACATCAGGACGAACTGATGCGGATGTGGACCAGCAAGCAGTTTCACCAGATTCCCCCCTTGGTTTGATCGGGAGTGAAAACATGATCGTTAATATACAAGAGGCGCATTACATTGACAGTTACCGGATCAGCCTGCGTTTCAACACCGACGAAGTCGGTGAGATGGATTTGTCCAATTTCTTACTACGTTATCCCACGGCGCAACCGTTGCTCGATCGAGCCCTGTTCCGAAATTTCTATCTGGACGAATGGCCGACGCTGGCATGGCCCTGCGGTTTCGATGTGGCCCCGGAGACACGCTACGAACTGGCAACCGGGAAATCACCCTGGCAAGCAGACAAGGCGCGTGCGGCGATCCCATCGCGAGCCGAACGGGATGGAACCACCGTCATCGCCTAAGAAGGACGATATTCTGCATCAGCAAAGGGCTCGCGCTCGCCATCGCCCCAGCCCGGCAAACAACTCCGAAAACCTCGTGGGCGTGTCGCCATTGGCGGCCGGGTCTGGTATCGTGTAGCGTCTTTCGCAACCCCCCATCCCGGCATGACCCGATTCATTTTCATCACCGGCGGCGTGGTCTCCTCGCTCGGCAAGGGCATCGCCGCCGCCTCGCTGGCGGCGGTGCTCGAAGCCCGGGGCCTGAAGGTCACCCTGATCAAGCTCGATCCCTACATCAATGTCGATCCCGGGACCATGAGTCCGTTCCAGCACGGCGAGGTGTTCGTGACCAGCGACGGCGCGGAAACCGATCTCGATCTCGGCCATTACGAGCGCTTCGTCTGCCTGACCGCCAGCCGGCGCAACAACTTCACCACCGGGCGCATCTACGAAAACGTGATCCGCAAGGAACGGCGCGGCGACTACCTCGGCGGCACGGTGCAGGTGATCCCGCACATCACCGACGAGATCAAGCGCTGCATCCGCCTGGGCGCCGGCGAGGCGGACATCGCCCTGGTGGAAATCGGCGGCACGGTGGGCGACATCGAGTCGCTGCCATTTCTGGAAGCCATTCGCCAGATGGGCCTGGAACTGGGTCGCGACCACTCGCTGTTCATCCACCTAACCCTGGTGCCCTATATCAAGTCCTCGGGCGAACTCAAGACCAAGCCGACCCAGCACTCGGTCAAGGAACTGCGCTCCATCGGTATCCAGCCCGACATGCTGATGTGCCGCTCGGATCGGGACATCCCCGCCGACGAACGCCGCAAGATCGCCCTGTTCACCAACGTCGAACCCAGGGCGGTCATCAACGTCCCCGACGCCGACACCATCTATCGAATTCCGCTGCTGCTGCACGCCCAGGGCGTGGACGACATCGTCGCCCGCAAGCTGCGGCTGGACAACCCGCCGCCGGCCCAGCTCGCCGACTGGGAACGGGTGGTGCGGGCCATCGAAACTCCGGCCGGTGCGGTCGGCATCGCCATGGTCGGCAAATACGTGGACCTGACCGACGCCTACAAGTCGCTGAATGAAGCTCTGCTGCATGCCGGCATCCATACCCATACCCGCGTTAACATCCACTACGTCGATTCCGAGCGCATCGAACGGGAAGGAACCGCCAGCCTGGAAGGGATGGACGCTATCCTGGTGCCGGGTGGCTTTGGCCGGCGCGGCATCGAAGGCAAGATCGCGGCGGTGCGTTTCGCCCGCGAGCAGCGGATTCCCTACCTCGGCATCTGCCTGGGGATGCAGGCGGCGGTCATCGAATTCGCCCGCCATGTCGCCGGCCTGGAAGGCGCGCACAGCACCGAATTTCGTCCGGACACCGCGTATCCGGTGATCGCGCTCATCACGGAATGGGTGGACGAGGACGGCGCCGTGCAGCAGCGCCAGGAAGGCGGCGATCTGGGCGGCACCATGCGACTGGGCGCACAACCCTGCCGGCTGGTCTCCGGCAGCCTGGCCCGCCGGACCTATGGCAAGGACGTGATCACCGAGCGCCACCGCCATCGCTACGAATTCAATAACCGCTACCGGGAACCGCTCCACGCCGCCGGGATGACCTTCTCCGGCTATTCGCTGGACGGCCAACTGGTGGAAATGGTCGAACTGCTCGATCATCCCTGGTTTCTCGGCTGCCAGTTCCACCCGGAATTCACTTCCACCCCGCGCGCCGGCCATCCCCTGTTCCAGGGTTTCGTCGCAGCGGCGATCCGGCAGCGCCAGCAATGCCGATTGGAGGCGAACGCGGCATGATGAAGCTGTGTGGTTTCGAGGTCGGCCTGGACCGGCCGCTGTTCCTGATCGCCGGTCCCTGCGTGATCGAATCCGAGCAACTGGCGCTGGACACCGCCGGCCGGCTCAAGGAGGTGACCGGGCGGCTGGGTATCCCGTTCATCTACAAATCCTCGTTCGACAAGGCCAACCGTTCCTCGCACCAGAGCTATCGCGGTCCCGGCCTCGAAGAGGGACTGAAAATTCTGGCCAAGGTCAAGGCCGGGATCGGCGTGCCGGTGCTCACCGACGTGCACGAGTACACCCCGCTGACCGAGGTCGCCGCCGTGGCCGACGTGTTGCAGACCCCGGCGTTTTTGTGCCGGCAGACCGATTTCATCCAGAACGTGGCTCGCCAGGGCAAACCGGTCAACATCAAGAAGGGCCAATTCCTGTCGCCCTGGGAGATGCGCAACGTCGTCGCCAAGGCGCGTCTGGTCGGCAACGATCACCTCATGGTCTGCGAACGCGGCG
>JBDHRD010000225.1:0-4535 GCA_039807425.1 Candidatus Contendibacter sp. | reverse complement strand
TATTCCACCATCGAGTGAATCATGCTTTGCGGGTGAATCACCACCTCGATCCGTTCGGGCGGCGCCGCGAACAGCCAGCGGGCCTCGATCATCTCCAAGCCCTTGTTCATCATGGTAGCGGAATCCACCGAGATTTTTCGCCCCATGCGCCAGTTGGGATGCGCGCAGGCCTGATCCGGAGTTACGCTCGGCAACTGGTCCAAAGACGTCATGCGGAACGGCCCACCGGAACCGGTCAACAGAATGCGCCGGACGCCCACCGCATCCAGCCCTTCAGCGGCAAAATCCAGCGGCAGACACTGAAACACCGCGTTGTGCTCGCTGTCGATGGGCAACAGTTCCGCGCCGTGCTCGCGCACCGCCGCCATGAACAGCGGCCCGGCCATCACCAGGGCTTCCTTATTGGCCAGCAATACCCGCTTGCCAGCCCGCGCCGCCGCCAGGGTCGCCAACAACCCCGCCGCACCAACGATGGCCGCCATGACATAACCCACTTCGGGCAGGGCCGCGACCTGCTCCAAACCCGCCGCGCCAGCCAGCACCTCAACCGGCCGCCCGGCGGACTGCAACCGGTCGCGCAACTGTTGAGCCGCATCCGGGTCCGCCATGACCGCATAGTTGGGTTCATGGCTCAGGCACTGCTGGAACAGACCCTCGACATCGCGGTGGGCGGTCAGCGCAACGACCCGGAACCGGTCGACGTGGCGGCGCAGGACGTCGAGCGTGCTGACTCCGATAGAGCCGGTTGAACCAAGAATGGCGACGCCGATGCGCGTGTTCATCCCGCCAGTCCTTGCCAACCCAGCAGAAATACTGGCGCGGCGGCGATCAGGCTGTCCAGCCGATCCAGCGCGCCGCCGTGACCGGGCAACAGGGAACCGCTGTCCTTCACCCCGCGCTGCCGCTTCAACATGCTCTCGAACAAATCCCCGACGATGGAAAAACCGACCGTGACCATGCAAACCGCCATAAATCCCGGCCAGCGCGAACCTACCCCCAGCACCGCTGCGCCGACCAGCGCGAAGGCCAGCGCCGCCGCGGTCGCCCCACACACACCTTCCCAGGTTTTGCCGGGGCTGATCATCGGAGCCAGCTTGCGCCGCCCCCAGCGCCGGCCAGCGAAATAGGCGCCGATGTCGGCCACCCAGATCAGCATCAGCAAAAACAGCACGTAGCCCGGTCCAAACTCATGCCGCAAGCCCATCAGCGCCAGCCAGGCCGCCCCCAGCGCCGCCACGCCGGCCACGCCGACCGCGACCGGCCGATCCTGGCGCTCCGGTTGCCTGGCGTAGCGCCACAGCCAGAGCAGGACATAACACCAGCCAGCGAACACCAGGATCATCAGGCCAGCGACCACCGTCGTTTGGTGCGCCAGCGGCCAGACGGCCAAAATCGGCGCCAGCACCAGCACGCCGTACAGCCAGCGGCCACGCGGTTCGGTCAGCCCCGTCAGGCCGGCCCATTCCCAGGCGCACCGCAACACGACCACCAGCAACACCGCGCCAAACCCGGCGGCGGGTAGCTTCAACACCACCCACAGGGCGACCAGGGCCAGCACGCAGGCGGTGATGACGCGCTGTTTAAGCATCGGTGACTCCGACCACTTGCTCGCTGGTCTGACCGAACCGCCGCTGCCGGCTGGCGAACGCAGCGCAGGCGGCGTCCAGATCCTCGGCATCGAAGTCCGGCCACAACCGGTCGGTAAAATACAACTCGGTATACGCCAGTTGCCAGAGCAGAAAATTACTAATGCGCTGCTCACCACCGGTGCGGATCAACAGATCCGGCTCCGGCAGATCGGCCAGGCAAGTGTATTGATGGAACAGATCGACGGTGATCTCTTCCGGCTGCAACCGGCCCGCCGCGACGGCCTCGGCCACTCGCCCGCTAGCTTGGGCGATGTCCCAGCGTCCGCCGTAGTTGGCGGCGATCACCAGGGTCAGGCCAGTATTCGCGGCGGTGCGCTGCTCGGCCTGGGCGATGTATTCCTGCAAGTTGGCCGAAAACGCGCTGCGGTCACCGATAAAGCGCATCCGGACATTGGCGGCATCCAGGCGCCGAATCTCGCGGCGCAAGGTGGTCAAAAACAGGCTCATCAAGACTTCCACTTCCGGCCGCGGCCGCCGCCAGTTTTCGCTGCTGAAAGCGAACAGGGTCAGCACTTCGATGCCGCGCTCGCTGCTGGCCCTGACGATCCGGCGCACAGCCTTGGCCCCTTCGCGGTGGCCGGCGGTGCGGGTCAACGACCGCTGCTGCGCCCAGCGCCCGTTGCCGTCCATGACGATGGCCACATGCCGGGGCAACGGCTCGCGCGGCGGCGCAACGGGGGCGTCAAGCGCCATTTCGGCAGTTCCCTGGCTGGATCGCCATGGCCATAAGAGCCTGGTCCGGCGCTTCAGATTTCCATCAACTCGGCTTCCTTGGCCGCGAGCATCTTGTCCACGTCCTGAATGTGCCGGTCGGTGAGCTTCTGAATCTCATCCTGGGTCTGGCGCTCGACATCCTCGGGGATCTTCTTGTCCTTGAGCAGGGTCTTGAGCTGGCTGTTGGCGTCGCGGCGGATGTTGCGGATCGCTACCTTGGCCTCCTCGCCCTCGCGCCGCACTACCTTGACCAGATCACGGCGGCGCTCCTCGGTGAGCGGCGGCAGCGGCACCCGGATGGCCGTCCCGGCGGAGGCTGGATTCAGACCCAGATCGGATTTCAGGATCGCCTTTTCAATCGGCCCGACCATGTTCTTTTCCCAAGGCGTCACCAGCAGGGTGCGGGCGTCGGCCACCGCGACCGACGCCACCTGATTGAGCGGCGTGTCATTGCCGTAGTAACTGACCATGATATGGTCGAGCAGGCTGGCATGGGCGCGGCCGGTGCGCAGCTTGGTCAATTCCTGTTTCAGACTGTCCACGCTCTTCGCCATCCGGGTGGCGGCTTCTTTCTTGAGAGGGTCGATCATGTCGTCATTCCCGCACCACGGTGGTGCCCACGTTCTCGCCGCGCACGATCCGCACCAGATCGCCGTGGCGGTTGATGTTGAAAACCTTCAGCGGCAGATCGTGTTCGCGGCACATGACGATGGCCGTGGCGTCCATCACGCCCAGCTTGCGCGCCAGCGCCTCGTCGTAGGTCAGCCGCTCGTAGCGCACCGCATTCGGATCCTTGACGGGATCCGCCGAATAAATGCCATCCACCTTGGTGCCCTTGAGCATCACCTCGGCGTTGATTTCGATGGCCCGCAGGCTTGCGGCGGAATCGGTAGTGAAGAAGGGATTGCCGGTGCCGGCGGCGAAGATCACTACCCGGCCCTTTTCCAGATGGCGAACGGCGCGGCGGCGGATGTAGTCCTCGCACACCTGATTGATGCGAATCGCCGACATCACCCGGGTGAACACACCCAGCCGTTCCAGGGTATCCTGCATCGCCAGCGAGTTCATCACCGTCGCCAGCATCCCCATGTGGTCGGCGGTCACCCGGTCCATGCCGGCCCGGGCGAGCCCCGCGCCGCGAAACAGATTGCCGCCACCGATCACCAGACCCACTTCTACGCCCATCTGGCGCAATTCCAGGATTTCGCCAGCGATGCGGGCGAGAATCCCGGTGTCGATGCCGGACTCATCGTCGCCCATCAGGGCTTCGCCGCTGAGCTTGAGGAGAATGCGTTGGAAAGCCGGTCTGGAATCCTGGGTGGACATGGTACCGCCTGGGTGGTCAAAAACGGGCGGATTGTACCCGATCACGGCTCCGGCGTCAGTGACGGCGCCGGGGTCGCAGGTTTTAACTAATCACCGCGCGCCGCCGCGACCTCGGCGGCAAAATCGCTGGATTTTTTCTCGATCCCCTCGCCCAGCTCGAACCGCTCGAACCGAACCACTCGAGCCTTGCAGGACTTGAGCAGATCACCCACGCTTTGTTTGTCGTCCTTGACAAACGGCTGCCCCATCAGCGTGACCGATTCGAAGTATTTGCGCAGCTTTCCTTCCACTATTTTCTCGATGATCTTGTCGATGACATTGGCCGGCTTATCCTTGGCCTCCTCCGCCGCCTGCGCCGCGTAAATTTCCTTTTCCTTGGCGATCAGCTCGGCGGGCATCTGATCGGCGCTCACGCACAGCGGCCGGCTGGCAGCAATGTGCATGGCGATGTCCTTGGCCAGTTCGGCGTCGCCGCCCTCCAACTCCACCAGCACGCCGATGCGGGTCCCGTGCAGGTAGCTGCCCAGCACGCCGGTCGAAGTCGTCAGCCGGACCCCGCGCCGGACGTTGATGTTCTCGCCGATCTTGGCGATGCAGTCGCGCCGGTTCTGCTCGACGGACTGGCCGTTGGTCATCACCGCCGCCAGCAGCGCGTCCAGATCGGCGGGGCCCTCGCGCAGCACGGTGTCGGCAACCTCGGCGGCGAACGCCCGGAAATCGTCGTTCTTGGTGACGAAGTCGGTTTCGCAATTGATCTCCGCCATGGCCGCCGCCCCGGCCGCCTGCTGGAGGACGATCAGACCCTCGGCGGCGATGCGGCTGGCCTTCTTGTCGGCCTTGGCCTGA
>JBDHRD010000224.1:0-4537 GCA_039807425.1 Candidatus Contendibacter sp. | reverse complement strand
TAGGTCGCCGCCATCGCCAGTACATAGGTCAGCGACAGCCAGATTGCCCGCCGGTGGGTCAGGTTGGCGCCCTGGCCGGCGATCAGGCTGGACAGGATCGGGATCATCGGAAACACGCAGGGTGTGAACGCCAGCAACAGACCGAAACCAAAGAACGCGGGAATCGCCAGAAACCGCTGTTCGTCCAGCAATCGCGCCAGACGGTCCTGTTCCGCTTCATTGCGTTCAGTTCTTTCCACCAGGGGAGCGGGGGAAGGGAGTGCGGCAAGCGGGTTGGCTGCTGAATTTTCGACTCTCGCGCCCACTACCGTTCCTCCCGGCGGGGGAGGGGAATTCGCCGGTAGAGCCACGCTCACGGTTTGACTCAGCGGCGGATAGCAGACTCCGATTTCAGCGCAACCTTGATAGTCGGCCTTGAGTTGCACGCTGTGTGCGTCGGCCAACTCGCGTTGCAGGCGGGCGACGGCGACCACTTCATTGTGGAAAACCTGCTGCTGACCAAAATATGGATCGTCTTTGGGCTCGCCGGGTGGGATTTCCATCCCCGCGATCGCCAGGCCTTGAGCGTCCAGCAGACTCAGGTGGAGCTTGTCGCGGTAGAGGTAATAACCGGGCGCGATGAGCCAGCGGGCTTCCAGGGTCAGCGGATCAGGAGCGCTGACGGTCAACTGGAACGCCTGGTCGGCTTCGAGAATGCGTTCGCCGGACGAACCGCCAAAGCGATCCAACAGCCCGCCCATCGCCGATCCCGCCAGCAGCGCCAGCAGCAGCGCCAGCCAGGGCCATGCTGGCAACGGACGCTTCATGCCGTTGCTCCCACCTGGGCCGTGATCCAGTCCAGATAAGCCGCTGACCCGGTCTGGATCGGCAGGGCGATGATCTCTGGAATCTGGTAGGGATGCAGTTCGCGGATACGCGCTTCGAGCAAGGAGTAGACCTCCTGGCAGGTCTTGATCAACAGCAGCAACTCGGTATCGCGCTGGATCTGACCTTCCCAGCGGTAGATTGAGGCGAGGCCCGGTGCGATGTTGACGCAGGCGGCCAGCCGCTCGCCAACCACGGCTTGGGCGATGCGCTCGGCGGTAGCCAGGTCCGGACAGGTACACAGGATGATCAAGGGCAATGGGCTCATGGTGTATCTTTCCATTAAGGCTGTTATTTTAGTAGGCGCTTTCGGTCGATGGCGATCACAGACTATGACCGGCCATGGCCGTTGCGGTTGCCGCCGCCATGTCAGGACTAAAGTGCCTACCCACTACCGATCCATGTTTGGGACCATGCAGACGCCTTCTGATGTTACATTACCATTCGATTCCCCGGCTGGAAACCAGCCGGTTTTTTTTGTGGCGCTGGGAAACGGAACAACGGCGCTTGCTGGCGTTCTGGCTCGGTTACTTTGTCCTCTGGTACGCCGCCTGGTTCGGCGCCTCGGTGCTCGGCGCCTTCGACAACCAGATCAGCTTGTGGTATCCACCGGCGGGGTTGCGCTTTTTTGTGCTGCTGACCTTCGGCTGGCGGGCGCTTCCCCTGGTGATGCTGGCCGAAGCTATGCTGAGCGTGTTGCTATGGGTCACCGCACCGTCGCCCTTCTCACCTTCGCAATCGTCGCTGGGTCCTCGTCTGGAAGGCGCGCTGGCCCCTGCGGTCGTCTATCTGTTGGCGGCGCTATTGCTGCGGGCCTGGAACGCCGGTCGGACCCGTAGCAATTTCGCCGATCCGGCTCACTCCGGCCGGTTTTTGGGCGTGGCCCTGCTGGGCAGTCTGCTGGCGGCGGGCGTCGGCGTGACGCAAATGCTGCGCGCCGGTTCCATCATCTCCGGTGAATGGCTCGAAACCTGGCTTCACTGGCTGGTCGGCGACTTTATCGGCGTCATCACTATTACTCCGCTGTTGCTGGTGCATCTGGGTCCACGTCTGCGCGACTGGTTGTCGTGGGGCCGTTGGCGGCAACCGTTCCCCCAAGTCCAAGGCGGGCGGTGGTGGCGATGGCCCGTCTATCTGGCGGGATTGCTGCTGGCCCTGATCGTGCTGTTCGAGCTGCCGTCGTGGCTGGGAGTGGGCGCGATTTTGCGTCCCTTTCTGACCCTGTTCGTACTCCTGCCCGTGGCCTGGATCGCCATCGCCGGCGGTTTACCGATGGCGACCCTGGCGATTTTCGTGCTGGATGCAGGGTTGGCGATCCTGGTGGGGTGGCGAGGGGATCAAGAAACAGCGATTTACTACCAACTGGTGATGGTCACCGTGGCGCTGATGGGCTTGCTGCTGGGTGGCGTGACCGAGGCCCGCGACTGGGGACTCAACCGGTTCCGCGATCTGAGTCGGGTATCGAACGATCTGTTGTGGGATACCAGCGCGGATGGGCGCATTACGCAGCTCAGCGGCCGGCTGGCGTGGGAGCTGGCCCCCTATACCGGCCTTTGGTGGCGAATCGGCGTTCGGGCCATCCCGGTGGAATATCGCAAGGTCCTGAGCGCGGCCTTGCGGGCCAGGCGGCCATTCCGGGAAGTGTTGCTTAGCATACGGAATCACGCTGGCGAGCTGCGCTGGCTGCGAGTCAATGGACTGCCCTACCAGGACGAACTGGGTCGTTTCGCCGGCTATCGCGGTGCGGCGACCGATGTGACCACCCAACATATCGCCGAGCTGGTGCTGGCCGACTACGCCGATCAGTTGCGGCGCGAAGTCGCGGCCAAGACCGCCGAGTTGCAGCGGATCAACCGTGATCTGCTGTTCGGCGAACAGCGCTATCGGGCCATGCTGGCCGCCGCACCGGTCGGCATGGCTGAAGTGGATGCAGAGGGGCGCTGCCAGTACGTCAACTTTCCCTGGTGTATCCTGACTGGTCAGGCAGCGACCGTGGTGCTGGGGCGTTCCTGGCTGGAGTGCGTCCACCCCGATCAACGCGCCGAGCTGGAACACCGGTGGCGAACAGCTTCCAACCTGCGCGCGGGCGATGGCGAATTTCAGAGTTTGGCCGGTCGGTGGCTAGGGGTGCATTGGTCCGCCCTTTATGATCAGGATGGCGCGACTGCGGTGGGCGCCATCGTGATCCTGAACGACATCACCGACCGCCGGCTGCGCGAGCAGGAGAACTGGGAGCTGGCCCATTTCGATGCCCTGACGCAATTGCCCAATCGCAATTTGTTCTGGGACCGGCTGGAGCAGGCATTGCGGCTGGCGGGCCGCCAGCCGCATACCCTCGCCGTGTTGTGGGTCGATCTCGATGGGTTCAAGGCCGTCAATGATACCCTGGGGCACGCCGCCGGCGACGAATTGCTGAGCCAGATCAGCCAGCGCCTGCAAGCGACCATCCGCGAGAGCGACACGGCGGCCCGCTTGGGTGGTGACGAATTCGCCGTGATGCTGACGACCATCGCCCAGTCCCAGGATGCCACGGGCGTGGCGCAAAAGCTCATCGCCCAGATCAATCAGCCTTTCGTACTTTCGCAGGGATCGGCGCGAGTCTCGGCCAGCATCGGCATCGCCCTGTATCCCAATCACGCCAGTACGGCTAGGGATCTGGCTCACCGCGCTGACCTGGCGATGTACGCCGCCAAGCAGGCGGGCAAGAATCGCTGGCGGTTGTGGGACGCCGAGGTGGAAACGGATCGCGTGGACACCTGAAAAGCGCGGTCGCGCCGCCCGTCAGGCCGTTTTCTTCCCCTTGCCCCTTGAAAATCTCCCACCTCGCCCCATTTCACCGGCAAGCCCTTGACAGGGTGGTTGCGCTGGCTATGATTGGCACTCACTGAAGGCGAGTGCTAACAAAGCCAGCGCCAATCCCAAGTCACCCCTAATTAAACCCTGATGGAGATGTTACCGATGAACCTCCGGCCGTTGCATGATCGGGTAGTCATCAAGCGCGTTGAAGAAGAAACCAAGAGTCCGGGCGGCATCGTGCTGCCGGGCGCCGCCGCCGAGAAACCATCGCGCGGCACTGTGATCGCGGTGGGTCGCGGCAAGCTGCTGGACAACGGCGAAGTGCGGCCGCTGGACGTCAAGGCCGGCGACTATATCCTGTTCGGCAAGTATTCGGGCAGCGAAGTCAAGATCGACGGCGAAGAGCTGATCATCATGCGCGAAGACGAGATCATGGCGGTCATCGAGAAATGAGCGCGCCCCGATTCGCCCATTGTCCTTCTTCATCCGATTGTTTCAGAACAAGTTGTTAGAGGAATTCCTCCATGGCTGCAAAAGATGTCAAGTTCGGTGATGATGCCCGTTCGCGCATGGTCCGCGGCATCAATGTCCTGGCCAACGCTGTCAAGGTGACCCTGGGTCCGCGTGGTCGCAACGTCCTGCTGGACAAGGCGTTCGGCGCTCCCACCGTGACCAAGGACGGCGTGTCCGTGGCCAAGGAAATCGAGCTGGAAGACAAGTTCGAGAACATGGGCGCGCAGATGGTCAAGGAAGTCGCCTCCAAGACCTCCGACGTGGCCGGCGATGGCACCACCACCGCCACCGTGCTGGCCCAGGCCATCGTGCGCGAGGGCATGAAGGCCATCGCCGCCGGCATGAACCCGATGGACCTGAAGCG
>JBDHRD010000223.1:0-4615 GCA_039807425.1 Candidatus Contendibacter sp. | reverse complement strand
CTGCGCTTCCTCGCCGACCGCGATCTGGCGCTGGACCGCTGCATGATCCCGCTCGGTTCATGCACGATGAAGCTGAACGCGACCACGGAAATGATCCCCATCACCTGGCCGGAGTTCGGCAACCTGCACCCGCTGGCGCCAGCCGATCAGGCCCGGGGTTACGCGGAACTGTTCGCGGATCTGGAGCGGATGCTGGTGGCCTGCACCGGCTACGACGCCGTGTCGCTGCAACCCAACGCCGGCTCGCAAGGCGAATACGCCGGCATGATGGCGATTCGCGCCTATCACGCCAGCCGGGGCGAAGGCGGACGCAACGTCTGCCTGATTCCCGCTTCGGCGCACGGCACCAATCCGGCCACCGCCCAGATGGCCGGCATGCAGGTGGTGGTGGTGGCGTGTGACAATCGCGGCAACGTCGATCTGGCCGACTTGAAGGCCAAGGCGGAGAAACACTCGGCCAGCCTGGCGGCCATCATGATCACCTACCCGTCCACCCACGGCGTGTTCGAGGAAGCGATCCGCGAGATTTGCGAGGTCATCCATTCTCATGGCGGCCAGGTCTACATCGACGGGGCCAACATGAACGCGATGGTGGGGCTGTGCCAGCCGGGCCAGTTCGGCGGGGACGTGTCCCACCTCAACCTGCACAAGACCTTCTGCATCCCGCACGGCGGCGGCGGCCCCGGCGTTGGCCCGATCGGGGTCAAGGCGCATCTGGCGCCATTCCTGCCAGGCCACTGCGCCTGGGAGCACCAGTCTTCCGGCGCGGTCGCGGCGGCCCCCTGGGGCAGCGCCAGCCTCCTGCCGATCAGTTGGACCTACATCACCCTGATGGGGCGCGAGGGCCTCCAGCAGGCCACCGAGGGAGCCATCCTCAACGCCAACTACATCGCCCACCGCCTGGCGCCGCACTATCCAATCCTGTACACCGGCACGCATGGCCGGGTGGCGCACGAGTGCATCATCGACCTCCGCCCGCTCAAGGATCGCAGCGGCGTCACCGTGGACGATGTGGCCAAGCGGCTGATTGATTATGGCTTCCACGCGCCGACCATGTCCTTCCCGGTCCCCGGCACGCTGATGATCGAGCCGACCGAGAGCGAACCCAAGTCGGAACTCGACCGGTTCTGCGACGCCATGATCCGTATTCGCGAGGAGATTCACGCCATCGAATCCGGGGCCATGCCCGCCACTGACAACCCCCTGAAGAACGCGCCGCACACCGCGCTGGATCTGGCCGGCGAGTGGGGCCACCCCTACAGCCGCGAACAGGCGGTCTTCCCGGTCGCCGGCTTACGCACCGTCAAGTACTTCCCGCCGGTGGGCCGGGTGGACAATGTGTACGGCGACCGCCACCTGGTTTGCGCATGCGTGCCGATCTCCGAGTACGAAGATCAGAGCGGCTACGCGGGCGCCTGACGTCACTCACAGAGGAGCCGAATCATGATGACATCCATCGTCTTGACCGTGATCGGTCAGGATAAACCGGGACTGGTGAGCGCGATCTCGCAACGGATTACGGCCGCCGGCGGCAACTGGCTGGACTCGCGCATGGCGAGCCTGGGAGGGAAATTCGCGGGTCTGCTGCGGGTCAGCGTGCCGCGAGAGAAGACCGAGGCCCTGATCGCTTCGTTGCAGGCGCTGGAACGAGAAGGTCTGCGGCTGGTGATCGAGCACGGCGACAGCGCGGTGGCGTCGGGCGGGCGGATGCTGAAACTGGAGCTGACCGGTCAAGACCGGCCCGGCATCGTGCGCGACATTTCCGACGCCCTGGCCCGCCAGAAGGTCAACATCGAGGAAATGGAAACCGCCTTCTTCAGCGGCGCGTTTTCGGGTGAGGACCTGTTCGAGATGCGCGCCACGCTGCGCGCGCCGGTGGAACTGAGCGACGCCGTTCTGCGTCAGGCCATCGAGAGTCTGGCCAACAGCCTGATGGTCGATATCAGCCTCGATGCGGTCGCGTGAGAAACAACCCACCGAACTTCACATCACGACATGAACACCAAAGAATCCCTCGCCCGGACGCCGTTGTACGACCTGCACGTCGAACTCGGCGCCAAGATCGTTCCCTTCGCCGGCTACGCAATGCCGGTGCAATACCCCTCCGGCATCATCAAGGAACACCACCACACCCGCGCCCAAGCCGGCCTGTTCGATGTCTCGCACATGGGCCAAGTGCGTCTGTCCGGCCTGGACGCGGCGGCGGCCCTGGAGACGCTGGTGCCGGTGGACATCGTCGATCTCTCCGCTGGCAGCCAGCGGTACGCCTTGTTCACCAACGAACAAGGCGGCATCCTCGACGACCTCATGGTCGCCAACGGCGGGGATTCGCTGTTCGTGGTGGTCAACGCCGCGTGCAAGCGGCAAGACATCGCCCACCTGCAAGCGCATCTGTCCGACCGCTGCAAAGTGGAACAACTCACCGACCGCGCGTTGCTGGCCCTCCAGGGTCCGGCGGCGGCGGCGGTGATGAGCCGGCTGGCGCCGGAAACTGGCAAGATGATCTTCATGGAGCATGGCCCGGTCACCCTGGTCGGCGCCCCTTGCCTCATCAGCCGTTCCGGCTACACCGGCGAAGACGGCTACGAGATTTCGGCGCCGGCCGACAAGGCCGTGGAACTCGCACGCCTGCTGCTCGCGCAACCCGAGGTCGCGCCCATCGGGCTGGGGGCGCGCGACTCGCTGCGGCTGGAAGCGGGGCTGTGCCTGTACGGCCACGATATCGACACCACCACCACCCCGGTCGAGGCCAGCCTGCTGTGGGCGCTGTCCAAGTCGCGCCGCCGCGACGGCGCTCGACCTGGCGGTTATCCCGGCGCCGAGGTGATTTTCGAGCAGATCGCCAACGGGGTCGCGCGCAAGCGCGTTGGCCTGCTGCCCAAGGGCAAGATGCCGGTGCGCGACGGCGCCGAATTGGTGGACGAGAACGGTCGCTTGGTTGGCCAGGTGACCAGCGGCGGCTTCGGCCCGACCCTGGGCGGGCCGGTCGCCATGGGCTACGTGGAAACCGCGCTGTCCAAGGTCGGCACGGTGTTCAACGCCGTAGTGCGTGGCAAGCCGGCGCCCATCGAGGTCGCCAAGACCCCATTCGTGCCGCAACGTTATTACCGGGGTTGACTCCCCCCTTTCGCAAAGGGGGGTTGAGGGGATTTCGCATGTTCGCCACGCCAGCGGCTGGCGCGGCGATCAACGCCGCGCCCCCATCGAAACCGCTCAGAACAAGGTTTCGATGTCGGCCCATTCCGCCGCTGGATCGGCGCTGATGCGGGTGATTTTTTCTTCCAGATCGGCCCACATCGCCTCGTCGACCAATTCGTAGCCGTGGCCCCAGAACAGAAACACGCCGTCCGCCGTCCGGGTCCGTTCATAGTGGGTCCAGAAGGCGGGATCGGTAAAGCGGCAACTGACACCCAGTTCCAGCGGATCGGCGGGGGGGAACAGCGGTTCGACCTCGGTCACGGTGCGGGCGTAACCATGACCGGCGACCCGAACGGCGTCCTTCACCGCCGCGTTGAAACCGCCGAAGGGATAGCAAAACCCGCGGACCGGCTGTTGAAACCAGTCCTGTAAAATATGGCGGCTTGCTCGAATTTCCCAATCCAGGGCCTCTGGCGACAGATCGGGCAGGTTGGGATGGGTCATGGAATGGTTGGCAATCTCGAAGCCGGCGTACACCTCGGCCAACTCATCCCGACCGAGCCGCCAGACCTCCTTGTCGCCATACCGCCAACTGAATGAACGCCCCGGTTGGTGCAAACCCGGATTCAGATTGAACGTGGCCCTGGCTCGATACCGGCGCAGCAGCCCGGTCAACCGGACATCGTCCACCACCCCGTCATCCCAGCTCTGGAGGACTTTCATCTTCTCTTCCCACGGGTCTCCAAATAATCAATCAGTGGCTTGTTTAGCCTGAATCGTTCAATGAGACATTCACCCGGACCCGGCCGACCGGATGATTGCCACCACGGCCAGGCAGATGGATGCCGTTCTCGTGATCGAAGATCAACAGTTGCTGGATTATGGCGCGGCGCGGCGCGGCATCTGAGAACCCTGAGAGCAGTGGTCTGAGACCGTCCCTCCGGAGCCAGCGGACTTCGGTCAGCCGGCTGGCTGGTTCAGAGGGAACAACGGGCGCTACTCCTCCCGCCGCCGCAGATCCAACGTATACGGGAAATTCGGATTGGCCGTTTCCGCCGGCGCCGCCATCGGTCCCGGCGTGTGACCATAGGGCCAGAACCGGGCGAAGCGCCGCGCCTCGGCTTCGTTGGCGTTGACCGGGAAGGTGTCGGGATTGCGCCCGCCGGGATGCTGAACGTGGTAGGTGCAGCCGCCGATGGATCGCTGGTTCCAGGCGTCCACGATATCGAACACCAGCGGCGCATGCACCGGAATGGTCGGATGCAGCGCCGACGGCGGCTGCCAGGCCCGGTAACGGACCCCGGCGACGAACTCGCCCGGAATATCGGTCGGCCGCAGCGGCACCCGCCGGCCATTGCAGGCCACCACGTGCCGTTCGCCGGTCATGCCCCGCACCTTGATCTGGAGCCGCTCCACCGAGGAATCCACGTAGCGGGCGGTCCCGCCCAGCGCCTGTTCCTCGCCCAGCACGTGCCAC
>JBDHRD010000222.1:0-4651 GCA_039807425.1 Candidatus Contendibacter sp. | reverse complement strand
AAGAAACTGGTGTCTATTATAACACAATGATTTATAGTGGGAAAATTATTTATGGACAAGTCTATTGAAAATCGCGTGCATAAATAAACGATAATTCTCAAATCTGGTTGGGTCGGTTAACGTAAGAATGTCCGAGAGGAATGCGATGAAACGTGAAATGGATTGGAACGACCTGCGCTATTTTTTGGCAGTAGCGCGGTTGGGACGATTAAGTCCCGCCGCCCGACGATTGGGAGTCGAACACAGGACGGCGGCCCGGCGGATCGATGGGCTCGAACGGACGATGGGCACCCGGCTGTTCGATCGCTGCCCCGAAGGGTTAGCCCTGACTGAGGCCGGTCAGGCGTTGTTGCCGATGACGGAAGACGGAAATGGTTGAATCCACGGTGGCCGTGGTGTCTAAGGAACTGGCGCGATCGGGATGTGGCGATCAGCGGCAAAGTGCGGCTGGGCATTCCCGAAGGGCTGGCGGTGATTTTTTTGACGCTGCGGATCAAGCCACTGCTCGACGAACATCCCCGCTTGACCCTGGAATTGCTGGCCCTGCCCCGGCTGGCGAATCTGGCCAGCCGCGAGGCGGATTTGGCGATTACCTTGGAACCGCCGCGCCAGGGACCTTATGTAGTGGTCCGCTGGAGCAACTTTACTTATTTCCTTTATGGGGCCAGGGACTATCTGGCGGCGTATCCACCGATTCAGACCCGCGCCGATCTGGCGGGCCATCATCGGGGCCAGCGACCCGCGTCTGATCAAGGTGTTGCCGGAAGAAGCTTTTTTCCAGCACACCTTCTGGCTGGCCGCTCATGCCGACCGGCTGCGGCTCAAGCGGGTGCGGGTGGTCTGGGATTACCTGCGTTCGCTGGCCGGCGCTCATCGCCGGCTGTTCCTCCACGGCGAGGAATGAAGGAAAGCGTGATCAGCAACTATTCATTCCACGGGTAAACAGCCCGGGATCGAGCACGTGTTCCTGGTAGGCGATGATTTCCTCGCGCGGATCGCCAAACGACAGCATGCCCAGCGTTTCGGGTGTCGTCGCGAAAATAGCGGCTACAACATCTCCCGAATCGTTTCCCGCAACTTGGGCAGGTCTAGCAATCCGAGCCGGTACTGCACGATGTTTCCCTCCGGCGAAACCAGCACCGACGTCGGGGTCAGGCGCACGTTGTCGAATGCCCGGGCGATGCGCGCCTGGGTGTCCAGCACGATGGGATAGGGAATTTGCCGCTTCGCCGCCATGGCCCGCACCTGTTCCGGCGGATCGTAAGCCATCGCCACCCCGATGATTTCCAGCCCTTTCGGATTGAATTCCCGGTAGAGTTCAATCAAATGCGGCATTTCCTCGACACAGGACGGGCAAGTGGTCGCCCAGAACGTGACCAGCACCGGTTTGCCGTGTAACTGCTCCAGAGTCAAGGTACGCCCGTCGAGGGTTTGCCCGACCAGGGGTGGCGCCTGGCGCAGACCAGCGGGCATGAACCAGATGGCGGCGACGGCCAGAACCACCGCCAGCGCGAGGCCAGCGATGAGCGTTTCTTTGTTAAACCGCATGAGTTGAATCTCCGGGGGCGATGACCGTGTGCTGGAATCAGACCACGACAACGGCTGAAAGTGACTGCGTGACTGATTATGCCAGAGCCGGCATGGCTTGCGCCGCGTGGCGAACGCCTTATGATGCGCGCTTTTCAGCGATGATTGCGGGAGGAGTGCGGCCATGATCAAGGCGGGCATTGTGGGCGGGACCGGCTATACCGGCGTTGAATTGTTGCGGTTGCTGGCACTGCATCCAGCAGTGGAACTGGCGGTCATCACCTCACGTGGTGAGAAGGGCGTTCGGGTCAGCGAGTTGTTTCCCAATTTGCGCAGTCGGGTGGATCTGGCTTTCGTCGAGCCGGACGACACCGTGCTGAAAAGCTGCGACGTGGTGTTTTTCGCTACACCCAACGGCACCGCGATGAAGAGCACGTCCGCGTTACTGGAAGCCGGCGTCAAAATCATTGATCTGGCGGCTGATTTTCGGTTGCGGCAGGTCGAGGACTGGGAACGATGGTACGGGATGCCGCACGCCTGCCCGGAACTGCTGGCGGAAGCGGTGTATGGCCTGCCCGAGATCAATCGCGAGGCCATTCGCACCGCTCGCCTGATCGCCAATCCCGGCTGTTATCCGACCGCCGTGCAGCTGGGTTTCCTGCCGTTGCTGGAAGCGGGCGTGGTTGATTCGCAGTCGCTGATCGCTGACGCCAAATCCGGGGTCAGCGGCGCGGGCCGCAAGGCCGAGGTTGGTATTTTGCTGTGCGAGGCCGGCGACAATTTCAAAGCCTACAGCGTGCCGGCGCATCGCCATCTGCCGGAAATTCGCCAAGGGCTGACGGCAGTGGCCGGCAGCCCGGTGGAGCTGGTGTTCGTGCCGCACCTGACGCCGATGATTCGCGGCATTCACGCTACCCTTTACGCCACCCTAAGCGATCCCAACACTGATTTGCAGGCGTTGTTCGAGCGTCGTTATGCCAACGAACCCTTTGTAGACGTACTGCCGCCCAAGTCGCATCCCGAAACCCGCAGCGTGCGCGGAGCGAACCAGTGCCGGCTGGCGGTGCATCGGCCCCAGAACGGCAAAACCGTGGTGGTGCTGTCGGTGATCGACAATCTGGTCAAGGGCGCGGCCGGCCAGGCGGTGCAGAACATGAACCTGATGTTCGGCTTGCCGGAAACCACGGGGCTGGAACAGATCGCGCTGCTGCCCTGAGCAAAGCAAAGCAAGGCAGGTTGACCGGGGTCAAACTATTCTTGACCCCAAAGGTCAACAATCGGACAATTTTCCAACTTTTTAAAAGAGGATAGAGCCATGAGCGCTACTGTGGAAGCCTTCACCCCGGCCGACGATCCCCTGCTGTTCACTGACGCCGCGGCGCTGAAGGTCAAGGAATTGCTGGAGGAGGAAACCAACCCCAATTTGATGCTGCGCGTGTTCATCAGCGGCGGCGGCTGTTCCGGTTTTCAGTACGGTTTTACTTTCGACGAGAACCGGGACGATGGCGATACCGTGGTCGAGAAGCAGGGGGTAAAACTGCTGATCGATCCGATGAGCTTTCAGTATCTGGTCGGCGCCGAAATCGACTACACCGAGGGCCTGGAAGGCGCTCAATTTGTCATCCGCAATCCCAATGCCGTTACTACCTGCGGCTGCGGCTCCTCCTTCTCCGCGTGACCCATGCACCCGCTTGAAGAATCGCTGGAACTGATCAAACGCGGCGCGGTGGATCTCCTGATCGAGGAGGAACTGGTCGAGCGGCTCAAATCCGGTCGGCCGTTGCGGGTCAAGGCCGGCTTCGATCCAACCGCGCCCGATCTGCACCTCGGCCATACCGTGTTGATCAACAAGTTGCGCCAGTTTCAGGATCTCGGCCATCACGTGATGTTCCTGATCGGCGACTTCACCGGCATGATCGGCGACCCGACCGGCAAGAATGTCACGCGCAAGCCGCTGACGCGCGAAGAGATCCTGGCCAACGCCCAGACCTACCAGGACCAGGTGTTCAAAATCCTCGATCCCAACCGGACCGAGGTGATGTTCAATTCCACCTGGTTCGACCGGATGACGCCGGCCGATTTCATTCATCTGGCGGCCAAGCACACCGTTGCCCGGATGCTGGAGCGGGATGATTTTGGCAAGCGTTACGCCAGTGGCCAACCCATCGCCATCCACGAATTTCTGTATCCGCTGGTGCAGGGCTACGATTCGGTCGCCATGCGGGCGGACGTGGAACTGGGCGGCACCGATCAGAAATTCAACCTGCTGGTCGGCCGCGAGTTGCAGAAACATTATGGCCAGTCGCCACAGCTCGTTCTCACCATGCCGATTCTGGAAGGCCTGGACGGCGTGCAGAAAATGTCGAAATCGCTGGGGAACTACGTCGGCATCCGCGACGAACCCAACGAGATGTTTGGCAAGCTGATGTCTGTTTCCGACGAACTGATGTGGCGCTACTTCGAACTGCTCAGCTTCCGTCCGACGCGCGAAATCATGGAATGGCGGCGGCAGGTCGATCTGGATGGCCTCAATCCGCGCGATGTCAAATTCAAGCTGGCCGAGGAACTGGTGGACCGGTTCCATGGCGCGGGCGCCGGTGACCGCGCGTTGGCGGCGTTCATCGAGCGCTTCCAGAAAGGGACCATTCCCGAGGATGTGGCCGAGGTGCGGGTGCGGTCCCACGAGGGTCGCTTGCTGATCGCCAACCTGCTCAAGGAGGCTGGGCTGGTGACCAGCACGTCGGAGGCATTGCGGTCGATCCAGCAGGGCGCGGTGCGGATAGACGGCGAACGCATCGAAAACCGTAGCCTCGAACTGGCGGCTGGCAGCAGTCACATTTACCAAGTGGGCAAGCGGCGGATGGCCCGAGTCGTGGTGCTCTGACCGGATTCTGAAAATTTGATGACGGGGCGTTGACAGCAGGATTTCTGCCCCTATAATGCGCGCTTCCTCTGGTGGCACGGTTGTCAAAAGCCCAGGCGCCAGAGAACTGGAATTTTTTGACGTAGCTTCAATGTCGAAGGGTCTAAGGGATTTGTGGTGTTTTTCTTCCTACTCTTAGGGTAGGGAGGGGGTAGGGTTCATTGACAGGGTAGCAGGTTATTGGGGGGGTGTTTGCGATCC
>JBDHRD010000221.1:0-4684 GCA_039807425.1 Candidatus Contendibacter sp. | reverse complement strand
ATTGAAGATTTGGCCCTGGTTGTCGAAAGTTATGACCAGGGGGATCTGGAGGGCCAGGTCATCTACCTGCCACTATAAGTGCCTACAGAGAAAAAGGTTTTGACCTCTTTTCCCATCCGCGCTTACCCAAAAGGCGGCCATCGGGCCGCCTTTTGGGTTTAACGACCCAGTTGTCAGGTCGTGATCACCTCTTCCTCTTCCATGATCGGGTCGTAGAAATCGCCGAACAGTTCGGCGTCGGACGGCCGGTCTTCCTTGATCGGCACGGACACCCAGGTGGTGTTCAAATAGTGCTTCAGGTGGACGTTCTCCGACACGATGTTGCCGCCCCAAGTGCCGCACCCCAGGCTGGAGGTCATCGGCATACCATTGTTGAACGCACCGGCGTTGGCCTTGGACTGCGGCTGACGAACCATGATGCGGGACACCGGCGCAGCCAGGGCCAGTGCGTGGATATGGTCCTGGTTGAAGGAGTAGATGCCGCAGGAGTGGCCCTTGCCGCCCACTTCATAAACGGCCCGCATCATCTGCAACGCCTGATCGAAGCCCTTGAACTTGTAGACGGCCAGCAGCGTGGTCAGCTTTTCGCCGGAATACGGGTGTTCCTTGCCGATGCCGTCGCCATGGACGATCAGGAACTTGCGGTCGGCAGGAATGGTAAAACCGGCGATCTGGGCGAGCTTCTGCGGCGCGATGGCGACGGTGTCAGAGGTGCGGTGATTCTCATCGTCCCACATGACCTTGCGCAGCGCGGCTTTTTCCTGGTCGCTGCACAGGTAGCCGCCTTCGACCTGGAGCTGAGCCAGCAGCTTGTCGAAGATGCTTTCCTCGATGATCAGGTTGCCGTCGGCGGAGCAGCCGGAGCCGAAGTCGGAGGTCTTGGACAGGCGGGTATTGCGGGCGGCTTCCTGGATGTTGGCGGTTTCGTCGATGATCATCGTCGAGTTGCCGGCGCCGACGCCGTAGGCCGGCGTGCCGGAACTGTAGGCGGCGCGCACCATCGGCTGGCCGCCGGTGGCGATGATCAGGTCGCCACGCGCCATCAGAGCCTGCGACATGGGAATGTTGACCCTGGTCAGGCATTGCAGGATGTCGGCTGGCGCGCCTTCGCGTTCGAGCGCCTCGCGCATCAGGCGGACGGTCTCGAACGAGGTCTTCTTGGAGCGCGGATGTGGTGAGAAGACGACGACATTGCGTCCCTTGATGCCGTAGATGGCGTTGCCGGCCGGGGTCAGATCCGGGTTGGTGGTTGGCACGATGCAAGCGATGACGCCGACCGGCTTGCCGTACTTGACGATGCCCTTCTCCGGCAGTTCCTCGATGATGCCGACGCTCTTCTGGCGCAGCGCATCGCGCAGCACGCCGCGGATCTTCATGCGCTTGCCCATGCGGCTTTCGGCATCGCCCAGGCCGCTTTCCTCGATGCCCATCGCGACCAGGCGGGTAAAGGTCCTCTTGTTGGAAACGGCCCACGCGACGGCCTGGCACAGGCGGTCGACGTGCTGCTGGTCGTAGGTTTCGATAACGGCGAGCGCCTTCCGGGCGCGCTCGAACACCTCGTCCAGTTCCTGCTGCTGCTCGGGAGTGAGGCCCTTCTTTTCGGTGGATTCTGCAGCCATGATGGGTATCTCCTAATTAGGTGATTGGCAACGTGCAACTCAAAAGAAAACGGAATCAACGCCAGACGGACATCAGCGGTACCGCCAACTCATCCAGCGCCCCGCCCCGCTCCGCCTTGGAAACACCGGCTATCGACACCGAGAGGGCCGCGACGACTCAACCGATGATTCCCATATCCAACCGTGGCGTCCGCCCACTCGGCCACGGACCGAGCGCCTCAGGCGCCCAGCGAAGCGAAATGGCGCTTCATCCGCTCGGCGTCCGGTTCGATGCCAGTGAAGAGTTGGAAAGCTCTGACCGCCTGGAAAACCGCCATGCCTCCGCCGTCCACCGTGCGACAGCCTTTGGCCCTGGCCACTTTCAGCAATTCGGTTTCGAGCGGGAAATAGACCACTTCGGCGACCCAGTGACTCGGCTTCAGACACTCTTCCGGCAAGGGCAGGCCAGGGTAGCTGGCCATGCCGATGGGTGTAGCGTTGATCATCCCGTCCGCCTCCGCCATGGCTGCGCGAATATCGGTGCAGACCGTCACCCGTTCCCGACCGAAGCCTGTGCTGATGTTGTCCACCACGCTCTGCGCCTTGGCCGGATCGATGTCGTTCAGATGCAGCTTTTTGACCCCCAGCAACATTGCAGCGTGAGCCACCGCCGCCCCCGCGCCGCCGGCCCCAACCTGCACGATACAGTCGCGCTTCACATCCGGCAGACCACGCTTGAAGCCCTCGGCGAAGCCCCACCAGTCGGTGTTGTGGCCGATGCGCCTGCCGTCCTTCAGCACCACGGTGTTGACCGCGTTTAGCGCCCTGGCGTCTTCGGAAAGCTCGTGCAGCAGCGGAATCACCCGTTGCTTGAATGGGTGGGTGATATTCAGGCCGCAGAACCCCATGCGCTCGGCGGCGGTGATCAGTTCCGGCAGCGCGTCAACGCCCAGCTTGAGCGGTTCGATGTCGATGGTCTTGTACACATAACGCAGGCCCTGCTCCTGACCTTCCTGCTCGTGCATGGGGGGCGTTCTGGACCTTTGCAGGCCAGCGCCGATCAGTCCGCACAGCACCGACGGCCTCTTCGTTTGGACAGTCATTCGCTGATCTCCTCGATTTCGGAATCTTTATCACTCGCGGCGCTGGCGGGGCACCGTCCCGAAGCCGCTCAGTCCGTGCTCACGTGCGAAACGTGGGCGTCCGGGGAGTAAATATCGAGGATGTTCCAGTGCCCGGTGGTCGGCACCGGATTGTTCTTCATCGCAACGTCGATCACGAACGGCCGGTTGGACTTGATCGCGCGTTCCAGCACACCCTTGAACTCAGCCGCGGATTCGATCCTGGCGCCCTCGGCCCCATAGGCGCGAGCCACGGCGGCGAAATCGGCCTGATAGGGCTTGCCGTCCTTGCGAAACACAGTGCCGAGGGTGGTGCCGTAGTGGGCCATCTGCAGGCCGGCGATGGTGCCAAACGCGAAGTTGTTCATGATGACCCAGACCACCGGGATGTTTTCCTCCACGGCGGTGGCCAGCAGGGCCGGATTCTGACCGAAGCCGCCGTCCCCCACCAAGGCGACGACCACGCGATCGGGGCAGGCAACCTTCGCACCCAGGGCCGCCGGTGCGCCGAAGCCCATTGTGGCGTAGCCGCCCGGCGTCAGGATGCTGCCCGGGGTGTAAACCGGGAATTGCTGGCCGACACCGTTCTTGTTCCAGCCCACATCGGTGGTGATGATGGCGTCGCGCGGCAGCACCTCGCGCACCTCGGCAAGGATGCGCTCCGGCATCATCGGGAAGCTGTTGTCGGTCACGAATTTCTGGTTGCCGGCGACGAATTCCTTGCGGAACGCGGCGATTTCCTGGCGTAACGCCTCGTTGCGGCGCGGCTGCGGCAGCAGTTCGCGGGCCACACGGTTGAGCGCCTTGAGCGCCAGCTTGAGGTCGGCCACGGCGCCGATGGCGACCGGGTAGTTGCGGCCGATTTCCTCCGGATCGATATCGATGTGGATCAGCTTGCTCCTGGAGAAGTTGAAGGTGTATTCCTCTTCCCAGGAGCTGCAATCGGCTTCCGCAAAGCGGGTACCGACGCCGAACACCCAGTCGGCGTTCAGGCACTTGTCGTTCACCAGCTTGGTGCCCCAGAACCCCGTCATGCCGAGCACCAGATCGTGATCGTCCGGCAACACACCCTTGCCCATCAGAGAATGGGCTACCGGAATGCCGAGGCGATCCACCAATTCCTTCAATTCCTCAGCCGCGTCAGCCAGAATCACCCCACCGCCAGCCTGAATCACCGGACTCCTGGCGGCGATCAGGGTTTGGACGATCTGGCGCGCGGTTTCGTCGTCGAGCGCCGGCTTCGCCAGCGTCCTGGTGTGGCCGCTCAGGCGCTCGAACAGGGCGGTGTCGATCTTCTTGGAAAAAATATCCATCGGCACGTCGACCAGGACGGTTCCGGGCCGACCGCTTTCCGCCAGTTGGAAGGCTTTTTCGATGATCTCCGGGAACAAATCCGGTCGCTCGACCCGCCATACACGCTTGCAGAACGGGCGATAGATTTCCCACTGGTCGGCGTCGGCGTGCAGGTTCACTTCCTGATGGGGGTGCTTGCCGTAGTAGTGACTCGGGATGTCGCCGGCGATGACCACCAGGGGAATGGAATCCAGGGCGGCGTTGGCAACGCCGGTCGAGGCGTTGGTCAAGCCGGGGCCAAGATGGCTAAGCACCACGGCGGCCTGCCTTTTGGCGCGGGCATAACCGTCGGCGGCGTGTGCGGCGATCTGCTCGTGACGGGTGTTCACGAACCGGATCTTGCTGGTTTCCAGTGCGGTCAACACGGCGATGTTGGTGTGTCCGCACAAGCCGAAGATATGCGTGACTCCGCGATTTTCCAGGTAACGAACCAGTTGATGAGCGATCAGTTCTTGCATGGGGCTTGCCTCCAATGGGGTTCGTATGGCTTTGGCGATCAGGCTGAATCAGGGCGTGATGATCAGTCGGAGTCCGGCAGTTTACGCTTGGCCGGGCCGGCATAGGTGTAGGGAATGGAGGGCGGCATCGGCCCCTTGATGCGTCCGCCCTGCT
>JBDHRD010000220.1:0-4707 GCA_039807425.1 Candidatus Contendibacter sp. | reverse complement strand
ACCGCCCGTCGGTGGCGGCGTACTGCTGCAACTCGCCGTCGACCGTTTCGTGCAGCCGCTTGAGGATGATCCCCTCGTGGTCGCGGGCGAACAGCGGATCCCAGTCCGAGCCCCACAGCAGTTTGATGACGTGCCAGCCCGCGCCGGCGAACAGGCCTTCCAATTCCTGGACGATGGAGCCGTTGCCGCGCACCGGGCCGTCCAGGCGTTGCAGGTTGCAGTTGACCACGACGATGAGGTTGTCCAGCCCCTCGCGCCCAGCCAGCGACAGCCCGGCCAGCGCTTCGGGTTCGTCCATCTCGCCGTCGCCCACGAACGCCCACACCTTGCGGCCAGCGGTGGCCAGCAGGCCGCGATGGTCGAGGTAGCGCAGGAAACGCGCCTGATAAATGGCCTGGAGCGGGCCGAGCCCCATCGAGCCGGTCGGGAACTGCCAGAACTCCGGCATCAGGTACGGATGGCAGTAGGACGATAGGCCCCCGCCGCCGACTTCCCGTCGGTAATGGTCCATCTGCGTCTCACCGAGTCGCCCTTCGAGGAAGGCGCGGGCGTAGACGCCGGGGGCGGAATGGGGCTGGAAGAACACCAGATCCCCCGCCTGACCGGCGCGGAAAAAGTGGTTGAACCCGACCTCGAACAGGTCCGCCGCCGAGGCGTAGCTGGCGATGTGGCCACCCAGTTCGGTGGAGAACTGGTTGGCCCGCACCACCATCGCCAGCGCGTTCCAGCGCACCAGCGCGATCAGCCGCTGCTCGGTGTCGAGCGTCCCCGGGAACGGGGGCTGCTCGGCGAGGGCAATGGTGTTGCCGTAGGGCGTGCTCCACACTGGCGGCAGCGCCACGCGCCGGGCGCGGGCGCGGTCGAACAACTGGCGCAGCAGGAAGGTGGCGCGGGCGCGGCCGGCGTATGCGATGACGGCATCGAGCGCTTCCAGCCACTCCTCGGTCTCGGTCGGATCCAAGTCCGGCGGCAGGACGACCCCGTGGCCGGAACCACTGAAATCGGAATGGTCGGTCATAAATGAAATCCGGAGGCGAAATGAATACGAGTGTCTGCTCTAAAGATAGCGCGCCCTTGGCGGGTTTGCCCGAGCCGTCACCACGTGACGTACAGCACGAAGCAGGTTCCTGCCTCAACCAGATTTTGCGTTGACAGACCTGTTTTAATACAGTCTGTTAGCTTGCGCCCCTACCCCGCCTCTTGCAGCAACCGCAGCAGATCCTCCGCCGAGATTCGCCCACCCGCGCCGGTTCCTTCCAGCAGTTGTTCCGCCAAATCCCGCTTCTGATGGTGCAGGGCGACGATCTTCTCCTCGATGGTGCCCTGCGCCACCAGCCGGTAGATGGTCACTGGCCGCTGCTGGCCGATGCGGTGCGCCCGGTCCGACGCCTGATCTTCGACTGCCGGGTTCCACCACGGGTCCATGTGAATAACGAAATCGGCGGCGGTCAGATTCAGTCCCAACCCACCTGCCTTCAGGCTGATCAGGAACACGTCGCCCTTACCCGCCTGAAAGGCGTCCACGCGCTGCTTGCGCTCGTTGGCCGGCGTGCTCCCGTCCAGATATTGATAGGCCACCTTCTTGCGGTCCAGCAACTCGCGCAGGATGGCCAGATGATCCACGAACTGACTGAACACCAGCGCCTTGTGCCGGTTTTCCAGCAACTCGTCGAGAATCTCCTCGAACGCCGCCAGCTTGGCCCCTTGCAGATCGGTGTCGGGCAGCGCCAGCTTCGGATGGCAGCAGGCCCGGCGCAGCTTCATGATCTCGGCGAGAATCCAGAACGATTTTTGGCTGTCGGCGTTGTCCACCTTGGCCAGCCGCTCCAGCGCCTGCTGGCGCAAGGCCTCATACAGGGCCGCCTCCTCCGACCCCAGTTCCACCCGCCGCAGAATCTCGGTGCGCGATGGCAACGCCTCCAGCACCTCGAATTTTAGCCGGCGCAGGATGAACGGCTGAATCAGTTGCTTGAGCCGATGGCGGGCCTGAGTATCCCGGTCCCGCTCGATGGGCGTGGCGAAACGCTGGTTGAACCGCTCCAGCGAACCGAGCAGGCCCGGGTTGATAAAACGGAACAGGTTCCACAACTCGCCCAGGTGGTTTTCGATGGGGGTGCCGGTGGTCATCATGCGGAAATCGCCGCGCAGGGTCATGGCCGCCTGGGAGCGCTTGGTGGTCATGTTTTTGATGGCCTGCGCCTCGTCGAGGACGATGGTCCGCCATTCCCGGCCCGCCAGCAATTCCGCTTCCTGCTGCAACAGGCCGTAACTGCAAATCAGTAGATCGAACGGCCCTAGTCCCGCCAGAGTCTGCTGGCGGTCGCCGGCGCCGAATACGATCGGATTCAGCGTGGGCGTGAACCGCCGAATCTCGTCCACCCAGTTCAGGCAGACCGAGGTCGGCGCGACCACCAGGGCTGGCCCATCCTGCGCCCGGCTCAGGATCAGCGTTAGCGCCTGCACCGTCTTGCCCAGCCCCATGTCGTCGGCCAGACAAGCGCCCACGCCCCAGTGGGCCAGCCGCGCCAGCCATTCAAACCCCTGCGCCTGGTAGTCCCGCAGTTCGGCCTGCAAGGTCGAGGGAATGACCGGTTGCAGCGCCTCGGCCTCGCGCAGCCGCTGGATTTGCGCCTTCCAATCGGCATCCGCGCGCACCGACCCCGCCTCGGCGGTGAGCGGTTCCAGCATTTGGGCCGCCAGCGGGTGAAACCGTACCCCCTTGCCGCCCGGTTCGCCGAAACCGCGCAGTTCCTCCAGCCGCCGGCGAAACTCGTCGGTCAGGGCCAGAAACTGGCCGTCGCCCAGCGGCAGGAACCGGCCGGGCGCCCGTTCGAGCAGTTCCAGCAACTGGTGCATGTTGAACACCTGCTCGTCCAGGCGCAGCTCGCCATCGAGGTCGAACCAGTCCCGGTGGCGCTTGATGCTCAGGCGAAGCTGGCCGAGGGTCGCCGGGCGGCTGACCTTGAATTTCTCGCCCTCCGGCCATTCCAGCACCGCCTGGTCGCCCAAGGCTTGCAGTTCCAGCAGCGCCTCCAGACAGGCTTCGGGATCGGGCAGAATCCACTCGCCGCCGGCAGTGGGCTGGCGGGACAGGCTGGGTACGGCAGTCACCACCTGCGCCACCCGTCGGCGCTCCAGTTTCAGATCGCGCCGGGCCTGCACCCGCTTGCCGTCAATCTCGGCGATCACCCACTCACCGCCAGCGCCGGGCCGGTACGAAGGACCGCCGGTGGCGAACGGTCGCACCCGCAGCTCGATCTTCAAGCCCTCGCCGAAGGGCAGCAGATGGACGTGCGGCAGGGCATCGGCGGCGACTTCCTCCAGGTTCTCCACGCCACCGCCGATGCTCGACTGCACGGTCACCAGGTTGGCCAGAGCCGCCACCGTTTCCAGCACGCGGGCCTTGGCCGCGCCCGGCACCAGCAGGCCCTCGCCCAGAATCGCCATGACCTGCTTATGCGCCTCGTTGAACACGATGACCTTGAGCCGGGTCGGCGTCTCCTTGACCACTTTCACCGACTCGATGGCGGTTGCCTTGGGCGACAGTTCCAGCCGCCACTGCGAACCCTGCGGGGTGATCAGCAGTTCCGGCTCGCCCTTGACCAAATCCACCCGTACGCCCGGTGTATCCTCCCAGAAGATCAGCGGGTGACCTACCAGCAGTGGCAACGCTCGGTTAGTGTCGATTTCATAGCTGGTCTGGCCGTAATAACCGCTGTAATCCACATGCACGGTGGAGCAGATTTCGCGGTCCTGGGGGGTGATGAAATCCAGTTTTTCCGGGCGGTGCAGCCGCTTGAGCGCCACCGCCCGGCCCTGGGTCCATTGGCCCCGGGCATCGCGCTTCTGCTCGCGCGGGCTGATCGTGCAGCTTCCGCTCTTATGCCAACTGATCCACCACACCAGCCGGTTCACCGGTACTGTCGTGGCTTCCGCTTCGGTCTGGGTCAGCTCCAGCAGTGCGTTCAGGGCGTGTTCCCACGGTTCCCTGAGTTGGAACAGCCGGACGAAATGACGCTGGCTGGCTGGCTCCCCCTCTCCCTGGCGGGAGGGGGTTGGGGGGAGGGGTAAATTATCGGCTGGACCGCCCAGATCCCGCACCAGTTCGCCCAGTTCCGCCGCGAACCAGTGGTAGCCGTTGTCCTGGGCCGTGCCTGCCAAGATCGTCGCCAGACCGCGCAAGGCCTGCGAGTCGGCGGCTTTCAACCAGAACAGCACCAGCAGTTGGAAAAAGCGGTCGAGCGCCGGCAGCGAGGCACTCAGGTCCGGGGGGGCGATTTTCTGAAGCTGGCCCTGCTGGACCTCCACCACCTGCCACAGATTCCGATAGAGGCCGGGATAGGCATAGCGCGCGCCCTTGTCGAACACCGGCGCCATCGTGTCCAGGGCTTGGCGCAGACGGGCGGGCGTATTGCTGGCCAGCAGCGCCAGAATGAAAAACACCCCGGCCAGATGATCGAAGCAAATCTTGCGCTTGCCGGTCCGTTTACGGAGCAGCTTCAGCGCGGCCTCGTAATGCTGAATGGCCTGCTCGTCGTTGCCGTCCAGAAACGCCAGCCAGCCGCGCAGGGCTTCGCTGTAATCCGTCGGCTGCAGCCCCAGGTATTGCCGCGCTTTCGTGGGCTCGCCGCGCAGCAGCGCCTGTTCGGCCAGGTAATAGCGCAGCGCGTCGGCGCAGCGATTTGCGGCCAGCAGGCTCTCCGCCAG
>JBDHRD010000219.1:0-4718 GCA_039807425.1 Candidatus Contendibacter sp. | reverse complement strand
ACCGCTGGCCTCTGGAACCTAAAAAATTCGTTTGTTGTTCAATAGGTTATATTTGATTATTGATGGACAACTCTAATCTTTTTGGGAATTTTCATCTACCCTGAGAGCGATGACAGTGAATTTGTCAGGTTTCATCCGTCGTTCGCGATTTGCCAATCCTGCCACAACCTAGAATTCATTTCAGATAGCGGGAGCGGTCGGCCGTCATCGGTCGGTCTGCAACTGGACATTTCCTACAACGATTTCCACCAAGAGGGTAATCAGATGAGTTTCCTGATCGTGATCGGGGCACTGATCCTGTTGATGTATGTGGCCTACAAGGGCCATAGCGTGGTGCTGTTCGCGCCTGTCGCCGCCCTGCTGGCGGTGCTACTGACCGATCCGATCCTGGTCGCGCCGATGTATCTCGGCGTGTTCATGGACAAGATGGTCAGCTTCGTCAAGCTGTACTTCCCGGTATTCATGCTGGGAGCGGTGTTCGGCAAGGTGGTCGAGCTGTCCGGCTACTCGAAATCCATCGTGTCGGCGGTGGTCGACGCCATTGGCCACGAACGGGCGATGCTGTCCATCGTCGTGGTGTGCGCGATCCTCACCTACGGCGGGGTCTCGCTGTTCGTGGTGGTGTTCGCGGTCTATCCGTTTGCGGCGGAACTGTTCCGGCAGACCCACATCCCGAAACGGCTGATTCCCGGCACCATCGCCCTGGGCGCGTTCACCTTCACCATGGATTCGCTGCCCGGCACCCCGCAGATTCAAAACATCATTCCGACCACCTTCTTTAACACCACCACTTGGGCCGCCCCCTGGCTGGGCGTGGTCGGCGGCGTGTTCATCTTCATTGTCGGGATGCTCTATCTCAACTGGCAACGCCGCCGCGCCGAAGTGGCCGGTGAAAGCTACGGGACCAACCTGGTCAACGAGCCGGAACCGTTCACCCACGAAAAGCTGCCCAATCCCCTCCTCGCCATCACCCCCCTGCTCTTGGTGGGCATCCTCAATTTCGCCTTCACCCAACTGGTGCCGATTCTGTACGGCCAAAAATTCGAGCTGACCATGACTGGGATCGGGGCCAAGCCGGTGCCGTTTGAAATCCCCAAGATTGCGGCGATCTGGGCGGTGCAAGCAGCGCTGCTGGTGGGCATTCTGTTCGTGATCATCACCGCCTGGAAGCCGATCAAGGAGAAATTCGCCGAAGGCGCCAAGGCGGCGGTGGCCGGATCGCTGCTGGCGTCGATGAACACTGCCTCGGAATACGGCTTCGGCGGCGTCATCGCCTCGCTGCCAGGATTCCTGGTGGTGGCCGAGGCGCTGCGGGCGATCCCCAACCCGCTGGTCAACGAAGCGATCACCGTCACCGTCTTGGCCGGCATCACCGGCTCGGCCTCGGGCGGCATGAGTATCGCGCTCGCCACCATGTCCAACCACTTTATCGAAGTGGCCACCGCTGCCGGCATCCCGCTGGAGGTCCTGCATCGCGTCGCCTCGATGGCCAGCGGTGGCATGGACACGCTGCCGCACAACGGCGCGGTCATCACCTTGCTGGCGGTCACCGGCTTGACCCACAAGCAATCCTACAAGGATATCTTCGCGATTACCGTGATCAAGACCAGCGCGGTATTCGTGGTGATCGCCTTCTACTATCTGACCGGCATCTACTGACCTGATCCGTCGCCGGACACGACCAAATCCATCGTGCCCCGTCCGCCACCCAAAGTGAGGAATAAAACCATGCAACATCCCCTGCTCGCCTCGCTGCGCATCCCTGAACGCGGCAAGGTCGTCAGCGCCCGCGAGGCCGTCAGCCTGATCCGTCCCGGCGACACCGTCGCCACCAGCGGATTCGTCGGCACCGGTTTCGCCGAAGACATCGCCCGCGCGCTGGAGGAGCTCTATCTCGCTCCCGAGGACGATCCGAACACACCCGGGCTCGACAAACCGCGTGATTTGACCCTGGTCTACGCCGCCGGCCAGGGCGACGGTAAAGAGCGCGGGCTCAATCATCTGGGCCACGCCGGACTGGTCAAACGGGTGGTCGGCGGCCACTGGGGCCTGGTGCCGAAACTGCAAGCGCTGGCAGTGGCCGACAAGATCGAAGCCTACAACCTGCCGCAGGGCGTGATCACCCATCTGTACCGCGACATCGCCGCCGGCAAGCCGGGCACCCTGACCCGGATCGGGCTGGGCACTTTCGTGGACCCGCGTTATGGCGGTGGCAAGCTCAACGCCATCACCCGGGACGATCTGGTCGAATTGATGGTGATCGGCGGTCAGGACTATCTGCTTTACAAGGCTTTTCCGATTAACGTCGGTATCATCCGCGCCACTACCGCCGACATCGACGGCAATCTGACCATGGAAAAGGAGGCCCTGACCCTGGAGTCGCTGGCGATCGCCACGGCGGTGCGCAACTCGGGCGGCATCGTCATCGCCCAGGTGGAGCGGGTGGCCGAACGCGGCTTCGTGCGGCCGAAGGACGTGCGGGTGCCGGGCATTCTGGTGGACTGCATCGTGGTCGCCCCGCCGGAACACCACTGGCAAACCTTCGCTACCCCGTACAACCCGGCCTTTTCCGGCGAAATCAAGGTGCCGCTGGCCTCGATTCCGCCGATCCCGATGAGCGAACGCAAGATCATCGCCCGCCGGGCGGCGCTGGAACTGACGGCCAACGCCATCGTCAATCTGGGTATCGGCATCCCGGAAAGCGTGGCCAACGTCGCCGCCGAAGAGAAGATCATCGATCTGCTGACCCTCACCGCCGAACCGGGAGTGGTGGGCGGCATTCCGGCCGGTGGGCTGGATTTCGGCGCGTCCATCAACGTGCAGGCCATCATCGACCAACCCAACCAGTTCGACTTTTACGACGGTGGCGGTCTGGACATCGCGGTGCTGGGCATGGCCGAGGTGGACCGGCGCGGTAATCTCAACGTCTCGAAATTCGGCCCCAGGATCGCTGGCGCGGGCGGTTTCATCAACATCAGTCAGAATTCCCGGAAGGTGGTATTCGCCGGGACCTTCACCGCCGGCGGGCTGGATCTCGCGGTGGAAGAAGGCCAACTGCGCATCCGGCGCGAGGGGAAAACCGCTAAGTTCGTCGAGGCGGTCGAACAGCGCACCTTCAGCGGCGAGGTCGCCGGCCACCGGAACCAGCCGGTGCTGTACGTCACCGAGCGGGCGGTGTTTCGGCTGACGGCGGAGGGGCCGGAGCTGATCGAGATCGCGCCGGGCATCGATCTGGAGCGCGACGTGCTGGCTCACATGATGTTCCAACCCCGCGTAAGCGCCCAACTGAGGCAGATGGACGCCCGCATCTTCGGCGAGGGACCGATGGACCTGCGCGACATCCTTCTGGCGCAACCACTGGAGCAGCGGCTATCCTACGACCTGGCCAAGAATCTGTTTTTCCTGAACTTCGAAGGGCTGGCGGTGCGCAGCCTGGAGGACATCGAACGGATTCGGGCGGCGATCAGCGGCACCCTGGAACCGCTCGGCAAGAAGGTGTTCGCCATCGTCAACTACGATAATTTCTCGATCAGCCCGGAACTATTGCAGGATTACATGGACATGGTGAGCGCGGTGGTGCAGCGCTATTACGTCGGCGTGACCCGCTACACCACCAGCGCCTTCCTGCGCGCCCGCCTGGGCGAGGCGCTGCGCGAACGCGACCTCGCGCCCCAAATCTACGAAACCGCCGCCGAAGCAACGGCCCAGCTCAACCCTTCCCAAGAGCTCGACAACCGCTGAAACCCCGAAACGGGCCGGCATCCTCATTCAGGATGCCGGTTATCCTGTTTACCTGTACTCCGACTGAGGACGCAACATGAATACCACCACCCCGAACCTGGCCGCCGCCCTGGCCGAACTCGACCGCGCTCGCGAACTGTTGACCTTACTGCTGAAACTGGACAACGCGACCGAGTTGAGCGAGGAAGACACCGTGCTTCACACTCTGAGCGACCACATCAATAATGCCGCCAACGCTCTGTTGGCGGAAACGACCAGCCGGACCGAATAAGCCCGGCGCCCACGCCGCGCCATTCTCTCCGCTCCGCGGCATACATGCCGGCTTGGGGGGCAGCGGTTCTCCCGGTCGGGGTGGGTTCTTGAGATGAAGGGCCGAAACCGGCGCGGGGCGTGGGCCGGCGCTACAGCGGCAACAACAGCGGCGCCACCAGCAGGGTGATGGCCATCATCAACAAGATCAGCGGCAATCCCACCCGCACGAAGTCGTTGAAGCGGTAGCCGCCGGGCGCCAGCACCAGGGTATTAACGGGTGAGGAGACGGGGGTGGCGAACGCCGCCGAGGCCGCCACCGCGACGGTCATGGCGAAGGGATAGGGGGAAACGCCAATCTTGTGAGCGGCAGCGATAGCGACTGGCGCCATCAGCACCGCCGTGGCGGTATTGGAGAGGAACAGCCCGACCAGCGCAGTGAGCAGGAAAGTGCCGGCCAGCAGCGCCAGGGGACCAAATCCGCCCAACCCGACCACCAACCCATCGGCGATCAGGGTGATGCCACCGGTCTTTTCCAGTGCCTTGGCCAGCGGCAACATGCCGGCGATGACCACCAGACTGGGCCAGTTGATCGACCGGTAGGCGTCCTCCAGCCGCAGGCAGCGGAACAGACCCATGGCCAGCGCCGCCAGCAATACCGCGACCGTGTTGTGGACCAAGCCGAAGGTCATTGCGACCACCATCGCCAGCAGAACCAGCAGCGCGAA
>JBDHRD010000218.1:0-4741 GCA_039807425.1 Candidatus Contendibacter sp. | reverse complement strand
GGCCTGAACCGCCGTGGTCGGATCGTTGATCGCGGGGGAGAGGGCCTTGATGGCGATGTCCACCAACAGCCGCAGGGCATACTTGGGGTCCTGCTCGAAGGTGCGTTCCCGCGCCACCTGAATCGCTGGCCGGAGCGACGCCTCCGCCAGCAGCTGCCGACCGCCATGCACCCGCAACAACGGCGTGTCCTCGACCAGGGTGTCGCCGACGGCGCACTCGATCACGATCACGGCATCCGCCGCCCGAGCCTGGCGGACCAGGGCGCCGATCTGGAAACGCGCGATGGTCATGGGTTCGCCCGCGTAACGCAGGGTCTGCGTGACCGGGCGCCGCCGGACTGCCTCCGTCGCCGGGCTCCACGACTCCGGCGCCGCGCCAGCGGGCGCGTCCGAGCGCGGGAACAAATCCCGAATGACCGCGCGACCTTGCTGGCCGATAAAGTGGAGGACGTTGGTAATCTGAAGATCGTTCAGCCGCTGTACCAGCCGGGCGAACCCGATCATGCTGAGGATCAGCAACACTGTCACGAGCAAGACCGAGAACAGGGGTACTTTGCCGTCCCCACCGCGATCCGTCCACGCCAAGGCCGCGATGGCATAAAAAAACGTGGCGCTGAACAGGCCGAGCGAATGAAACAGCATCGGGTCGCGACCGAACCAGGCCACTAGACGGGGGGAGTAGGCCACCGCGCTGAATTGCACCATGACGAAGGCCAGCGCAAACACGATGCCGGTCAGCGCCATCATGCCGGAAGCGACGGCGGACAGCGTCGCCTGGGCCGAAGCGACCGACATGCCGTGGCTGTAAGCGGCGAGATATTCCTGCTCGAAACGTGGAAACACCAGGCCGAAAACAACAGTCGCGCCCACATACAGCAGCGGAATCAGCCAGGGTGGTATGTTCGGTGAATTCGTTTTGATCATCTTCGGCCCTTTCATGACAAAAACCGAACGCATCCGAACTCTATAGCGCTCCTATAGCGCTCCTATCTGAGTTGTGGAATCGGCACGGTCGAACCACCCCGGCGCCGCACGCCACCCCTCCTTGGCCAAGGAGGGGAATTTCCACAACCTGCAGAGGAGCGCTATATCTCGTAAACCACGCCGACTTTCACGACCGTATTCGCGGAGGACGCTTTACGAGCCGGTTTTATCGAGAGAAAGCGTGATGTGGACCACCGTGCCATCACGCTGCTGCTTCATTGGCAAGCCGCTGTTGGCGAAGACTCTGAGCATGGCTTGATTACCCGAGAGCACATCGGCCGTGAACCGGGATACGTTCTTTTGCCGCCCGATCAGGATGAGATGTCGAAAAATGCGACTGGCAATGCCAAGACCCTGGTAGTCCTCTTCGACGATAAAGGCCACTTCGGCGCTGCGCCCGGTGTCTGCCTCTGCAAAAACCACGTAGCGTCCCGTACCGATAATGGTTTCTGCGTCTCCGAGGTTCGCGGTGACCACCAGGGCGACCTCGCGGTCGAAATCGATTTCCGTCGCGCGTTTCAGATACTGATCCGTAAATTCCCGCACATATTGGAAGAAGCGCGTGTAGATCGTTTCGCGTTCGAGGTTCTTGAACGCACTGACGAGGCTGGTTTTATCTTCAGGACGGATCGCGCGAATCGTCACCGTCGTTCCATTCCTGAGGGTATCGGTAACAAAATAGTGGCGAAAATCACTCATGATGGGTTTGTCGTGTCGCTGAACCAAAGGTTGTCAAGATGAAGTCGTTCAGTTCGTCAGCAGGAAAGAGTGAAAACGCGACAACATGCCGCCGGAGAGCGTGCGGGCCTTGAACCCGTGTTGCAGCAGGAGCCGGGTGGCGTAGTAGGCGCGCTGGCCAGAGCGACAGATGACGAGAATTTCCCGATCGCGGGGCAACTCGTCGAGCCGCGCCCGCAGTTGTCCCAGCGGAATATCGACCGCGCGCGGCTCGCTTTCCACGGCGAGTTCCACCGGCTCGCGCACGTCGAGCAGGAATCCCCCGTCGGCGGCGTCCCAGTGGCTGATCGGCATGTCGCCGCGCAGGATGTCCGCCGCCACCATGCCCGCGAAGTTGACCGGATCCTTGGCGCTGCCAAACTGGGGCGCGTAGCACAGCTCCGCCTCCTCCAGGTCATGGATCGTCGCACCCATTTGCAACGCCATCGCCAGGGTGCTGATCCGCTTGTCCACGTTGTCCTCGCCGAGCGCCTGCGCGCCGAGAAGCTTCCCGTCAGACTTGCGGAAGATCACCTTCATCGCGATCGGCCGCGCGCCCGGGTAGTAGCCGGCGTGCGAGTTCGGGTACAGGTAGATTTTTTCGTAATCGTCGTCGCCCAGTCGCTTGAGCGCCTTCTCGCTGGCGCCGGTCCAGGCCGCCACGCCGCCGAAGAAGCCGATGATCGCGGTGCCCTGCGTGCCGCGGTAGCGCGAATCGCGCCCGGCGATCACGTCGGCGGCGATGCGGCCCTGGCGGTTGGCCGGGCCGGCCAGCGCGACCAGGCTCCATTCGCCGGTCACGACATCCCGGACCTCGACCGCGTCACCGACGGCGAAAATGTGCGGGTTGCTGGTGCGCATGTGATCGTCAACCCGGATGCCGCCACACTGGCCGATCTCCAGGCCGGCCATTTTCGCCAGCGTCGTGTCCGGGCGCACGCCGAGCGCGAGGATGACGAGGTCGGCCGGATAGGCCTGGCCGGCCTTCGTCAGTACCTTCAGCGCGCCTTTTTCACCCGGCTCGAACCCGGCCACGCCGTCGTTCAGGGCCAGGCGCAGGCCATGCCGCTCCAGGTAACCCTCGGCGATGCGCGCCATGTCGACGTCCAGCGGCGCCAGAATCTGATCCCCCATCTCGACCAGGGTCACGTCGAAGCCGCGATGAATCAGGTTCTCCGCCGTTTCGATACCGATGAAGCCGCCACCGACCACCACGGCGCGCGTCTTGGGCCGCACCGTCTGGAACCCCGAGTAGGCGTTCATGCCGGCGAGGAAGGCGGAGCCGCGTTCGATCCACTCGCGGATCGCCCGCGCATCGGGAACCGTTCTGACCTCGAAGATGCCGGGCAGGTCGATGCCGGGCAGCGGCGGGCGGATCGACGACGCGCCGGGCGATAGCACCAACTGGTCGTAGGATTCGGTCGTTACCGCGTCGGTGGCGACATCGCGCAGTTGGACGGTCTTCGCTGCCGGCGCGATGCCGATCACCTCGCAATGCGTCCGCACGTCGATCGCGAACTGGTTGCGGAACGTATTTTCGCTGGCCACCAGCAGGCTCGATTCCTTTTCGATCACGCCGCCGATGTGATAGGGCAGTCCGCAGTTCGCGTAGGAAACATACGGCCCGCGTTCCACCATGATGATTTCCGCGGTTTCGTCCAGCCGGCGCAGGCGCGCCGCGCACGACGCCCCGCCGGCCACGCCGCCCACGATGATGACTTTCATAAGGTCTTCTCCTGATTACAGACGGTACAAACGCCAGAAGCATTCAAGGTCAGGCACTCGGAAGAGTGCGTTTAGAGCAACGCCCCGGCCAGCAGCTTGAACATTTCCCCCACGGGCACCACCAGAAAAATGAGCGGCAGTCCGGGGAGAGACGCGATCACCGCGATCTGGAGGATCTGTTGCTGGGTGAAAGGAAAGAACTTCATCTCCCGGATCACTCCGAAGCTGTTCCCCAGGTCGGCCAGGGACTGAATGTCGGCGCTCCCCAGCAGCGGTTCGTCCGGCGGCGCCTGGCCCGCCATCCACTTCTGCTCGAAGGCGCGGTTGTAGGATAAGTGGCAAAGTCCAGCAAGAGGGATTCCTTGGGCGTCGGCTCGAGCGCCCGACCCTCGATCAGGGAGAGGAGGATGAGCGGAACCCAGGTGATCAGCAGGAATCCGATAGCTCGCCGCCCGATGGAAGGATTCGTGCCCTGGATCAGGCCGATCCGTTGCATGAGCCGGTATGCCGGCCCACCCAGCTCGAATTCCAACTCTGACTCATGTGCGAGAACCGTCGTCATGACTTAGTGCCGCCCACCCCGGAAACCCCCTCCCCGGCCACCAAAACCGCCGCCGCCTCGACTGAAGCCGCCGCCGCCTCGACTGAAGCCGCCGCCGCCTCGACTGAAGCCGCCGCCTCTGTTAAAACCACCTCCACCCGCCCGCTGGAAGTTCTGCGTTCTTTCGGCTCCTCGGGAGCGGGCACCGTAATCCCGGTCGAGCGCGGATTGCTGGCTGGCAAAATTGGGTTGCGGACGGGTTTCCGGCCGCGACCAGTTGCTCCGGTCGCGTTGTTCCCAACCCTGGTTGGTCCGGCGGTAAACATTGCCGTCCTGACCCGCGAAGACGTTGTTACGGCCCAAGTCGGCGGGCCTGGCGCGCTGCTCGGGTCTGGCCAACCCCGTGCCTGCCGGGCGCTGTTGGCGCGCTCCTTCGCGGCTCGCTTGGCGCTGTTGCGACGCGGGCCGTGCCTGCGCGCCGCCCTCGCGCCGCTGCTGGCGTTGCGCCTGGCCACCCTGCCGCTCGCCAGCGCGCGCTTGCCGATCCCGCACCCGGTCCGATCGTGCGCCCTCGCCTCCCGCCAGCCGCTCGCTCCGCTGGTTGAGTTGGTCGCGGCGCGTATTCTGAAGTTGCTGGGACCAGTTCCGGTTCTGGTAGACGTTGTTGCGGAAGTCCTGGCGGTTGGCGCTCAGGCTCTGGAAGTTCTGCCGGTTGAAGTTGGCATTCTGGAAATTTACCCGGTTGACGTTCAGGTGCTGGACGTAATTCCGGCT
>JBDHRD010000217.1:0-4747 GCA_039807425.1 Candidatus Contendibacter sp. | reverse complement strand
TTCGAAGCCGAAGTGTACGTGCTGAGCAAGGAAGAAGGCGGGCGGCACACCCCGTTCTTCAAGGGCTACCGGCCGCAATTCTACTTCCGCACCACGGACGTCACCGGCTCGGTCGATCTGCCCGAAGGAGTCGAGATGGTGATGCCGGGCGACAACATCCGGATGCGGATCAGCCTGATCTCACCGATCGCCATGGACGAAGGCTTGCGGTTCGCCATTCGCGAGGGTGGGCGCACCGTCGGCGCCGGCGTCGTCGCCAAAATCGTCGAGTGAGCGCCATGACTGCTACCGCCAGCCAACGCATCCGCATCCGTCTGAAAGCGTTCGATCACCGGCTGATCGATCAGTCGGCGCGGGAAATCGTCGAAACCGCCCGGCGCACCGGCGCCCAGGTGCGTGGCCCGATCCCGCTGCCGACCAAGATCGAGCGCTTTACCGTGCTGGTCTCGCCGCACGTCAACAAGGACGCCCGCGACCAGTACGAATTGCGCACCCACAAGCGGCTTATGGATATCGTCGACCCCACTGACAAGACGGTGGACGCGCTGATGAAGCTCGATCTCGCCGCCGGCGTGGACGTGCAAATCAAGCTGAACTAGGCGGCTTGCAAACCGGGCCACGAGGGGCGGCCTTCCCTTCCTCTGGCCCGAAGTCGCCCCTATCCGAGGTTACTAAAAGATGGCACTAGGACTCATCGGCCGCAAGGCCGGTATGACGCGCCTGTTCACGGAGGACGGCGTTTCGATTCCCGTCACCCTGATCGAGGTCGAGCCGAACCGCGTGACCCAGGTCAAGACCGAGGAAACCGACGGTTATCGCGCCCTGCAAGTCACGATCGGCGCGCGCCGCGCCAGTCGGGTGACCAAGCCCATGGCCGGTCACTTTGCCAAGGCCGGCGTCGAGCCAGGGCGTGGCCTGTGGGAATTCCGCCTGGCGGACGGCGAGGGCGCCGACATCGGCGTCGGCGCCGAACTGAAGGCGGATCTGTTTCAGGCCGGCCAGAAAGTGGACGTGACCGGCACCAGCATCGGCAAGGGCTTCGCCGGCACTATCAAGCGCCACCATTTCCGCAGCCAGCGCGCCTCGCACGGCAACTCGCTGTCCCATCGCGCCCCCGGCTCCATCGGCCAGAACCAGAGTCCGGGCCGGGTGTTCAAGGGTAAGAAAATGGCCGGCCATCTCGGCGCGGCCCGGCGCTGCGTCCAGAACCTGGAAGTGGTCCGGGTGGACGTCGAGCGCAATCTGCTGGCGATCAAGGGGGCGGTGCCCGGCGCCAAGGGCGGCGATGTCATGATCAAGCCCGCCGTGAAAGTGCGCCGGTAAGGAGACGAGACATGGAACTTCAGATCAAGAATGCGAGCGGCGCGGCCTCCGGCCAGATCGCCGTCGCTGACGAAACCTTTGCCAAGCCGTTTAACGAGGCGCTGGTGCATCAGGTGGTCGTGGCGTATCTGGCCGGCGGACGGGCCGGCACCCGCGCCCAGAAAAATCGTTCCGACGTGCGCGGCGGCGGCGCCAAGCCCTGGCGGCAGAAAGGCACCGGTCGGGCCCGCGCTGGCTCCAGCCGCAGCCCGCTGTGGCGGGGTGGCGGCGTAACCTTCGCGGCCCGGCCGCAGGATCACTCGCAAAAAGTCAACCGCAAGATGTACCGCGCCGCCATGCGCGCCATCTTCTCCGAACTGCTACGCCAGGACCGGCTGCTGGTGGTGGATGCGCTCGACATTCCGGAGATCAAGACCAAGCGCATGGTCGAGCAACTGGCGGCGCTGGGTTTGGCCGATCAGCGGCGGGTGTTGCTGGTGGCCGAGGAAGTGGACATGAATTTGTACCTTTCGGCGCGCAATCTGCCAGGCGTGGATGTGAGCGACGTGCATGGGCTGGATCCGGTCAGCCTGGTCGGATCGGACACGGTGGTAATGACGGTGGACGCGGTCAGGAGCGTCGGGGAGTGGCTGGGATGAACGAGGAACGCTTGCTAAAAATTCTGCTGGCCCCGCATGTTTCCGAAAAGAGCAACCGCCTGACGGATCGCTATAACCAGGTGGCGTTTAAGGTGACGCGCGACGCGACCAAGCCGGAAATCAAGGATGCCGTGGAGCTGCTGTTCAAGGTCAAGGTCAAGGGTGTGACGGTTCTCAACGTCAAAGGCAAGCAAAAACGGTTCGGCACCCAATTTGGGCGGCGTTCGGACTGGAAAAAGGCTTACGTTTCCCTGGAAGCTGGTCACGAAATCGATTTCCTGGCGGCGCAGTGAGCGGGCGCATACGAGAGAGAAGGTAAACCCCCATGCCCATCGTCAAAACTAAACCCACCTCGCCCGGCCGGCGCTTCGTGGTCAAGGTCGTTACCCCCGAACTGCACAAGGGTCGGCCTCACGCGCCGCTGATTGAAAAGCAGACCCGGAACGGCGGTCGCAACAACATGGGCCGCATCACCACCCGGCATCAGGGTGGCGGCCACAAACAGCATTACCGGCTGATCGACTTCAAGCGCGACAAGGACAACATTCCCGCCAAGGTCGAGCGGCTGGAATACGATCCCAACCGCAGTGCCCATATCGCGCTGCTGCTGTACGCCGACGGCGAACGCCGCTACATCATCGCCCCGCGCGACGTGAGCGCGGGCGTGGTGCTGATGTCCGGTCCGGCGGCAGCGATCAAGGCGGGCAACGCCCTGCCGCTGCGTAACATCCCGGTCGGCAGCCAGGTGCATTGCGTGGAGCTGCGCCCCGGCAAGGGCGCGCAACTGGCTCGCAGCGCTGGCGCTTCGGTGCAGTTGATCGCTCGTGAGGGCAGCTACGCCACGTTGCGGATGCGCTCCGGCGAAATCCGCAAGGTGCATGCGGACTGCAAGGCCACCATCGGTGGAGTCGGCAACGAGGAACATAATTTGCGCTCGCTCGGCAAGGCCGGCGCCAAGCGCTGGCGGGGAATTCGACCCACCGTGCGCGGTGTCGCCATGAACCCGGTGGATCACCCGCACGGCGGCGGCGAGGGCCGCACCTCTGGCGGCCGCCATCCGGTGTCACCGTGGGGTGTGCCGACCAAGGGCTACAAGACCCGCTCGAACAAGCGCACCGACCGCCTGATCGTGCGCCGGCGTAAAGCGAAATAAGAGGAATCCGTCCAGTGCCACGTTCGATCAAAAAAGGGCCGTTTGTGGACCTCCACCTAGCCAAGAAGGTGGAGCAAGCGGTCGCTGCCAGCATCAAGCGACCGATCAAGACCTGGTCGCGGCGGTCGATGATCCTGCCCGAGATGATCGGGTTGACCATCGCCGTGCATAACGGTCGCCAGCACGTGCCGATTCTGGTCACGGAGAACATGGTGGGCCATAAGCTGGGCGAGTTCGCCGTGACCCGCACCTATCGCGGGCACGCGGCGGACAAGAAGTCCAAATAAAGGAGGCGAACCATGCAAGCTATCGCGATCATGAAGCAAGCTCACATTTCGCCACAAAAGGCTCGGCTGGTCGCTGATCAGGTGCGCAGCCTGCCGGTGGAGCGCGCCCTGAATCTGCTGAAATTCAGCGACAAGAAAGCGGCCCCACTGATCCGGAAAGTGCTGGAATCGGCCATCGCCAACGCCGAGCACAACCAGGGCGCCGACGTCGATGAACTGAAGGTGGCGGCGATCTGCGTGGACTGCGGCCCGGTGATGAAGCGGATGCACGCCCGCGCCAAGGGCCGGGGCAACCGCATCGTCAAGCGCACCAGTCACATTACCGTCACCGTGGCCGAGCGATAGGAGCGCAACCGACATGGGTCAAAAAGTCAGCCCCACTGGAATCCGCCTGGGCATCGCCACGGACTGGACATCCAAATGGTATGCCAATAGCAAGAATTTCCCCGATCTGCTGGAAACCGATTTGAAGGTGCGGCAGTACCTGAAAAAGAAACTGGCTAACGCCTCGGTCAGCCGGATTCAGATCGAGCGACCCGCCCGCCTGGCGCGCATCACCGTGCATACCGCCCGGCCCGGCGTGGTGATCGGCAAGAAGGGCGAGGATATCGAAGCCTTGCGCAAGGCCGTCGCCAGGATGATGCGGCTGGATGTCAAGGATTTGCAGATCAACATCGAGGAGATCCGCAAGCCGGAGCTGGACGCGCAACTGGTGGCCGAAGGCGTGGCGCAGCAGTTGGAGCGGCGCATCATGTTCCGGCGGGCGATGAAGCGCTCGGTGACCAATGCGATGCGGCTGGGCGCGCTCGGAATCAAAATCCAGGTTTCCGGACGGTTGAACGGCGCGGAAATCGCCCGCAGCGAGTGGACCCGCGAAGGCCGGGTGCCGCTGCACACGCTGCGCGCCAACATCGATTACGGTCTGGCCGAAGCCCAGACCACCTATGGCGTGATCGGGATCAAGGTCTGGATCTTCAAGGGCGAAGTCTTCGGGCTCGACCGGCCGGGCGAGGTCAAGCCCGAAAAGGCGGCCGCCTGAGCGCCTGGAACTGGTGCGGAGCTCCGCCCCGCGGAATTCCCTGTTGATAGACGAGACGGAACATGTTACAGCCGAAAAGAACGAAATTCCGCAAACAGCGCAAGGGGCGCAACACCGGGGTCGCCACCAGCGGTACTCAGGTGAGTTTCGGCGAATACGGGTTGAAATGCGCCACCCGCGGCAGATTGACCGCCCGCCAGATCGAAGCCGCGCGCCGCGCCATCAACCGCTTCATCAAGCGCGGCGGCAAGGTGTGGATCCGCATCTTCCCCGACAAGCCGATCACCAAGAAACCGCTGGAAGTGCG
>JBDHRD010000216.1:0-4748 GCA_039807425.1 Candidatus Contendibacter sp. | reverse complement strand
AATTTGCCGTCGCCGGTGCGGATCACCACCATGCCGCTCGCCGCTCGCGGCGGGGCCAGTACCTCGCTGGACACCTGAGCCCGCCAGGCCTCTTGGCCGTTATCCTGGCGCAGGGCGACCGCTTGGCCTTTGTTGGTGCCGAATAATACCAGCCCATTGTCGCTGATGCCCACCCCGCCAGAAATCGGTAACTGGGTCGCGGTTTCCCACTGTCGTTGCCCGCTCAGGGCATCCAGCGCCACGACCGTGCCGTCGAAGCTGGCGGCATAGAGTCGGCCATCCGCCAATGTGGGCGTCAGGCGGATGAACTGTTTTTTCGCGCCGGACCCGATCTGGGTTTCCCATAGTTGCCGGACGCCAATGGGTTGGGCGATGTCCTGAAGCTTGGCGGGTGGGATCGAGTTGTCGGAACCGCCAAACCAGCTACAGCCAGCGATCAAAACCAGAAACAGAAGCGGGAGCAGGCGGCGGATCATGTCATTGTCCCGGAGAGGAAGAAGATGGAGGAGGGACGGGCGCCGGTTCCGCCGGTTCCGTCGGTTGAGCGTCGGCGGGCGCCGCCGCCGGACTGGAAGTCGCCGCCTGGGGTTCGGTTAGTGCAGCGGGCGGCGTGGCGGTTGCCGCCGATGGGGTTGCGTCGGCGGCTGGCGCCGGAGGAGATGAAGGCTTGGCCGGTTCCGCGGGAGGCGGCGCCGGCGGGGTGGGGGGAGCAACGGGGGCTGGAACCACGGTGTCAAGCGTCGCCGTCGCCAGATCGTCGAGTTTGAACTGCAATAACCGGTTGTCACCGCTGGCCGCCAGCGCCGCCGCATATGCGGTTCGAGCCTTTTCCGGATTGTTGCCGGCCAGGTATAGATCGCCCTTCAATTCCTCGCGCTCGGCGCTCAGGCTGGCGGTGGTAATCCCATCCAGCAGTTTCTCGGCCTCGGCGGCCTGGCCGGCGGCCAACTTCACCCGCGCCAGCCGCAGCCGGGCGATGTCCTTGAATTCGTCGAGCCGGGCGTTGCCGATGACCCATTCCAGTTGCTGGCTGGCGGCGGCGTGGTCGCCGCCAGCCCCTGCCAGCTTGGCCAGGCGCAGTGCCGCCAGCGTCGCGTAGGGTGATTTCGGGAAATCGGCGATGACCGCCTGCCCCAGTTGGCGGGCCGGATTGGCGTCGGGTTTTTCCACCGCTTGAATAAAGGCGTCATAGGCCCGCGAGGCGGTTTCAGCCTGGGCGTCACGGTACGAATTCCAGTACCTCCAGCCAAAAATCGCGATCACGCCGAGCGCGATGCCGACGATGATGCTCGTGCCGTTTTCCTTCCACCATTTCTTCAGATCATCGACGCGTTCGTCGTCGGTGTATTGTTCCATCGGGTTTGGTCCTCTGGCGTCCTGTTCTAAATTCGGGGGGTTGAATCCAGCGCCGCGCGCAGATAGGCGGCGGCCTGGTCGGGCGAGCGTGTGAGCTGTTCGCTTTGGGCGTCCCGCAAGGGTTTGATGGCGACCGTACCGGCCCGAACCTCGTCCTCGCCCAGGATCAGCGCGAAGCGGGCGCCGCTGTGATCGGCGCGGCGGAACTGAGCTTTGAAGCCGCCGCCGCCGCAGTTCATTCGCAGCCGCAGCACCGGCAGTTGGTCGCGCAACCGTTCGGCCAGCGCCAGCCCTTGCCGGTGGGCGGCGTCGCCGACCATGATCAGATAGGCGTGCGGGTCGGCGGCGGCGCCCGGGTGACCGGCAGCGGCGAGCATGGCGACCAGCCGCTCCAGCCCCAGCGCGAAACCGACGCCCGGGATGGACGCCCCGCCCAGTTGTTCGAGCAGGCCGTCGTAGCGGCCGCCGGCGCAGATCGTGCCCTGCGCGCCGAGCGTATCGGTCACCCATTCGAACACGGTCTTGCAATAGTAATCCAGACCGCGCACCAGGCGCGGATTGATTTCGCAGGCGATGCCGGCGGTGTCCAGCAGCGCCCGCAGTTCCTCGAAATGGGCCTGCGATTCGGCGTCGAGGTGATCCAGCAACAGGGGCGCATCCGCGATCACCGCCCGCATCGCCGGATTCTTGCTGTCCAGAATCCGCAGCGGGTTGGTGGCGAGCCGCCGCTGGCTGTCCTCGTCCAGTTCCATGCGCCGGGTCTCGAAATAGGCGACCAGCCGGTCGCGGTAGGCGACGCGGGTGGCGCTGGAGCCCAGCGAATTGATCTGAAGGGTCACGTCGCGAATCCCGAGTTGTCGCCACAACCGCGCCGAGAGACAGATCAGTTCGGCGTCGATGTCCGGGCCGGCCATGCCGTAAGCCTCGGCGCCGACCTGATGAAACTGGCGGTAGCGGCCCTTCTGGGGCTTTTCGTAGCGGAACATCGGTCCGGCGTACCACAGCCGTTGGGTTTGGTTGTGCAGCAGGCCGTGTTCGAGGCAGGCGCGGGCGCAGCCGGCGGTGCCTTCGGGGCGCAGGGTCAAACTCTCGCCGTTGCGGTCGGCGAAGGTATACATCTCCTTTTCGACGATGTCGGTCACCTCGCCGATCGAGCGGGCAAACAACTCGGTTTTTTCCACCAGCGGCAGGCGGATTTCGTGGTAGCCGTAGGCGGCCAGCACCTCGCGCACGGTCGTTTCGAGGCTTTGCCACAGCGCCGATTCGCTGGGCAGGATGTCGTTCATGCCACGGATGGCCTGGAACTGCTTGGACATGGTTTGGTGGATTCCGGATGACATCCACGGGGCCGTTGCTGGACGGCCACGGCTGGATCAGGGTTGGGCATTCAGGGTGAAGCGGCTGACGGTGCCGCGACGGGGTACGTAGAGCGAGGCGTCCACCGGCCGGTCGTCCAGGGCGATCCGGGCGGCAGGTGCGTTGCCCAGCGTCACCGTGAACGGCGCCGATCCAGAAAGGTCGTGGCTGGTATTGGCTTTCATCAAACCGTTGATCAGCACCTTACCCTGGGCATCCTTCACTTGCACCCAGCAGTCCTCGCTGAATTGCAGCATCAACCGGGCGCCGGAGGGAGCGTCTGGAGTCGCACCGTCGCCACGCTGGTCCTGGGCAACGGTCGGGGCGGATGTGGAGCTGGCCATGCTGGTTGCAGGGGCGGGCGCGGAGGCGGCGGGCGCGGGTGGCGCGAGCGTGATAGCCGAAGCCGAAGTCGAAGCGGGTTGGGGACTGGGCGTGGGCGGCGGTTCGCTGGTCGCAGGCGCGGTCATGGGCGCAGGCGCGGGGGGCGAGGGTTCGCGGATCGCCTCTTCGGGCTTGGCCTGGAAGGGGTACTGGGTTTGAGTGTTGGCCGCCATCGGTTTGCTGGCGGAGGGCTGGGCGCTCGTCTGATCGCTCCGCGGCCACCAGGCCAACAGCCGGCCGGGGTCGAGCGTGTCCAGGTGGCGAATGGCGGTCCAGCCGAGGCCGATGACCACCAGCAGATAGAAGAAGCCGCGCAGATCGCGAACCCGGGTTTGTCGCTGGCCCAAATGCGCCACTTTCAGCGGCGGCGGCTCCTGGCTGGCGTCCGACTGCTGGCGATAACGCTCCAGCACCGTTGCTTCCGGCAGATCCAGCCAACGGGCGTAGCGGCTCAGATAGCCGCGGACGAACACCGGGGGGCCAAGCTGGGCGAAGTCGTCGGCTTCCAGGGCCAGGATGATGGTGGGATTCAACCCGATCTGGCGGGCCATGTCACGCGATTCCACGCCGTGGCTCGCCCGGGTTCGGGCCAGCCAGGCGCCCAGGGATTCGGTCGAACCGGTGGCTTCGGACGGTGAATTGCAATCCAGGGTAGTTTCTTTGCTCGTGCTCATTTTAACTGCTTCAGGCGACGGGCTTCGTCGGAATTCGGAAACTGGGATAACAGTAACATACCGTATTCCCGGCGTAGCTGCGGGTCACCATCGTTGGTCTGCTCGATGAGGATGCCCAGCCACAAACTTTGGGCCGTCGGGCGGGTTCGGGCGTGATAGCGTTGCAGGAAGGCACGGCCCTGTAGCGTCTTGTTCTGAGTTTGACTTAGTTCGGCCATGGCGTACAGGGCGCTGGTATTGTTGGGATCGAGTTCCAGCGCCTTGCGAAACCAGGTTTCGGCCTGGGCCGGATCGTTGCGCTGGCGGGCGCAGAGGGCCATGCCGGCGTAGGCGTCGGCAGCGCTGGCGCCGGCGTTGGCCGGGTCGGCGGCCAGTTTCTGGAATTCGGCTTCGCCTTCGGCAGCGCGGGCCGGCAGGTGCACGCACAGGAAGCGGGCGTAGTTCAGCTTCGCCAGGGTATAGTCCGACTTGAGATCAATCGCCCGCTTGTAGTGAGCCTCGGCAGGGCCGTATTCACGAATTTCTTCATAAAGCACGGCCAGGGCGTTGTGGGCCTCGGGATAGTCGTCCTTGAATTGCAGGGCCTTGAGCAATTTCTCGGTAGCGACATCGAAATGGCCGGATTGCATGTAGCCAATGCCCAGCTTGAAATTCGCCTCGGCAGCGTTATCCTGGAATTGACGCTCCGATGAACTGGCGCAACCGTCCAGCAGCAGCGCCAGGGATGCAATGGTCCATATGGCCGATCGGCGCATGGCGCAATCTCTCCTAGCCAGCGACCCGGGCGACCCCGGCCAACCGGCGACCGCGGGCCTGGACCTGCCCGGCCAGTTGGCCGCAGGCGGCGGCGATGTCATCGCCCCGGGTCTTGCGGGTGACGACAGTCAGGTCGTGAGCCATCAGCACCGCCTGGAAGCGGGCGATAGCGGCGGGGCTGGAGCGGCGGTAGCGCGTGTTGGGAAACGGGTTGAACGGGAT
>JBDHRD010000017.1:0-27969 GCA_039807425.1 Candidatus Contendibacter sp. | reverse complement strand
ATGGGCGCCGCGGGATGTTCGGTTTCGTGTTGCTGGGAGGGTTGCTATGGACCATCGCTCGGGGGCTTAACTTTAAGCGCTTGCTGATAATGGTGGGGATCATGGTTCTGGTGGTGGCCGTGGCGTGGCCGGCATTTCTGTTGCTACGACATACGGCCCAGCAAGAGGGAATTCATTCGGCTGCGGTTACGGAACGAACTGCCATTCTCGCGCAGGCGGGCACCTCGACATTCAGGGAGTTCTCAATACAGAATGCCTACTCTCGAGAGTATACGGAAAACTTGGAGAATCGGTTTAGTTTCCTTGGATGGAGTGTAATGATCCAGGAAAGGGTGTCGGATGGCTGGGAGGTGCGAGGTGGGCAGGTTTTCTTTATCTCACTACTTGAATTAATTCCTCGGTTTCTCTGGCCAGGGAAATTTGATTATCTCGGCCATATACAGATCGAGCAAAAAATCCAAGAATGGTTCAGGATGCCGATGGGGGATGGTGCGAGTACCCTTTTAGGTTATGCCATCGCTGATGGAGGATGGATAGGAGTGATTCTCTATTTTGCTTTTTTTGGGTTTACACTTGGATTGGTCGCGCACTTTATTTGTACCCGATACTTTACCTTGACACGGTTGTGGGCAGTAGGGGTCATGTTCTCACTTTGCTATAGCATTGAGGCTGGCCTGTCAGAGCAGATTGGTGTCTTAAGGCTGCTTGCGTCTGTTCTCCTGGTAGAATGGCTATTGCGGCAAATTACCATACGTCCAAAGAGCCTGCCCGATACACGAATGCTGGTAGTGGCTAACCGCCCATTTAAAAAAACCTGACATGCTCGCCATCCTTGCCACTCATCCCATCCAATATCAGGTTCCAATCTGGCAACAGCTTGCCGCACGCGGGACCGTGCCTTTCGAGGTCTGGTATCTCACTGCTCATGGCGTGAAGCCCAGCCTGGATCCGCAATTCGGTAAGGTATTTTCTTGGGACATGGACATACTGGGTGGCTATCCGCATCGCTTTCCCCCCGATCCGGTACCACAGCAATTGGGAGGTTTCTGGGAAGTAAGACTTCCAAGCGGCTTTCGGGAGCGGCTGAAAAGTGGACAGATTAAGGTCGTGCTGGTTCATGGCTGGAACGTGCGCGCCTGTTGGGAAGCTGTCTATTTCGCGCACCGGGTTGGAGTGAAGGTGTGGATGCGTGGGGATAGTAACGATCTCAAACCGGATACAGGGGCAAAGCGACTGATCAAACGCTGGCTTCTGAGGTCGTTGTTGCACCGGGTGAATGGCTTTCTATGCGTAGGGGAAGCTAACAAGCGGCTCTATCAGAACTATGGGATCAATGAAGACCGACTGTTTTCCGGACCCCATTGCGTCGATAACCAACGCTTCGCAGCTCAGGCCAAGCAATACGCCCCGGATCGGCAGGCCCTGCGTCGGGCCTGGGGGATTCCCGATAGCGCCTATTGCCTGCTGTTTGTCGGCAAATTCATCTCCAAAAAACGTCCGCTCGATCTGATCGCCGCCGCGCAATGGTTGGTCACGCTCGATCCGAACCGGCCGTACCATCTGCTCTTTGTTGGCACTGGAGGTTTGGGGGATGAATTGCGCAAGGGGTGCCAAGTGGTCCATGACGCTGAATCCGGCAAGGTTGCGGATGCCGGCGATGTTGGCTGCGGGCCGCCGGCATCATTCGCGGGCTTCTTGAATCAGACCGAAATATCCAGGGCCTATATCGCCGCCGATGCCCTGGTGCTGCCCAGCGATCCGGGCGAAACCTGGGGACTGGTCGTCAACGAAGCCATGGCCAGCGGCTTGCCCTGCGTGGTCAGCGCGGCCTGTGGTTCGGCCGAGGATCTGGTGGTTCCGCTGGATCCACGCCTTTGTTTTCCGCTGGGCGACATAGAAACCTTGGTGGAGGCGATCCGCCATCTCGCCGATCATCCCGTGCCACCCCAGGCGATGGCCGAACGCATCGCCCGCTACGACTTCAGCGCGACAGTGGATACGCTGGAGACTTTGTGGCGCGCGGCGGCGAGGAAATGATGGATTCGGCTACCCCCAGCGGCCACACCCAAGCCAAGGCGCCGGAGAAGATTCTGGTCTTTCATATCGGTTCCCTAGGCGATACCTTGCTGGTCATACCGTCCTTTCACATCCTGAAAGCGCATTTCGCACCAGCCCGACTGACCCTACTGTGCGATATCCAGGCCGGATCGAATTATGTCCTGGCGACCGACGTACTCACCGAGACCGGATTAATTGATAGCGTCATCACCTACGTCGTCAGTCGGGGCCGGCTGGGATGGGCCATCAACCTGCTCCGCAAAGCCATCCTGTTGCTCCGGTTGCGAGCCACAGGCTTTCACACCCTGGCCTACCTAGTGGAAGTCTATCGGGGCGACCGGCGCATCGAACGCGACCGCTGGTTTTTCAAACTGGCGGGAATCAGGCGCGTTATCGGCATGGAAGGACTGGAACAACGGCCAGTTGCCCGGGGATTCGCCATCAGCCGCGTTGCCCACCGCGCCGATGAACTGCTCAACCGCCTAGCCGTCGCTGGAATCCCGGTGCCGCCGCCAGGCCAGGGTTCTCTGAGTCTGAATCTGCAACCGGCGGAGATCGCAGCCTTCGAGCACTGGCGACGCTCGTTACCCCGCGACAGCGACCGGCCCTGGGTTGGCGTGGGGCCGGGTTCCAAAATGCCTGCCAAGGTTTGGCCGAGCGACCGCTTTCAGAGGCTTATCCAGCAATTGATTGGCTCATACGATATCTGGCCGGTAATTTTCGGAGGTGGTGAGGATGCCGACCTGGGCAACAAACTGGTCAGGGCCTGGGGACGCGGCTATGTCGCCGCTGGCACCCTCGGCGTTCGCCCTTCAGCGGTGGGACTGAGCCGCTGCCTGCTCTACGTCGGCAATGACACCGGCACCATGCATCTGGCCGCCGCCGCTGGCATCCCCTGCGTGGCGATCTTCTCCTCCCGTGAATCTCCCGGGCGCTGGGATCCTTACGGACCCGGCCACCAGGTACTGCGCACCGCCATTGATTGCGCCGGCTGTTGCTTGATCGATTGTGTCGAAAGAGCCAGAGAATGCCTCATGGCAATATCGGTCGATGACGTGTTCGATGCCTGTCGCGCCATCCTGAATCGGCGACTGCCGCAAGCCCATCGGAATCACTGAAATGTGCGGCATCGCTGGTTTGTTCCTCAAGCGACCGACCGATTCGCCCGGTCCCATCGCCTTGATGACCCAATCCATGGTCCATCGCGGCCCCGACGACGAAGGAATCGAAACTTTCACGGTTCCCGGCGGTGTTCTGGCGTTTGGTCAGCGCCGGCTGGCCATTCTTGACCTTTCGCCCGCTGGCCACCAGCCGATGACCCATCCCGACACCGGGAACTGGATCGTCTTCAACGGCGAAATCTACAACTACCCCGCATTACGGCGGGAACTGGAAGCCGCCGGGGCGCGCTTTCGCAGTCGCTGCGACACCGAGGCGATTCTGCACGCCTACGCCCGCTGGGGCGCGGCTTGTTTCGACCGCCTGCACGGCATGTTCGCCATCGCGCTCTATGATCGCACCCGGCAACAATTGATCCTCGCCCGCGACCCGTTGGGCATCAAACCGCTGTACTACGCCTGGACCGACGGTGGACTGGTCTTCGCCTCGGAACTGCGGGCGCTGGCGGCCAGCGGGCTGGCGCCGCAGGAGATCGACCGGCGCGCGCTGGCGGGGTTGCTGGCCTACGGCGCGGTTCCCCAACCGCTCACCCTTTATCGCGACGTGCGGTTACTGGAACCGGGTACATGGATGCCGGTGGATCTGACGCGGACGGCGGGTTCTCCCCTGCGACAATCCGATGTCGAACGCTACTGGCGGTTTCCCCAGCCACAGCCGGCGGCGGATTATCAGGAAACCTTGGCGATCTTGCGTTCGCTGCTGGCCGGGGCGGTGCGCTCGCACCTGCTCAGCGATGTGCCGCTGGGCGTCTTTCTTTCCAGCGGGCTGGACAGCAGCATGGTGGCCGCGCTGAGCGCGACGGTCGCGCCGGACGCTGTGCAAACCTTCACCATCGGGTTTGCCGCGCACCGGGCGCTGGATGAGAACCCGGTCGCGGCGGAAACGGCCCGGTCGCTGGGCATCGTGCATCATCGGATCGAGCTCAGCGAGGCCGAGGTTCTGGAGCAAACCCGGCGCTACCTGGCCGCCATCGACCAGCCCACGCTGGATGGACTGAATACCTTCATCATCGCCGGCGCGGTGCGGGCGCGGGGCATCAAGGTGGCTCTGTCCGGGCTGGGCGGCGATGAACTTTTTGGGGGTTATCCGTCCTTTCATCAGGTCCCGCCGTTGGCCCGCTGGCTGTCCCGGGCCGCGATCATTCCCACCGGATTACGCCGCCAGGCCGCCGGTTTTTGCTTCATCACCCAGTCGAAAGCGCAGCGCCAGAAGGCCCGCGAACTGGCTGCCACACCGCCCACGGTGCGCAACCTGTATTTTCGCCGCCGCCGCCTGTTTTCCGATCGGGAACTCGAAGCCTTCGGCCTGTCGGCGGCGGATTTGCGCCTGAACGAGGATTTCCTGCCGCAGGAAAGCCGCCCCGAAGCCGCCCTCGCCGGTCTGGATCCCCAAGCCGCCATCAGCGTGCTGGAAAGCCGTTTTTACATGGGCAACATGTTGTTGCGCGATGCCGATGTGTTCGGGATGGCGCACGGCCTGGAAATCCGGGTGCCTTTGCTGGACCGGGCGCTGCTGGATTTCGTATTCGCCTTGCCGGGGAAATGGCGGGTACGGCGCGGCGCGCACAACAAGCCACTGCTGGCGGACGCCATGGCCGGTCGTCTGAACCCCGAAATCCAGCATCTGCCAAAACGGGGGTTCAGTTTGCCACAAGCCGCCTGGATGGCCGGTCCGCTGCGGCTTCAATTCGAGCATCTGCTAGGGCAAGTGGCCGATTCCGGTCTGCTGGCGCCAGGCGCGGTGCAAACGGTGTGGCGGGACTTTCTGGCCGACCACGCCGGACCAACCTGGTCGCGAGCCTGGACGCTGGGCGTGCTGGGCGCCTGGCTGAACGCCAACCGCTAGCGGCGCCGGGTGCTTGTGATGGTTGCCGACATCAGCGTGATTCATACGGTCGCGTCCCTGCGCAAAAGCGCTGGAGGACCGACCCGCACGGTCACCGCGCTGTGCGGCGAATTGGCGAAACTGGGCGCGCGGGTGGAATTGTTGAGTCTGGACTGTCCGGGTTCTTCGGATGATGAGAACGTGTTGCCGCCCGCCGATCAGGTCAGCACCCACTTGGCGTCGGCCTATCGACTACCTAAATTCGGTTTGCTGTTCTCGCCGGCTTTTCGCCCGATGTTATGCGACCGTTGCCGACCATCGGGAGGGATGGTGATCCACGATCACGGTCTGTGGTTGCCGATCAATCATGCGGCGGCGGCGGTTGCCCGCCAGTTCGATATTCCCCTAATCGTCAGCGCCAGAGGCATGTTGGAACCCTGGGCGCTGAATTATCGAGCCTGGAAGAAACGATGGGCCTGGTGGTTTTATCAGCGTCGCGATTTACAGACTGCGCGAGTACTGCACGCGACGGCCAAACGGGAAGCCGAAAATCTGCGCCGGTTGGGTCTGCGCCAGTTCATCGCCGTCATCCCCAACGGCGTTGGTCTGCCGGTGTTGCCCGAACGATCCCGTCCGCTGGGGTCACCACGCATCGCGCTGTTTCTGGGGCGCATTCATCCGGTTAAGGGATTGGTCGAACTGGTAGAGTCCTGGCGGGTCGCCCGGCCGGCCGGCTGGAAAGTGATCCTCGCTGGGCCGGATGAAGGTGGGCATCGGCGGGAGGTGGTGGAGGCGATTGGCCGGGCGGGGTTGGAAAACTGTTTTGAATTCGTCGGGGCCGTCGATGGCGAGGAAAAGATCATGCTGTATCGACGCGCCGATCTATTCCTGCTACCCAGTTTCACCGAAAGCTTCGGGCTGGTCGTGGCCGAAGCGCTGGCCTGTGGCGTTCCGGTCATCACCACCAAAGGCGCACCGTGGCAAGGCTTGCACACTCACCGTTGCGGTTGGTGGATCGATATCGGCATGGAGCCGTTGGTGGCCGCCTTGCGCGAAGCCACGACCCTGCCGCCCGATACCCTGCGTGCAATGGGCCAGCGGGGAAGAGCCTATGTCGAGCAGAATTTCGGCTGGCCGGGGATTGCTCAACAAATGCTCTCGGTCTATCGCTGGGTGTTGGGGCAGGGCGATAAGCCGGATTGCGTGATGAGCGATTGAACTGAAGGCGATAGCTAAAAATGAACCCTATCGTCTACATGGAAACGTCGGTTGTATTGTATCTTACCGCATGCTCAAGCCGGGATCTCGTGATCGCACGGATGCCGAAACCCTGGCGGCCCGGGTGATCGGCCTGCAAGCCCTGCCGCCTACCGAACCCGAAGATGCACTGCATGGGCGCTGGCCACCGTATCCGCAGCCCACTACCTCGTGACTTGGAACTTTGCTCACCTGGTTGGGCCAGATTCCAAAGAATGGGCATCCTGAACACCCTCTCCTTCCTCCTGAAGCACCCGCTCAGCCAAGGGCGGAAACTGCAAACCCTGCGGCGGTTCGCGGCGTGGCAAATCGGCGCGCGGCTGGTTCCTGGCCCGGTGGCCTGCCCGTTCGCCAACGGTTCCTGGCTGTTGGCCCAACCCGGCTTGACCGGTGCGACCGGCAACGTCTACGTCGGCCTGCACGAATTCGCCGACATGGCGTTCGTGCTCCATGTCCTGCGGGGGGAGGGGGATTTATTCGTCGATGTCGGAGCCAACATCGGTTCCTATACCGTGCTCGCCGCCGCCGGGGCTGGAGCAAGCTGCATTGCCTTCGAACCCGGATCGGCGGCTTTCGCCTGGCTGGAGCGGAATGTCCGACTCAACGGCATCGCCGACCGCACCGAATTGCACCGGCAAGCCGTGGGCGCGCGGTCGGGCAGCGTGGCGCTTACCACCGACGGCGATACCGTCAATCACATCGTCGCCGATCCGACGGTCGGCGCTCGAACCGAAACCGTGCTCATGACCACGCTCGACGAAGCCTTGGCCGGGCGCGCGCCGCTGATGCTCAAAATCGACGTGGAGGGGTTTGAAACCGAAGTCTTGAACGGCGCCGTTCAAACCCTGAACGCCCCGACGCTGCGCGGCGTGTTACTGGAACTCAACGGCAGCGGCCAGCGTTACGGCTACAACGATGACGCCATCCGTCGCCAGTTGATCGCCATCGGGTTCGAGGAATGCGCTTATCGGCCCTTCGAGCGCCAACTCCTGCTCCGGAGCACCGCGCCAAACCCCTCCGCCAATGCGCTGTTCATCCGCGACCGGGCGTTTGTCGAAACGCGGCTCCGGGAGACCCAGCCGATTGCGGTCAACGATTGGCGGATTTAGACAACGGCCCTCACCCTCAATCTCTCTCCCTGGGTAGTGGCGAAGCGCTTTTTCGGGCGCGACAAAATACCCTCGGGCCGATTCTCGACCTCGAATTCAGTGCCCGGCATCCAGTGGCGAACATCGCGTATCGATTTCGGCAGAATGACCTGACCTTTGCTGGAAAGACGAGTGGTTTCCATGGCGAGCCTTTGGGTAAGATTAGGTAAGAATAACTGATTGGAGATGCCAGCATGACGGCCATTTTAGGGATCGATGCTTTTCACGCCGGTTCCGCCGCTTATCTGGTGGTGGACGGGGTGCCAAGGGGCGCCGTCGCCGAAACCATCGGTTCTGGCGATACCCGCATCCCGGCGGGTTTCACGGGAAGATCCATGCTGAAATCGGCTCTATTGTGCTTGCTGGCCCTGCTCGTGCCGCCCGCGTTTGGCGCCCCCCAAATTTTCTGGGCCAGCGACCCGGTACGACCGGGCGAAGCCGCCTTGCTGGTCGGCGATGGTTTTGGCGGCCGGCCCCGCATCGAACTGACGCGACTCCACAATGATCCCGGCGGCGTGCCGGATTCGGTAGAACGAACCGGGACCGGCACGGTCGTCGAGCCGCTGCAAGCCTCGGATCAATCGGTCAAATTCCTCGTTCCCACTCGTTTCGAGCCAGGCGTTTACGCGGTCCGTATCGCCAACGGGGACGAAGCGACGGTCGGGCTGCTCAATGCGCCAACGGTTTACTGGGCGCAGGGCGACCAGGGACCGAACGCCGCGCCCGGTGGCTGGATTCGCGTTTTTGGCCGGTGCATCGGATCATCGCAGGCTCCGGCCGTTTTGCGGATGACCGCCGGGGAGGATCAAACCGCGCGCCAGTTGACGGCTACCTCATCCAATCTGTGGGAAGCCCGGTTTGCGATACCCGCCGATATCAAACCAGGCGTCTACGACCTCCAGCTGTACAACGGCGCGGGCGATGCCGGCGCTTGGCGGCCGGCGGGCCGACTGGAGATCAAGGCCGCTGAAGTGTGGCCGGATCGACAGTTCAACGTTCGCGATTTCGGGGCGACCGGCATCGGAGCCGACGACGACACCCAAGCGGTGTTGGCGGCGATCAAGGCCGCTGGCGACCAGGGCGGCGGGGTGGTGTTTTTCCCCCGGGGCCGCTATCTACTGAAAGAAGCCTTGATCATTCCCCGCTTCGTTACCTTGCGCGGCGAGCGCCGCGATCTGGTCAGTCTATTCTGGCCGGATTTGGAACAGCCGCCACCAGCGCTGATTCAGGGCAGCAATCACTTCGCTCTGGAAGACCTGACGCTTTACGCCTCTCACTACAAGCACCTCATCGCGGGCGATTTGCAAGCCACAGCCGCCGGCGAGCCGGGCCACGTACACATTCAGCGGGTGACGGCGCGCGCCAGCATTTATCGAGGCCATTTGAAGCCCGAGCAGGTCGATCAACGCTTTCGGGAGAGCCTGAAGCTCTCCACCGGCGGGGGCGATACGCTCCGCCTGGGTGGCGACCATCTGGTCATCACCGACAACGATCTCTACGGTTCGGGACGTGTGCTCTATCTGTTCAAACCCCGGGGCGCTTACGTGGCCCGCAACCAGCTCTACAACGGCCGCTGGGGGTGGTACTGCCTGTCCGGCGTTGATGGGCTGATTTTCGAGGACAACCGGATCACCGGCGCCGACCTCATGTCCACGGGCGGGGGAATCAATAATCTCGGGGGGACCGCCTATTCACAGAATGTTTTCTTTGCCCGCAACCAACTTCGCCTCATGCACGGCTGGGACCGGGAGGCGATGACCTCTGACGCTGGAGGTGGGTTGTACTATGGGGCGATGAAAGACGCTACGGCGAATGCCTTCGCCTTTGCGACCGAGCCTGCTGGCAAACGCGAGCGCGCGGACGGCTGGAAAGGAGCGGGCGTTTTCATCCTGGGTGGCAAAGGCATGGGCCAGTTCGCCCAAATCGATCATTTGGATGGCGATGTCGTCCATCTCGACCGTCCCTGGAAAGTGCTCCCGGACAACTCTTCTCTCGTTACCGTTACGGGGATGCAGCAAAACTACATGTTTTTAGATAACGAATTCAGCGATGCCAGCATTGCTTTGCAATACTACGGCACTTCGATTAATCACATCGCATTCAGCAACCAATCTACCCGCACGGGTGGCTTCTATAATTCGGGGATGTGGTATGGCCATTATCAACCCAGTTGGTACTGCCAGTTTCTCGATAATAAGATTTTGGAAGGCAATGGCTATCACAATTCCCAATCAAAAGAGGCGTTTCTGGGCACGCTCGGGCGGCAGAAAGCGCCGAATGCCGCACCGCTCGCCTTGGCCGCCATCCATCGGCGCAACCACTTGCACTCTAATGCCCACCTCGAAATCATGGGCGGCGGCAATTCCGCCGCGCCTGGCAACCGCGACGCGATCGTGGAAAACAACATCGTGGAAAACGCCGACGTGGGTTTAATAACTGACTCCGGAGTGGTCGGCGTGCTTGAACATCGCAATGTTTTCAAACAGGTCAAGGAGCCGATCAAGGCGCCTGCCGGTGTCATGCACCGGGTATCGAAAGAGGATTAGGCGAAAGGCACAAGGCGAAAGGCACAAGGCGAAAGATGACCGACCACGATCACGGCTACAAACGGCTGTTTTCCCACCCGGAGATGATCCGCGACCTGCTGACGGCTTCGTGTGCGAGGACTGGATCGCCGACCTCGATTTCGCCACCCTGGAAAAATATCCCACCGAATTCATCGACGACCGGTTGCGTCACCGGCGCGGCGACGTCATCTGGCGGGTGCGCCGGGGATTCCAGTGGCTCTACCTTTACCTCCTGCTCGAATTCCAGTCGGGGGTGCATCCGCTGATGGCGGTGCGCGTTCTGACCTACGTGGATTTGCTGTATCAGGACCTGATTCGTGGCCGGCAACTGGGTCCGTCGCGGCGGCTGCCGGCGGTGCTGCCCATCGTCCTGTACAATGGCCGGCGACGGTGGACTGCGCCAACCGAGCTGGAGGCGTTGATCGAGCCGGGGCCAGCCGGCCTGGCGGCGTACCAACCGCGGGCGCGCTACCTGCTGATCGACCAAAGCGCCTACGCCGATGCCGGACTGGCGAGCATGCGCAACCTGGCGGCAGCGCTGTTCCGGCTGGAGAACAGCCGGGGTCCCGAGGCGGTGCGCGAGGTGGTGACCGCCTTGACCGCGTGGTTGACCGAACCGGAGCAGGAGGAATTGCGGCGCTCGTTTCTCGTTTGGCTGCGGGAAGGGTTTTTGAAAGCCCGGCTGCCGGCGGCGCCGTTGCCCGAACTGAACGACTTGGAGGAGGTGCGCAACATGTTGAGCGAGCGTGTGGTGGACTGGACGCAACAATGGAAGCAGGAAGGGCTGCAACAAGGGCTGCAACAAGGGCTGCAACAAGGGCTGCAACAAGGGCTGCAAGGGGAACGGCGGCTGTTACAGCGGCAAATCCGCCGCCGATTCGGCGAAGCCATCGCCGCGCAAAGCCTCCCTGCCCTGGAACGGATCGAGCAATCGTCGGTCTTCGAAGACCTCGGCGAGAACCTGTTGGATTGCGCCGACGAGACCGCTTGGCTAGCGCGGTTGCACGCGGTGGCAGGGGAAGGTTAAGGGCGAAAGGTGAAAGATCCAAGGTGAAAGGCGAAACGGTCAAACGGGATGATGTGGGTTGAAGTGCAACAGTTTGGGGAGGAAAAGCGCACGCGCTATGTGACCAGTCTGGAGCGGATCGCGATCCGGAAGGACATGGAGAAGGGCATCGAGAAGGACATGAAACAGGGCATGGAACAGGGTATCGAGAAGGGCATCGAGAAGGGCCGGGAATAGACGCTATGCGAGTTGCTGGAAGAATTGCTGGTGGCCCGGTTTGGACCGGTGTCGGAGACGGTGCGCGGCCGTCTGGCGGAAGCGGACTCGGCGCAATTGTCGCTCTGGTTCCGGCGGGCGCTGGCGGCCCCTTCACTGGAAAGCGTGTTTGCTGGAGGCAAAAGATAAAAGGCGCAAAAGGCCCGAGGCGAAAGGTGGAGCATGGCAATCGCTTGGAAAGGTGATGCCCGTTAAACCCCGCATTCAAAACCTCTCGCTCCGCAACAAATTCGCCCGCACGCTGTGGAACGGGGTCTGGCTGCTGCTCTATCGCCCCAGCCCGGTTCCGCTGCACGGCTGGCGGCGATTTTTGCTGCGGCTGTTCGGGGCAAAAATATACCTTCCCCTGCACCGCCAGCCATGAGGATGCCGACCACTTATGGAGAAGAATGATGACAGTGATTCTCGGCTTTAATGCCTTTCACGCCGATTCCGCCGCCTGCCTGGTCGTTGACGGCGTGTTGCAGGGCGCCATCGCGGAAGAGCGTCTAGGGGAGCGCCAGAAGCATAGCCCTGCCTTTCCAGCCAACGCCATTCGCCGTCTACTGGAGGATGCTGGTCTGCGCCTGCGGGACGTGACTCACGTTGCTCTGGCGCGGGATCCTAAGGCCAACCGGGCTGCGAAGATGGCTTACGTAACCCGACACCCCTTCAAGGCCGCTGGAGCGGTTGTTGAACATCTGAGCCGCAATCGCCGAACCCAGGGCACCTTGGAACAGCTTGCCGAAATTTGCGACGAGGACCCTGCTCACGTCCGGTTCGAGACCGTCGGCGTTGAGCATCATCTCGCTCATATCGCCAGCGCCTACTATCTGTCGCCGTTCGAGGAACTGACCGCCAGTTTCTCCTATGACGCCTCCGGCGATTTTGCCAGCGCCATGGCCGCGCGCTGTGAAGGAACACGCATCGAGGTACTAGACCGGGTGACCTTGCCGCACAGTCTGGGCTTCTTCTATACCGCCTTGTGTCAGTTCATCGGCTTTGACGAGTTCGGCGAAGAGTACAAGGTCATGGGGTTAGCGCCCTACGGCGAGGACCACCATCGAGAACTGATGCGCGAACTGGTGCGCCTCGATGGTGATCGCTGGTTTCGCTTGGCTCCCGGATATTTCGGCATGCACCAGGGCGGCGAGAGTGGGGTGGTCGATGATAACCAACGCATCATTATGGGACGGCTTTACACCGAGCGGCTGAACCAGGCCCTGGGTCCGTCACGGCGGCGCGGCGACCCGCTCACCCAACGTGAAAAGGATATCGCCCGTTCCACGCAGATACGGTTTGAGGAAGCCGCCGTACACTGCCTCAACCGCTTGCATCATCTGGTGCCGGCTGAACGGCTGACCATGGCCGGCGGCTGCGCCCTGAACGGGGTGGCCAACGCTCGCATTCTGCGCGAAACGCCCTTTACCCGGCCCTATCTGCAAGCCGCCGCGTCGGATGACGGCACCTGCCTGGGAGCAGCCTATTATTGCTGGCATCAAGTGCTAGGCCGGCTGGAGCGCTTTCACATGCAGCACGCCTTCTGGGGGCCGGAGTATCCCGACAGCCGGTTGCGGGCCGTGGCAGAGGCGAGCGGTTTTCTGGTCAAGGTCTGCGACGATGATGCCGACCTCGTGGAAACGGCCGCTAGCCTGATCACGGACGGGCAGGTGTTAGGCTGGTATCAGGGACGCAGCGAATGGGGACCGCGGGCACTGGGCAACCGCTCAATTTTAGCTAATCCGACCCTGGCCACGATGAAAGACACCATCAATGCCAAGATCAAGCGGCGGGAATCGTTCCGTCCGTTCGCGCCCAGCGTGTTGCGGGAACTGGTGCCCACCTATTTCGAGCAGACGGTTGACAGCCCGTTCATGATGCATGTCGTCAAAATTCGCCCCGAATGGCGCGAGCGGTTGCCGGCCATCACCCATGTGGATGGCACTGGCCGCCTGCAAAGCGTGGATCAGGCCAGTAATCCGCTGTATCACCGCCTAATCGAGGCCTTCCAGCACCAGACCGGGGTTGGCGTGGTGCTGAATACCAGCTTCAACGAAAACGAACCGATCGTGGATACGCCGGAGCAAGCTTACGACTGCTTCCAGCGCACCGACATGGACGCTCTGTGTTTGGGACGGTATGTGCTGGTCAAGCCAGGGACCCGGTAGTCATGACCGATATGTCCCCCGCTATTTCCGGCTACCGCTACGACCACGCCGGCTTGAACTGTTCCCACCACTATCTGCTGCCCACGGTGTTCCGCCTGCTGGACGGGTTGAACCTGTCGGCGGGTCAGCGCCGCCTGTTCGAACTCGGCTGCGGCAACGGCTCGGTCGCCCACGCACTGACCCGGCGCGGCTGGGACGTGACCGGCGCCGATCCGTCCGTCGAAGGCATCGCCCAGGCAAACCGCGCCCATCCCGATCTCAAGCTTCATCCCGGCTCGGCCTACGACGACCTCGCCGCTGGCTACGGCCAGTTCCCGGTCGTTCTCAGCCTGGAAGTGGTCGAGCACGTCTACTTCCCCCGCTGGTACGCCGCTACTGTATTTTCATTGTTGCAGGTGGGGGGTACCGCCATCCTGTCCACGCCTTACCACGGCTATTGGAAAAACCTGGCGCTGGCCCTCAGCGGCAAGATGGACCGGCACTTCACCGCCTTGTGGGACCATGGCCACATCAAGTTCTGGTCGATGAATACCCTGGCCCTCCTGCTCCAGGAAGCCGGTTTTCATGCCATCCGCTTCGAACGGGTCGGCCGCCTCCCGCCGCTGGCCAAGGCCATGATTGCTATCGCCAGAAAACCATGAAGCTCGTCGCCATCATCCTGACCTTCAACGAGGAACGCCACCTGGCGCGCTGCATCGCCAGTGTGCGGGCCATCGCCAGCGCCATCGTCGTCGCCGACTGTTTTTCCACCGACGCCACGCTGGAGATCGCTCGCGCCCACGGCGCCCGGGTGATCCAGCAGGAATGGGTGAATCACGCCACCCAATTCAACTGGGCGCTGACTCAACTCGATGTCGACACCGACTGGGTATTGCGCATCGACGCGGATGAAGTCCTGACACCCGAACTGAGCGCGGAAATCCAGGCCCGCCTGCCGGGCCTTGGCGCCGAGGTTCACGGCGTGTATTGCGGTCGCCGCATGACCTTTCAGGGTCGGCTCATCCGTCACGGCGGGGTGTTTCCGGTGCGGGTGCTGCGCCTGTTCCGTTACGGACGCGGCCAGTGCGAGAATCGCTGGATGGACGAGCACATCAAGGTCACCGGCCCGACGGTGGAATTCAGTGGCGAATTGATCGATGACAACCGGCAATCACTGACTTGGTGGACCGCCAAGCACAACCAGTACGCCAGCCGCGAGGCGGTGGACCTGCTGAACCTGGAATACCACTTCATGCCCCACGACACGGTCGCCCGTCTGCGCGGTGGCGGCCAGACCGGGGTGAAACGCTGGTTGAAGGAACAGGTCTACGCCCGGCTGCCCGGTGGCTTCCGCGCCTTCGTCTATTTCTTCTACCGCTACGTCATGCGGTTGGGATTCCTCGACGGTCAGGCCGGCACATCCTTCCATTTGCTACAAGGCTTCTGGTATCGGTATCTGGTGGACGCCAAGGTGGCGGAGGTGAAGCGGGTAATGCGGGAAACGAACCTGGATGTGGCAACGGCCATCGAGCGGGTGTTGGGGATTAAGGCTAAAGGCTAAGAGCCAAAAGCCCAAGATCAAAACCCGCTACAATTCAGCCCATCGCTGAATGAAGGATGCAAATCATGAGTAGCGCAACCCTGGATGAAGTCTGGGCGCTGTTGCGCGAGGTGGCGGAAGCCCAGCGCGCTACGCCGACGCGCGAGCCATGGGCGCGGTGGCGGCGATGGTGGCGCCACCGGAAGTGGCGCGCTATGCCTATCGCAGTGGGCTGTATATGCTGGCCCAGAGCGGCGACACCGTGGCCCTCCTCAACGAGGGCCGCTTCCGGCCCAGGGTGGGGTAGAAGGCAATCCGCTTGAGAGTTTCCATCATCACCGCCGTCCGCAACAGCCGCGCCACCCTGGCCGACGCGCTCGATTCGGCGCTGGCCCAGGATCATCCCGACAAGGAATTGATCGTCATCGACGGCGCCTCCACCGACGGCACCCTGGACGTAGTCCAGCGCTACGTCACACGGCTTGCCTACATCGTCAGCGAACCGGATCGCGGCATCTACGACGCCCTCAACAAGGGTATCCGCCTCGCCACCGGCGACGTGATCGGCTTCCTGCACGCCGACGACCGCTACGCCGATGACCGGGTGCTATCGCGCATCGCCGCCGCCTTGGCCGACCCCGGCGTGGATGCCTGTTACGGCGACCTGCGCTACGTCCGCCAGGATCATCCCCATCGTGTAGTCCGCCACTGGCGCGCGGGTCCGTACCACCCGCGTCGCCTGGTCTGGGGCTGGATGCCACCGCACCCCACGTTTTATGCCCGCCGGGCTATTTACCGGCGACTGGGTGGTTTCGATACCCGCTACCGCATCGCCGCCGACTACGACTGCCTGCTGCGCTTCCTCGGCGCCGGGCGGATCGCGTGCGCCTATATCCCCGAGGTGCTGGTCCACATGCGGGTCGGCGGCGCCAGCAACCGCTCGTTGCGCAATTTGCTGCAAAAATCCAGCGAGGACTACCAGGCCCTTCGGTGTAACCGGGTCGGTGGATGGGGAACGCTGCTGATGAAAAACCTGCGCAAGTTACCGCAGTTTTTTTCCAAGCGCTGACCATGGCGTCGATCGACACCACCGCCCCCCGCAAGTCCAGCAGCGCCAGCAGGTCCGGGATCGCCGTGATCTCATTGGACTTCTCCGCCACCGCCGGCTGCGCCAACCCCCAGCGCGCCCGCCCGGCGAAGGCACTCACCCGATGCACGGCCGGGCTCGCCCCGTCCCGGCGGCCCTGCCAAGCCTTCCTATCCAGACACCCTGGCTCGCCCGCCAAGCCCGGCAGCGCCGCCGTCTCCTGTCAACCCCCTCCATGGCACGATTGCCCTGTTGCCTACACGAGCGAACGGTTAAACTTAGGCGCTGATCTTCCAATCGGATGGGCGATATGCAAGGTTTCGGGCCGCGGGCGCTGACCCCGCGCGATGGCTGGAATTGGCTGATGCAGGCGTGGCAACTGATGTGGCGACGACCTGGACTGTTCGTGGCCGTGGCGCTGTTTGCGCCGGCGGGGACCGCGCTGTTGCTGGCGTTACCGGCCTGGGAATGGTGGTTGCCGCCGGGCAGTGGATGGATCGCGCTGTTCGCCACCCTGTTCTGCTATGGCTTGCCGCTGAGCTTGACGGTGACGCTGGCCTGCGGGTTGGCCCGTGCCGCCAATCGCAAAAAGTTGCCGGCGGCGCGGCAGTTGCTCAACCGGACCGCCATCAAGGCGCTGTTCAAAACCAGCCTGTTCCTGTTCGCGCTATTGTTGCAAGGTTATCTGCTGGCCTATTGGGTGCAGGATCAGTTGCTGCCCGCCGATTTCGCCACCGTTGCTCAGGGTTCTCCACCGCCGCCTCCGGTGAGCTTCGGTGTCGCCGGTACCGTGCTGGGGACGCAACTTAGTGTGTTGGGCAGCATGCTGCTAGTTCTGCAGGTGCTGTTGGCCTGGTTTGTGGTCCCGCTGCATCTGTTTCGCGAGCTGCCCCTGTCGGTATGCTGGCGACGCAGCGTGCTAGCGATACAGCTTAATCCCTGGTTGCTCCCGACGTTGGGTCTGACCGGGCTAGCCTTGTTGGCGCTGCCATTCTTCAATCTGTTTGCGATCCCTGCCCAGGTACTGGCGCTGCCGTCGCCGGTCTATCTGGGGGCGTTGTTGTACGTGGCCTGGAACGACGTGTTCCAGGGCGGCGCCGAGGAAGAGGAGATCGTCGAGATGCAGGATCAGTGGCGGGCCAGCATCAGCGGCGAGCCAGTGTCGCGTCAATCCCACGCAGCGCTGCGTTCAGATCATCGTCCAGCGGAATAGCCCCGGCGGTGGTGATGGCGCTGAAGTGTTGGGGTTTTCAGGGGGATTCAGCACGGCCACTCATGCACCGGCTGTCCTCCTTGCTGCTGCTTCACATAAGCCAGGGTTAACGTCGCCAGATCCGGCCCATGGCGGGCAAGAAAACGCCGCTGCCATTCGGCGCCAGTGCGGCCGCTCTCGACCCGCGCGGCGATCAGGCCCAGGTAATCCGTCACATCCGCCGGGTCAATCTCCAGCGCCCGCAGTCCGCGGCGGGCCAACGGTAGCAGTTCCTCCAGCAGCAGTTGCCGCAGCGACGACCGCCGGCCGTTGAGCCACACGACCTCGGCCCGCAGGCCATCCCGCGCGGCCGCATAGAAATTCGCCCGGCAGTCGGCGAATTCCAGCAGGGTACTGACCGGCGGCGTCATTCGCGCCAGCGCGTGAATCAGGCCGTAGTACAGCGCCGCGTTGGCAATGGTGTCGGGAATGCTGGGACCGGCTGGCATCGTCCGATGCTCGATGCGCAAATGGGGCGTCCCGTCCAACTCGAAGCCCAGCAGCGGCCGGTTCCAGCGCCAGATGGTGCCGTTGTGCAGGCGCAGGTGCGGCAACCGCTCCAGCGGTTCGGCGCTCAGATCCACCGGCAGCAACGGCGGATAGTGCGCCAAATTCTCGGCGAACAGTTCCAGCAGCGATTCCCGGACATAATCGTTGCCGAAGGTAACCCGCCGGTAGTTCCAGTCGTTGGAACGCGCCCCCCCGGCCAGGGCCACACCCTGCTCGAACAGCGGAATACGGGTTTCCTCCCACAAGGTCTTGCCGAACAACAGTGGGGAGTTGGCGGTGACCGTCACCATCGGCGCCGACAGCGCCAGTGCGGCGTTGAAAAAGACCACTGCGTCGCGGGGCGTGACCTGCAAATGGGTCTGGAACGAGGTGGTGGCGGCTTCCAGCATCACGTCAGGATGGGTCAGGCACAGGGTTTCCGCACCGTGAATAGCCAGTTCCATCGGTTGGCCGCGCCGCCGCCGCAGGATCTGGTCGTTGATAGCCCGGTAACGCTGCTGACCCGACATGTGATTGGGGGTCAGATCCGTAACGCGCAGGGTAGGCAGGATACCGATTAACACGACCGTTGCGTCCAGTTCGGCGGCCACCCGCTGGCAACGCTGCCACAGGCTTTCGAGATTGGCGTGCATCCGCCGCAGCACATCGCCGCGCAGGGGCAGCGGCGGGGTATTGAGTTCGATGTTGAACACGCTCAGTTCCGGCACCACCAGCGGATCGGCCAGCCGTTCCAGGAAAGCCCGGTTGAGCGGCGCCGGCTGACCCTGGCGATCCACCAGCCACGCCTCGATCTCGAAACCGGCGACGCCGCCCGCCGGGGTGAACCGCTCGTCGCAGAACCAGCCACTCAGGGTCCCGGTTTCCTGACGCAGCCGTGCCCGGAATCGGCGGAAATCCTGGCGGGTGAAGGTCGAACGGGAAATTTCCTGACCCATGGGCAGCGTCTCCGAATAACAGGGTGCTCTCGCAAGCTATTGCTCTGTCAGCGTTGTTCTGATGGATAACCACCCTCAACTTCCTGAATTATACGGGAGTCAAGTCCATCAAAAGGGCTGGATCATGCATCAAAGGTGCGGAGCGTTGGCAACAGGGATTCCAGGCCGTCGAAGATGGTTCACACCAACCGAGGTTGGGAAGGTACACTAAAAGGGTTTTTTACGTGACTGGCGCAACCCGCACCGCTTTTCAGGAGCCCGCACCCATGGCCGATGATTTCAACGACAGCGCCCTGCGCTACCACCGCATGGCCCCCTACGGCAAGATTGAAGTCACCCCGACTAAACCGTTGGCCAACCAGCGCGATCTGGCGCTGGCCTACTCGCCCGGCGTCGCCGCCGCCTGCGAGGTGATCGTCGAGGATCCCGGCGAAGTATCCACCGTCACCGCCCGGGGCAATCTGGTCGCCGTCATCACCAATGGCACCGCCGTCCTCGGCTTGGGCGACATCGGCCCACTGGCCGCCAAGCCGGTCATGGAAGGCAAGGGGGTGTTATTCAAAAAATTCGCGGGTATCGACGTGTTCGACATCGAAATCAGCGAACGCGACCCCGACAAACTGGTGGACATCATCGCCAGCCTGGAGCCGAGCTTCGGCGGCATCAATCTCGAAGACATCAAGGCCCCGGAATGCTTTGTCATCGAGCGCCGCCTGCGCGAGCGCATGAAGATTCCGGTGTTTCACGACGACCAGCACGGCACGGCCATCATCACCGCCGCCGCAGTGCTCAACGCCCTGTCGCTAGTCGGCAAGGACATCGGCCAGGTCCGGCTGGTGACTTCCGGCGCAGGCGCGGCAGGCATCGCCTGCCTCGATCTGCTGGTCGGTCTGGGACTGAAGCGGGAACACATCATCGTGTGCGATAGCCGGGGCGTGATCTATCAGGGGCGCGGTTCCCTCGATCCGGAGAAAGCCGCCTACGCCGCCGATACACCAGCCCGCACCCTGGCGGAAGCCCTGGTCGGTGCGGATATCTTTCTGGGCCTGTCCAAGGCGGGCGTCTTGACCGGGGAGATGGTGAAAACCATGGCCCCGCAACCGCTGATTCTGGCGTTGGCCAACCCGGTCCCGGAAATCCTGCCGGAAGAGGCGAAGGCGGCGCGGCCTGACGCCATCATCGCCACCGGCCGCTCTGATTATCCCAATCAGGTCAATAACGTCCTCTGTTTTCCCTACATCTTCCGGGGTGCGCTGGACGTCGGCGCGACCACCATCAATCAGGAGATGCAACTGGCCTGCGTGCGCGCCCTGGCCGAACTGGCGCGGGAACCCCACTCGCAGGAGGAAACCGCCGCTTACGGCGACCAACCCATCAACTTCGGGCCGGAATACCTGATTCCCAAACCGTTTGAGCCACGTCTGCTGCTCACCCTGCCGCTGGCGGTGGCCAAGGCGGCGATGGCCAGCGGTGTCGCCAGCCGCCCGATTCGGGATTTCGCCGCCTACCACGCCCAGCTCAGCCAGCGGGTGTACCGTTCCGGGCTGATCATGCGACCGGTCTTCAACCGGGCCAAGGCCGACCCCAAACGGGTCATTTTCGCTCAGGCCGAGGAAGAGCGGATGCTCTGGGCGGTGCAGGGCGTCGTCGATGATGGCTTGGCTCGGCCGATCCTGATTGGCCGGCGCAAGCGGATCGCGGAGCGGATCGCGGAACTGGGCCTGCATATCCGTCCCGACCGCGACTTCGAGTTGGTCGATCCCCAGCACAACCCGCATTATGAGGAATGCTGGCAGGAATATCACCGGCTGCGCGGGCGTTATGGCGTCGATCCCAACAAGGCGCGCATCCGGGTTAATACCCGTGCCACCGTGATCGGCGCGCTGTTGCTACGCCTCGGCCATGGTGATGCCCTGTTATGCGGGCTGATTGGCGGCTACCCGGATCACGTCGAGTACGTGCTGGATATCATCGGCCTGCGCGAGGGGGTCAAAACCCCGGCGGCGATGAACATGCTGATCACCTCGCACGGGCCGCTGTTTTTCTGCGATACCGACATCAACGATAACCCGACCGCTGAGCAAATCGCCGATATTGCCCTGCTGGCGGCGGAGGAAGTGGGTCGCTTCACCCCACCCAAGGTCGCGCTGCTGTCGCATTCCAGCTTTGGCTCGCACCCGTCGCCGCAGGCGCGCAAGATGGCCGAGGCGCTGGAACTGATCCGGCAACGCGCCCCGGATTTGGAAGTGGAAGGGGAAATGCGCGGCGACGCGGCGCTGTCCGAGACTTTGCGCGACCGGGTATTTCTGCACTCGCAACTAAAGGGTGCGGCCAATCTGCTGATCATGCCGAACGTGGACGCCGCCAACATTTCCCACAATCTGCTCAAGGAGGTCACCAACGGGGTCTCGGTAGGACCGATTACCATGGGTTTGGCGCTGCCGGCCCATATTCTGACCCGTTCGGCGACCGCCCGGCGGATCATCAACATGACCGCCATCGCCGTGGTGGATGCGCAGGAGTTCGCCGTTCGGAAACGCGCCCGACTGGTCGGGAGATAGGGGGGGTCGGAACTTGCGTCAGGCAATGTTCGGGTAGAACCGATAACCGATACCGGTCTCGGTGAGAAAATGTCGCGGCCGGGTCGGATCAACTTCCAGCTTGCGCCGCAGGTGACCCATGTGGATGCGCAGATAGTGGCCGCGCTCTACGTAGGCGGGTCCCCAGACGTCCTTCAGCAGTTGACGGTGCGTGAGCACCTTGCTGGGGTTGGTGACCAGTGTGGCCAGCAGCCGGAACTCGATGGGCGTAACGTGGACCGGCTGACCGTCGCGCATCACCTGCCGGCGTTCCAAGTCTACGCTCACCTCGCCGAAGGTGATCATGGCGCCGCCGCCCGGCTCGCGCATGTGACGCCGGCTGACGGCTCGGACCCGCGCCAATAGTTCCGCCACCCCGAACGGCTTGATCAGATAATCGTCGGCGCCGGCGTCCAGTGCCTCGACCTTGTCGTATTCCTCGACCCGGGCTGACAACACCAGCACCGGCATGCCGCTCCAGGCGCGCAGATCGCGGATAAAGTCCACACCGTCGCCGTCCGGTAGACCGAGATCGAGAATGACCAAGTCCGGCTTGCGGGTGCCGGCTTCCAACAAGCCGCGCCGCAGGGTATTCGCCTCATGCACCCGATAGCCCTCGCCTTCCAACGCCGCGCGGACGAAGCGGCGAATGGCCTGCTCGTCCTCGACGATCAAAACGGTCAGAGAGGGTTCGGTGGTGGCGATCATGTCGGCCCCGGGTCGGGCGCATCATCAATTTCGAGCGGCGGCGGCGTTTCCAGCGGCAGGGTAAAGGTAAAGCGGGCGCCGCCGGCTGCCCGATTTTCGGCCTGAATTTGGCCGCCGTGAGCTTCGATGATCGCCTGACAGATCGCCAGTCCGAGCCCGACGCCCGGTACCGCCGACTCCGTCTGACCCCGGGTGAATTTTTCGAACAGAGTCTGTTCCCGTCCGGCTGGCAGGCCCGGTCCTTCATCCCAGACCTCGACCATCAGCCGGTCGTTTTCGGTGTTGGCGCTAATGCCGATCGCGGCGCCCGCTGGCGTGTACTTGGCGGCGTTCTCCAACAGGTTGACCAGAACCCGTTCGATCAGCACGGCGTCGCAGTTGATCAGCGGCAAATCCGGGTCGAGCGCCAGCCGCGGCGGATGCTCGCGCAACGGCTGTTCCAGCAGCCGCACGGCTGAACCGATCAGTTCTTCCAGTGATTGCCAGTCCTTGCGTAGCCGCACCCCGCCAGTTTGCAATTTGGCCATATCCAGCAGGTTGTCGGCCAGCAGCGCCATCCGCACCGCCTGCTCACGGATCGCCGTCAGCGATTCCTGGTGGGGGGATTCCTCGGCGGCCAGTTCCAACGCCAGCGTTTCCGCCAACCCGATCAGTGCGGTCAGCGGCGTGCGCAGATCGTGAGACAGCGCCGCCAGCAGGGAATTGCGTTGCCGTTCCGTTTCCATCTTCACCAGCGTGTCGCGGGCGACGGCGGCGAAATGCACCCGTTCCAGAGCGATGGCGATCAGCGCGGCGAAGGTATCCAGCAGCCGGCGCTGTTCCGGGATCATCAGCAAGCGCCGCTGCTCGGGCGCCACGGCCAGTACCCCGCGGGTGCGTAATGGGGCCTTGAGCGGCAGGTACAGCAGCGAAGCGGCGGGCAGGGTGTCGGTGCCGAGGCCGGCCGGGTCGTTGCGGTTGAAGCACCACTGGGCGATGGCGAGGTCCACTTTCGGCTTGCCGGGTTGCACCGGCGGTGGTTGCAAGCGATCCTGGTCGTCTGGCAGCAACAACCGAGCCTTGACCCGGAAGCTGGCCTCGACGCAGCGCTCGCTGATTTCGATCACCTGCTCGGCGGCCAGCGCCCCGGACAGCTCGCGCGACATTTCGTAAAGGTAGCGGGCGCGCTCCTCGCGGGCGTGGGCCACCTGCGCCTGATAGCGGAACCGGGCCATGAGCTGGCCGACGACCAAACCAACGCTCAGCATCACCGCGAAAGTGAGCAGGTATTGCCAGTCGCTAATCGCGAGCGACAAGCGCGGCGGCACGAAGAAGATATCGAACGCGGCCACGTTGACGACCGCCGCCAGCACCGCCGGACCGCGCCCGTAGCGCACCGCCACGCCAACCACCGCCAGCAGAAACAGCATGACGATGTTGGCTCGATCGAAATGGGGTAACAGCGGGGTGGCCGCCAGCGTGGTCCCCAGGCAGACCAGCAACGTCGCGCCATAGCGTCGCGCCGTGGAAGACAACGCGGTCTGCTTCTGATCGCCGGCCTTGGCCTTCGAGCCGAGCGAGCGTCGGGGTGCGTCCTCTTGCGCCAGCGCCAGCACGTCGAGAGCCGGAGTCAGCCGGGCCAGTCGGCCAGCGAGCGACCGCCGGAACCAGCGCCAGCGGCCTGACCGACCCCGACCGACCACCACCCGGTCCAGGTTATGCTGGCGCGCGTATTCGACGATGGCCTGGGCGATACTGTCGGCGGCCTGGGTGGCGGTGCGAGCGCCGAGATCCTGGGCCAGCTTGAGGGTTTCGAGTATCGTCCGGCGACGGGCTTCCGGCAGGCGTTGCAGCGCTGGAGTTTCCACGTACAGGGCGTGCCATTCGCAGTTCAGCTTGCCGGCCAGCCGGCTGGCGGCGCGCACCAGCGCATCCGCCCCGGAACCGGGACCGACGCACACCAGCAGCGCCTCGCGGGTGGACAGCGCCGGGCCACCCACCTCCTGCCGGTAGCTCTGCATCTGGTCGTCCACCCGGTCGGCGGTGCGCCGCAGCGCCAGTTCGCGCAGGGCGATCAGGTTGCCCTTGCGGAAGAAGTTCTGAACCGCGCGTTCGGCCTGATCCGGCAGATAGACCTTGCCTTCCTTGAGCCGTTGTAGCAGTTCATCGGGGGGCAGATCGACCAGCACCACTTCGTCGGCCTGGTCGAACACCCGATCGGTGACCGTCTCCCAGACCCGGATGCCCGTCAGACCACCGACCACGTCGTTGAGGCTCTCCAGATGTTGGACGTTGACCGTGGTCAGGACATCGATACCCGCTTCGAGCAGTTCCTCGACATCCTGCCAGCGCTTCGGGTGCCGGCAGCCGGGAGCATTGCTGTGCGCCAGTTCATCGACCAGGATCAACGCCGGCCGTCGCGCCAGGGCGCCGTCGAGATCGAATTCCCGCAGCACCCGATCCCGATAGGGAATCTCCTGGCGGGGCAACACTTCGAGGCCATCGAGCAACGCGGCGGTTTCCTGGCGGCCGTGGGTTTCGACCAACCCGACGACGACATCCAGCCCCTGCTCGCGCAACTGACGGGCAGCCAGCAGCATCGCGTAGGTTTTGCCAACGCCCGCCGATGCGCCGAAAAAGATTTTCAGCTTGCCACGCTGGGCGCGCGCTTCCTCTTCCCGGATGCGGTTCAACAATCGGTCGGGGTCTGGACGTTGGTCGGTCATCTGGTCAATAGTGATGGGGTGATTAGCGTCATCTTTGCAGAGTCAGATTGAGTTCGAGCACGTTGATTTGCATGCTCGCCCAAAGAGACCACGTCTGAAGCACCGTGTCCCGCGGAATGCAGCATCCACTTCACCAAGAGGTTTGGTCATCCCGGCGGGCGGGGTTGTAGGGTTCATTTCTTGAAGATCGGCTCTTGTTCTGAGGAATTTCAAGTATTATTCTGGCGCGATGGTCCCACGTTCCTCCGTCATGGCCCAGGTTCGCGCGCTGTTCCGCGAGCACCCCTGCGTGGCTATCCTTGGCCCTCGTCAGTGCGGAAAGACCACCTTGGCCCGCATGCTCGCTGCCGACGAGCCCGACTGTACCATCTTCGACCTCGAATCCCCGCTGGATGCCCGAAGGCTCGCTGCACCCCTGCGAACCTTGGGTGCACTCGGTGGGCTGGTCGTGCTCGACGAGATCCAGCGGGACCCGACCCTGTTCGAGATCTTGCGGGTCCTCGTGGACCGCCCGGTATCCGAGGCGCGATTCCTGATCCTTGGCAGCGCGTCGCCAACCCTGATCAAGGGGGCCTCGGAGTCCCTCGCCGGTAGGCTCGGGTTCGTTGATCTCGGCGGGTTCCATCTCGGCGAGACCGGGGTGGACACCCAGACCCCGCTGTGGAGCAGGGGTGGCTTTCCGCGCTCCTTTCTCGCGGCCGACGACGCCGGCTCGCTCCACTGGCGCCAGGGATTCGTGCGCACCTTTCTGGAGCGGGATATCCCCCAGCTTGGCATCTCCATTCCCGCCGAGACGTTGCGCCGATTCTGGACCATGATCGCCCACTACCACGGCCAAGTGTGGAACGCTGCCGAATTCGCGCGCTCCTTGGGCTCGAGCGAAGGAACCGCGCGCCGTTATCTGGATATCCTCGCCGGCGCGTACATGGTGCGCGTCCTGCCCCCCTGGTTCGAGAACCTCTCGAAGCGCCAGGTCAAGGCCCCGAAGGTCTACATCCGCGACAGCGGTCTGCTGCACGCCCTATTAGAGCTGCGCACGCTCGCCGATCTGCAAGGGCATCCCAAGCTCGGCGCCTCATGGGAAGGATTTGCCCTCGAGCAGGTGCTGGCCGTGCTCGGCGCCCACGGCGCGTATTTTTGGGCAACCCACGCTGGCGCCGAGCTGGACTTGCTAGTAACCGTCGGCGGGCGTCGCTACGGATTCGAATTCAAGGTCAGCGATGCACCCGGCGCGACGCGCTCGATGCGGGTGGCGCTCGCCGACCTTGGGCTTACCCACCTGTGGATCGTTTATCCAGGAACCGTCGCCTACGAACTCGACGAGCGATTGTCTGTGCTGCCCCTGCGTGGGATCTCGGATTTGGAACATCTCTAATGTACTATCGGTTTGGCTCTCGTCGAGGTCCAACCGCACCAGTTCAACCTGGGCGAAATAATCCCGCAGGCGTTGCGCGACACCCTTTAGCGCGGCTTCACGCGATGCCTCCTTGACCCGAATTCCGGGCAGATTGCTGACCCGCGCCAGGTAATGATCGCCCCTTTTGCTTAAGATGACATCGACTTGCATGGCGCTATTCCTCCCGAACAACCGCCTGTTGAATAGGGCGGAACGCTAACACCGGCCACGGCTGGGGGCAAGCGCCGTCACCGACCCTGCTTGAGAGAACGGCGAACAAAAACTTGCCCCCGCTTCGGGAAAGACTGGCCATGTACTCATCACTGGGCGGCGCTTCCAGTTGTGGCGTATCCATGGGAGGGAGTCTTGGTCGGCGTTTGCCGCCCGGATGCGGCTTGGCTAAGATGAGCCAAACAGAGCTTCCGAGGTCTACCATGCAAGTCCACAATCGACGCCGCCGCAACCGGCTAGCCGTATCATGGCGTCAACGGGGATTGGCAAATGGAACCACACAACAATTTTATGGACGCCCCTTGGGGTATCCAGCCAAGCGAGGACTGGAGCCAGCCGTCGTACTGGACCGATCACTACCGCGAACTCCTCGCCGAACAGGATCCGGCAGACCGTGACCGGCTCACGTACCCGGCGGTCTATCTATTGGTCTGGATGCTGCTCGAAGCCGGCGAGTTGCCCCGGTCGTCACCGCAGACGCTGATCGACGCCGGCTGTGGCCTCACCATCATCCCCCACCTCCTCGCGTTCTGGGGCTTTCACGTCATGGCAATCGACTATTCACCCCAAGCGATCGAGTGGGCCGTAGCTCACCAGCCGACTCCGGACGACCTGGCCACCTACCCAATTCCGTTTTTCGAACAGCAACGGGAGCATTTCCCGGCCCCCGGTGGGTCCGTGTCGTACCGTGTCGGGGACTGGTTGACGGCGGACCTGCCCCCTTCCGGGATGGTGCTCTGTCGCAATGGCCTGCGCGGGGCCACCAAGCTCAACTGGCGCCGCTCGCTGCGCCGGTTTCACGACCTGTTAATCCCGGGCGGGGTTCTCCTCCTCGAAACCCAGAACGCCTTCGGCATTCAAGAAGAGGTCGAGGTCTTGCTGGAAGAGTGTGGGTTCGCGCCGTGGGTCGTCGGGGAAGCCCAGCGGGATTCCTCCACGAAATGCCTCGCCATGTGGCCGACCGGTTGAGACTGGGGGCGCGGCGCGCTTTTGGCAAGATGATAACAGTCGTTGGTAATGGCTTAACCGGCGCCGTCCGGGTATGGGTCTGCGGTCAACCGATTTGGATCACTGGAAAAATCCCTGCTTCCCCGAGGTCATGATGGACGTGGTTTCGCGATTATGGCGCTGGTTTGACCGCACGATTTTGCAATTGGGCCGCGATCTGCGGCTGTCCTACCTGCCGCCGCTGATGGTGTACTGCGCCGCCGGCGTGTCGGGCCTGACCGGCATCGTCGGCACCTTCTTCGTCAAGGAGTACCTGGACCTGTCCGCCGCCTTCCTGGCCGCGCTGGGCTTCTGGGCCATGATCCCCTGGGCATTGAAGATGCCCATCGGCCACCTGGTGGACCTGCTGTGGCGGCACAAGGCCGGCCTGGTCTACCTCGGCGCGGCGCTGATCGCCACCAGCCTGTTCATCATGATCGGCCTGATCGGCCAGCCCGAGGCGATGGGCGCGGTCCTGCCGGTTTCGAGCTGGTACGTATTGTCGGCCTTGCTGGCGCCGGTCGGCTACGTGATGCAGGACGCCGTCGCCGACGCGATGACGGTCGAGGCCGTGCCGCGCCTGGACGACGCCGGTCAG
>JBDHRD010000016.1:0-28002 GCA_039807425.1 Candidatus Contendibacter sp. | reverse complement strand
GACGCCAACGGCAAGTTCGCCTGGCCGGGCTACGGTCAAAACCTGCGCGTCCTCGAATGGATCGTGGAGCGGGTCAATGGCCATGTCGGCGCCGCGGAAAGCCCATTTGGCTACATGCCGCGCTACGAGGACATGGATTTCCAAGGCCTGGATTTCACCAAGGAGCAATTCGAGGCCATCACCAACATCAGCCGCGCCGAGGCGGCCAGCGAGGTTGAGGAGATCAAGACCTTCTTCGACAAGTTTAGCGAGGCCCTGCCGCCGGAACTCGAAAAGCAGCGTCAGGAGTTCGGCAAGCGCGTCGAAAAAGCCCCCGAGGTATGGCGCGTCGTCGAAGCGGCCTAAACTTCGGCTCGTGCTCCCAAGGAGCTAAGTAACGACAAAGCCGGCGCAAGCCGGCTTTTTTGCGTGTTCAGATGGCCACCGCACCGCCGCTCGTCGTTTCCAGATTCAAGGCCGCCGCCAGCAGGGCCTGGGTATAAGGGTGCCGGGGAGCGGCAAACACCTGCCGCGCCGGTCCCGCTTCCACTGCCTGGCCGTCCTTCATCACCAGCAAATGATTGGCCAGGGCGCGCACCACCCGCAGATCGTGGCTGATGAACACGTAGGCCAGCCGGTGGCGGCGCTGCAACTCGCGCAGCAGATCCACGATCTGCGCCTGCACCGACACGTCCAGCGCGCTGGTTGGCTCGTCCAGAATCAGCAGGCGCGGTTGCAGGGCCAGGGCGCGGGCGATGGCAATGCGCTGGCGCTGGCCGCCGGAAAACTCGTGCGGGTAACGATCCTGCATGGCCGGGTCCAGCCCCACTTCTTCCAGTACCTGACTCACGCGGGCGCGGCGGGCGGCGCGGTCACCGGCCAGCCCATGCACCAATAATCCTTCCTCGACGATCTCGCCGACCGACAACCGGGGACTGAGCGAGCCAAACGGGTCCTGAAACACGATCTGCATGGCCTTGCGCAGCGGCCGCAGCGCCTTGCCGGGCCAGCCATCGACGCGCTGGCCCGCGAACCGGATCGCCCCCTCGCTGGACAGCAGCCGCAGCAGCGCCAGCCCCAGCGTGGTCTTGCCGGAACCGCTCTCCCCCACCACGCCCAGGGTCTGGCCTTCGCGCACGCTGACGCTGACGCCGTCCACTGCCTTGACATGGTCCACCACCCGCTGCAATACCCCACGCTTGAGCGGAAACCAGACTTTCAGCCCGTCGCTGGTCATCACTTCCGGCGCGTCGGCGACTTCCGGCGGCGGCTCGCCTTTGGGCTCGGCGGCCAGCAGTTGCCGGGTGTACGGATGTTGGGGGCTGGCGAACAGTTCGGCGACCGTACCGGCCTCCACCACCTCGCCCGCGCGCATCACGCACACCCGATCCGCCATCTTGCGAACGATACTCAGATCGTGGGTGATGAACAGGATCGCCATACCAAACCTGGCCTGCAATTCCTTGAGCAGCTTGAGAATCTGTGCCTGGATGGTGACATCGAGCGCGGTGGTCGGCTCGTCGGCGATGAGAATATCGGGTTCGTTGGCCAGCGCCATGGCGATCATCACCCGCTGGCGCTGGCCGCCGGATAGTTCGTGCGGCAATGCATTCAGGCGCTGGGCGGCGTCGGGTAGGCCGACCAGTTCCAGCAATTCTCGAATCCGCTCCCGCAGCCGCGTACCGTTCAACCCCTTGTGCAGCAACAGAGTCTCGCTGATTTGCTTCTCGATGGAATGCAGCGGATTGAGCGAGGTCATCGGTTCCTGAAACACCATGGCGATCTGGTTGCCGCGCACTTCACGCAGGCGGGCCGGCGCCGCGCCCAGCAGCTCCTCGCTGCGCAGGCGGATGCTGCCGCCCGGATGGCGGGCATGGGGATAGGGCAACAGTTGCAGGATGGAGAGTGCCGACACCGACTTGCCGGAGCCGCTCTCCCCCACCAGGGCCAGCGTCTCGCCGCGATTCAGGGTAAACGAAACCTGTTTGACCGCCGGCGTTGCTCCGAAGGAAACCGATAAGTGATTAACTTCGAGGAGAGGAATGGATTCGCTCACTTCAGGATTCGCCTTCATTCGTGCAGTACAGGATTGCCGCGCCCTTCCGAGCGGCCGAGGATAACCGGTTCTGGTTCCAGATCGACCCCGAACATCGCCCGCACCGATGTCTGAATCGCCCACGCCAGCCGCAGCACGTCTTCACCCCGCGCGCCGCCACGATTGACCAGCACCAGCGCCTGGCGCTCGTAGACGCCCACTGGCCCGAGGTTTTTGCCCTTCCAGCCGCATCGCTCGATCAGCCAGCCCGCGGCGAGCTTCGTTGTCCCGTCTGGCTGCGGATAGTAAGGCAGGTCGGGGTGGCGGGCGATCAGCCTTTGAAACATCGCCGCATCCACCTGCGGATTCTTGAAAAAACTGCCCGCGTTGCCAATTCGCGCCGGGTCGGGCAGCTTGCGCGAGCGAATGGCGATGACCGCGTCGGCAATGTCCCGCGCCGTTGGCTCGGTGACGCCACGTGCATCCAGTTCCCGCGCCACGTCGGTGTAGCCGGTGACCGGTTGCCAGCGTTTGGGCAGTCGGAAAGTGACGGCGGTCATCAGATAGCGCCCGGCCGCTTCATGTTTGAATACGCTGTCCCGATAACCGAACCGGCAGGCGGCGCGGTCGAGAACCACTGTTTCCCCCGTTGCCAGTTCCACCGCTTCCAGACTGTGAAATCGTTCAGCCATTTCCAGCCCATAGGCGCCGATATTCTGGACCGGAGCCGCACCGACCGTGCCAGGGATCAGCGCCAGGTTTTCCAGGCCCGGCCAGCCACAATCCAGAGTCCAGGAGACGAAGTCATGCCAGCTCTCTCCCGCGCCAGCGCGCACGAACCAGGCGTCGGCGTCTTCCCCAATGAGCGCCCGCCCAGCAATGCGAACATGCAGCACCAGACCTTCGAAATCGCCGGCCAGAATCAAATTGCTGCCGCTTCCCAGCACGAAGCGTTGTAACCGCTGCCATTCGGGCCAGGCGATCAGGGCGGCCAACCGCGTCGGCGTCTCAATAGCGGCGAGCCAGGCGGCGCGCGCCGGCAACCCAAACGTGTTCATGGATTGCAACGGTGCGGCGCGCGTCAAAAAAAGAGGAGTGGACTGGCTCATGCAGATTTACCGGGCAGGCGGAGCGCCGCAAGCTTGCCTCATTCCCGCGTGGATGAAAATCTGGACGATAAAAAACCCGCCACTTGGGCGGGTTTTCGCTGGCCGGTTGGATTCAGGCCGCAACCGGCAACGCAGCGCGCAGCTTCTTCATGGCGTTGGTTTCCAACTGCCGGATGCGTTCGGCAGATACCTGATATTCGGCGGCCAAGTCGTGCAGGGTCGGTTTGTCGTCGCTCAGCCAGCGCCGCTGGACGATGGCGCGGCTGCGCGGGTCCAGCCGCTCCAGCGCGTCGTTTAGCCGACTGGTGGTGCGCGCTTCCCAGTCCTCTCGCTCCAACGCCTCCGCTGGATCGGCCTGTTCATCGCGCAGGTAGGCCGACGGTGCGTAGGCTTCCGCTTCGTCATCGCCGTTAGCATCGGGAAGCGGATCGAACGAAATATCGTGACCGCTCAACCGCGATTCCATCTCCAGCACGTGCTCGGGACTGACGCCCAACTCCCGGGCGACGGTGTGTACTTCCTCGCCGTTCAACCAGCCCAGCCGTTTCTTGGCGCCGCGCAGTTTGAAGAACAGCTTGCGCTGGGCCTTGGTGGTGGCAACCTTGACGATCCGCCAGTTGCGCAGAATGAATTCGTGAATCTCGGCGCGAATCCAGTGAACCGCGAACGACACCAGCCGCACGCCGTGGGCCGGGTCGAAGCGCTTGACCGCCTTCATCAGGCCGACGTTGCCTTCCTGAATCAGATCGGCCAGCGGCAAGCCGTAACCGACGTAACCACGGGCGATGTGCGCCACGAAGCGCAGGTGCGCCACAATCAGCCGTTGCGCCGCTTCCAGATCATTGCGCAGCCGTAACCGCTGGGCCAGTTCCTGCTCTTCCTCGGCGCTCAGCACCGGCGCCTGGTTGATCGCCTGGAGATAACTGTCCAGACTGTCCACCGGCACCGGCAGATTCGGTAGGCGGGGAACCAGCTCGGTCGTCATCGTCATTCACTCCTCCCTCAATTTGGCATGAGCTATTTTAGCACTCGCCGGCTTTGAGTGCCAAATTCAGTGGGGAGTTCCATGACCACCGCCGCTATAGGTTCAATCCGTCGCTTCTTCATCCAGCAGAGCGGCGACGAACTCGGCGGCGTCGAACGTCCGCAAATCTTCGATGCTTTCGCCGACGCCAATGAAGCGGATCGGCAAACCGAGCCGACGGGCGATGGCGAACACGATACCGCCCTTGGCAGTGCCATCGAGCTTGGTCAGTATCAGGCCAGTCACGCCGACCGCCTCGTGGAATTGTATGGCCTGGTTCAGGGCATTCTGGCCGGTGCTGGCGTCCACCACCAGCAACACCTCGTGCGGGGCGGTGGGATCTACCTTGCCCGTGACCCGCTTGATCTTCTTGAGTTCCTCCATCAGGTTCGACTGGGTGTGCAAGCGGCCGGCGGTATCGGCGATCACCACGTCCACCCGTCGGGCTTGGGCGGCCTGAATCGCGTCGTAGATCACCGAGGCGGCATCGGCCCCGCTCCGCTGGGCGATCACCGGAATCCGGTTGCGTTCGCCCCAAACCTGCAACTGCTCGACGGCAGCGGCGCGGAAGGTATCGCCAGCGGCCAGCAACACCGAATGCCCCGCGTCTTGCAGCCATTGGGCCAGCTTGCCGATGGTGGTGGTCTTGCCGACACCGTTGACCCCGACCATCAGGATCACGTAGGGCCGGGATTCGCTGGGCCGCCACGGCTGCTGGCAGGGCGCGAGAATGGCGAGCAGTTCCTCGCGCAGCGCCTCGAGCAGCGCCGGCACATCGTTCAGCTGCTGGCGTGACACCCGCTCGGTCAGCCGTTTCATCAGGTGCTGGTTCACCTCCACGCCGACATCCGCCAGCAGCAGGCGGCTTTCCAGTTCTTCCAGCGCCTCGTCGTCCAGCTTTTTGCCGGCGAACAGGCCGGACAGTCCGCTGACCAGGCTCTGGCGGGTGCGCCGCAACCGGTCGCGCAAGCGGACAAAGCGTTCGGGTTTCGGTGCGGCGGGTCCGGCGGATTCAGTGGCCGGTTCGGGCGCACGATTCCGGCCAAACGGCAGTTGAATGGGCCGGTTCAGAATCTCGAACAGACTGGGTTTCTTGCGCTCCCCGGCTTCAGGGGCCGCCGGCGCGGGAGCGGAATCCGGCGTGTCTTCAGTCATGCGGCTCCATCCGTGGCTAATAACGCCCCGTCAATTCGGGTTACCCAAATCAGCGCCTCATCCTGGGCCAACAAAAAAATCTGGAGGTTATTGCGGTAATCCTGCCAGGATTTCTCGACGCACTCGGTGATGGCGTCCGCGTAGCCGGTCACCAAACGCTCCGGTGGGTCAGTAATCTGCATCTGCGTCATGTACTCTGCTCCATGTTGCAGGCATACCAGATAGGTATCCAGCGTCTTGCGCACCGAGCCGAGCAGGCCAATGCCGATTAATCCGCCGAGCCGCACCGCGCCCTGCCAGGCCAGCCAATTCGCCGCTTGGTTGCGCTCTATCATTTTGTATACGTTTGCCATCACAAGTCTCACCCTATTATTGATTTATTGCATCGCAACATAATTAGCGATGATCGTCAAGCCGATTCGACTCTATTCGACTTTTAATAGCGCCACGGTAACCCTGGATTGCAAGCGATGGTCAAGATTGACCCGACCCGTCCGAAGCGTACGGTTCGATGGCGTCGATTAGGGTCACACCGCTACCGGCGCCTTGATCGCTGGATGCGCCTGGTAACCGATCATTTCAAAATCCTCGTAGCAGTAGTCGGCGAGCGTTTCCGGGCGGCGGCGGATCGCCAGACGTGGCGCGGAATACGGTTCGCGGCTCAGCTGTAAGCGGACCTGTTCGAGATGATTCAGGTATAGATGACAGTCACCACCGGTCCAAATCAGTTCGCCCACCCGCAGATCGGTCTGCCGCGCGACCAGGTGAGCCAGCAACGCATAGCTGGCGATGTTGAACGGCATGCCGAGAAACAGGTCGGCGCTGCGCTGGTAGACCTGACAGGACAGTTCGCCACCGGCGACGTAAAACTGAAACAGCACATGGCAGGGCAACAGCCGCATCCGCTCCAACTCACCAACGTTCCACGCCGATACCACGATCCGCCGTGAATCGGGGTCGCACCGCAGCAAGTCGATAGCGCAGGCGAGTTGGTCGATATGGCGCCCATCCACCGCTTCCCAGTCGCGCCACTGCTTGCCGTAGATCGGCCCCAGATCACCGGTTTCATCGGCCCATTCATCCCAGATCGTGACCCCGTGCTCGTGCAGATAATCCAGACGAGTATCGCCGCGCAGAAACCACAGCAGTTCGTGAACGATCGAACGCAGGTGCAGCTTCTTGGTCGTCACCAGCGGAAAGCCGCGCCGCAGATCAAAGCGCAGTTGCGCACCGAACACACTCAGGGTCCCGACCCCGGTTCGATCCTCCTTGCGAACTCCTTCAGTCAACACCTGCTGCAGCAGATCCAGATAGATTTTCATCGCGAGGTCGCCTTCGCGCGCCACTTCCCATCAAAAAGGTGGCGTTTCATGCTGCAATGCAATATAGTCGCTCCAATTTCACAAAACATGAATGGGTTACCCGGCGTTAGAACACCGCATGATTGCCAAAGCGACTTCCTCGATTCAAGTGATCGCCCGGCTGTCCCGGTTGCTGGACACCATCGCCGCACACGACGAGCCTGTCAGCCTCAAAATCCTGGCCGGCGCTACCGACCTGCATCCTTCCACCGCATTTCGCATTCTGGCGTCGCTGATCGAACACGGTCTGGTGGAGCGTAGCGCCAACGGTCACTACCGGTTGGGGGCAAAGCTGTGGCGCTTGGGTGGCCGCGTTTACGGCCGGCTCGAGTCGCCCCACGAAACCTCCCCAATCCTGGAACGTTCGCGCGAGCAGACCGGCAAGGCTATCCGGCCGCCCGGTCGTGAAGCCGAGTGGTGAAATTATTCTCATGCTTTGCCCGGCAATTCCACGATAAAGGCGGCGCCCTGGCCGATCTCGCTTTCCACCCAAATGTGACCGTTGTGGTGTTCGACGATCTTCTGGCTAATCGGTAGTCCCAGTCCCGTACCTTTGGGTTTGCCGGCATGGCTGTCGCTGACCTGGTGAAATTTCTCGAAGATCAGCTTGTGTTGATCCTCGGCTATGCCAGTACCGTTATCAATCACTTCGATGCGCCAGCGGTTCCCCACCGGCCGCAACCGGATGACAACCTCGCCGGTCTGCTCGGGGCAGAACTTCACCGCGTTTGACAACAGATTGATGATCACCTGAGTCAACCGATCGTGGTCGCCGGCGATGATCACCGGTTGATCGCCCAGCTCCTCGCGCAAGGTGGCCGCCTTGTCGCGGAACAACTGGCCGGTGGAATTGATGGCGTCGAGAATCAGCGCCCGCAAGTCGATGTCCTCGATACGCCAATCGATCCGGCCCGAATCGATCTTGGCCATGTCCAGCACCTGATTGATCAGCCGGGTCAGCCGCTCGCTCTCCTTGACGATAATACCGAGAAACTTGCTGCGTTGCTCCACGTCCATGTCGGGATTGGCCAGCAGGATTTCTGAAAAGGCCCGGATCGAGGTCAGCGGCGTGCGTAGCTCGTGGGTCACGGTGGAGATGAATTCGTCCTTGAGTCGGTCGAGTTCCCGCAGCTGGTTATTGGCTTGGCGCAGCTCGACCGAGGCCGCTTCCAGCTCGCGGGATTGTTGCTCCAGCCGGCGGCTATACTCGATCACCTGAGTGCTCTCGTCGAGGATGGTCATCACCTCTTCGATGCTGAGCACCTCGCCCATCACGATGGAGGAAACCATCACCCGGGCCGAGGCCGCGCCGATCGCCCCGGCCAGCAACCGTTCGGTATAGTGAATCAACCGGGGATCAGCCTGCAACGGATAGTCTTTATTTTCATCCACGTAGCGGTCGAAGGCTTCGCTGGCGCGCTGGGGGCCGATGAACCGCGCCAGGAGTTCATAGAGCTGGGCGGTGTCCACCACGCCCCGCCACAGCAGCGCATCGCCATCATGACGCTCTCGCTCGAACACGTTGACGAACTGACTGCCCTGCACCTGTTCGATGGCGCCCGGCTGGCTGAGGATGGAACCAAACACCAGACCACCGATGTTGACCAACATGCTCCAGAACACGGAATGCATGTAGGGATCGAGACCTTCCAAGCCAAACAGGGCGTAGGGCCGGAGCAGTTCCAGCCCGAACAGCCCCTGCTCGACGAAGCCGCCACCGATCCAGTCGGAACGGGCCATCGCCGGCAGCAGCAGGGTATAGGCCCAAACCAGGAACCCGCCGCTCAGGCCAATCAGCGCACCGCGCCGATTGGCCCGCTTCCAGTACAGGCCGATCAGGATCGGCGGTGCGAACTGAGCGGCGGCGGCGAAGGAAATCAGGCCGCTGGCCACCAGCGCGTAGGATTCACCGATGAAGCGAAAATACAGATAACCCAGCAGGATCAGCGCCACGATGCCGGCGCGGCGAATGCCGAGCAGCAGGCCGGAGAGGTCGGAACGACCGGCCAGCCAGCGCGGATTGGCCCGCAGCAGGATCGGCATCACCACATCGTTGCAGACCATGGTGGCGAGCGTGACGGTCTCGAACAGGATCATGCTGGTGGCCGCCGAGAATCCACCCAGAAACACCAGCAGCGCCAAGTCCGGCATGTGCTTGGCCATCGGCAGCGCCAGCACGAACATGTCGGCGTCCACCTCGTCGTTGGTGAAGATCAGCCGGCCACCCAGAGCGATGGGCAACACGAACAGGTTGATGGCGAACAGATACAGCGGAAACAGCCAGATCGCCTTGCGGATGTGGGTTTCGTTGACGTTTTCCACCACCAGCACCTGGAATTGCCGGGGCAGGAACAGAAAGGCCATCATCGACAGGAAGGTCAGCGACAGCCAGCCACCGTAACCGCCCGGCACCACGTTGAACCGCATCAGGGCGGCCTGATGCGGTTGCGCCGCAGCCTGCTGGAACAGATCGCTCGGGCCGTCGAACATTACGAAGGTCACCACCACGCCGACCAGTACGAACGCCACCAGCTTGAACAGCGACTCGAACGCCACCGCTGTCACCATGCCTTCGTGGCGCTCGGTGATGTCGATATGGCGGGTACCGAACAGAATGGCGAATACGATCAGCACCAGTGCGGCGTAAAACGTGGTGTCCAGCCAGAACGGCTGGTGCGCCGCGAAATCCACCATCGTCACCGTCGGATACTGGCGCAGCAGGCTGAAGCTGGTAGCGATGGCCTTCAACTGGATGGAGATGTAGGGCAGAGTACCCAGTACGACGATCACAGTGACCATGCCGGCCAGCAGGCCGCTCTTGCCGTAGCGGGAGGCGACGAAATCCGCGATGGTGGTGATGCGGTGGACCTTGGTGATGCGCACGATGCGCCGGAGCACGAACCAGAACAGCACCGCCATCAGGGTTGGCCCCAGATAGACCGGCAGGAAATCCACCCCGCTGGTCGCCGCCAGTCCGACGCTGCCGTAAAAGGTCCAGGCGGTGCAGTAGATCGCCAGCGACAGCGTGTAGATGTAGGGATTGGCGATGATCGACCGGCCAGCGTCGGCGCGCTGGTCGCCGTAATAGGCGATGCCGAACAGGACGCCCATGTAGACCAGCGCGCTGACGAGGATGACGCTGTCGCTCAGCATTCAGGGTGACTCCGCCGGATCGGTGTCGCTGGTTCCACGCCTTTCGGCAGGCGCGGGTTCCGCCTCTGGCTGGGAAGCATTCTCCGTTAGCGCGGCGGGCTGGTCCGGTTCGGGGATTTTCGAATGCTCCACCACCACGATCAGCAAGACGATGAGCGCGAACCAGACCAAATAGAGATAGAGATACAGCACCGGCACGCCGAACGGCATCCACGGTCGGTTGAACAGCTCCAGCATCGGATAGTTGAGCGCCAACACTCCGACGATGAACAGGATAGCGATGTATTCCCTGGATTGTTGGCGCATGGGGCGTTCAAAACTTCGACATGGTCTTGCGAATTTCCACCATCTTGTCGGACGCTTCCAGCGCCTGGCCGAGGGTCTTGATCCCCTGCGCTTCCAGCAGGTCCAGCAATTTGAGAAACACCTGCGCGGTCACCAGCGAATCGCCCAGCGCGGTATGACGCCCATGCACGTCCACTCCCAGCCGGTCGGCGATGGCGTCCAGATTATGGTCATCGGTATAGTCATGCAGGTAGCCGGACAGCAGCAGGGTGTCGAGCACCGGATTGCCAAACCGCACGCCGAGCTTCTGTTCCTTCAGCTTCAGGAACTTCATGTCGAAGGCGGCGTTATGCGCGACCAGCACGGTATGATCATCACCGACAAATTTTCGAAACTGCGGCAGCGCAACCTCAAGGCCGGGTCTATCCTTGACCATGTCGTCGGTAATGCCGTGAAAGCGGATCGACGCCTTGGGAATCGGCCGACCGGGATTCACCAGTTGATCGAAGTTCTCCCCCACCAGCAGCCGGCGATTGACGATGCGCACTCCGGCGATCTGGATGATCTCGTCGCCCTTGGACGGCGCCAGCCCGGTGGTTTCGGTGTCGAACACCACGTAGGTCAGAGCGCCCAGCGGATAGTTGACCAGATCGCCCCATTCCGTGCGATTCTGCTCGCCGAGGGAGAAATCATAGAACTCCGGCCGCTCAGGCGGCGCCCCGGCCGACTCCTTCCACTGGCGCGCCGACACCGGCAGCGGCAGGCGCAGCAGCGAGTAGCCGCGCCGGCGATGGGACTGGCTCCACAGGTCGCTGTTGTGCCGGCGCAGCGCCTCGCCCACCGTGGTCGCCCCCACCAGGTCCTGCACGTGTTCGTTCAGCCAGCCTTCCAACTGCACGGCGGGCATGGGCTGGCCGGGCCAGATGATGTCCACGTAGACCCGGCGATTGCCCAGCAGGCACTCGATCTCGAAAGTATCGCTGACCCCGTAGGCATGGAGTTGCTCGAGCAGATATTCCAGCAACAGCATGATCGAGTGGTTGTCCACGTTCAGCCACAGCGGCATGCCGACCATCTTGACTTGCAGGCCAGAGCGATCCTTCAGGTGATAAATGATGCTGCCGAGCAGATCGGCGGAATAAACGTCGTTCATCGGCCAGCGATTGGCGTACAGAGTGCGCAGGTCGAGCGTCAGTTCCTGCAAGCGCTGGCTCAGCCGCTCGCTTTCCTCGACGATCACCTGCTGGAACGCCTCGCGCTGCGCCGGATTCATGTCGCCAAAATGCATCACGGTTTCCGCCGCCGCTCGCAGGTTGGCCAGCGGCCGGCGCAGATCCTCGGTGCGGGTCTTGATCAGGGAGCGGTCCACCTGCTGGGTGACGTCACGGAAGGTAATGACGAACGCCGCGCCCCGCTCGCCGGCGCCGGGCAACAGGCTCATCCGACAGTGGAACAGGGTCTCGTCGTCCACCGTGGCGCAGACGAATTCGGCATCGTCGTTCGGCTGGCCGGCCCCGGGGTTCTGTTGGCGGTAATTCAACAGTTGGAGCGTGCTCTCGATAGGCGCGCGGGTCCACAGCTCGTACAGCGAGCGGCCCAAGCCCAGCGCCGCGCGGTTGGGTAGCAGCTTCAGCGCCGCCGGATTGTAGAGCAGGATGCGGGCATCCCGGTCGCAGACCAGCACGCCTTCGGACAATTCCCGCAGGACGGTTTCCAGCCGGGCCTTTTGCTCTTCAATCTCCTGGGTGCCGGTGGCGGTGGCGGCGGCCACGTCGCGGCGGGCCTTGTGCAGGGCCTCGCCCAGTTCCAGCAGCATGGCTGGAAACTCGCCCAGCCAGTGCTGCTTGGGCAGTTCCAGCACGTAGCCGGGATTGCTGCGGGTGATGATGCGCGCGCCGCGCGCCAGGGCGCCAAGCGGAATGAAGCAGTACCAGTCGAGCATCGCCCAAGCGACGGTGGTACCACCGACAATGGCGAACGCCGCCAGCATCAGCCACAGCAGCGTTAGGTCGCGCTGGTCAGGATCGGGAACAACCTGAAACACCTGCCAACCGATCCAGATCAGGGCTGCGAGCGCCAGAACGCCCGGAACCAACCACAACAGCCAGAGCTTGGTCCGGTAACGCATGGCGGCTCAGCCCGCCTCAGCGAGCAACTCGCGAACTCGTTCCACTACTTCCTGGGTCGAGAACGGTTTAGTGATGTAGTCATCCGCGCCCAGCGCCAAACCTTTTTCCCGTTCGACCTCGCGCCCCTTGGCGGTCAACATGATGATCCGGATGCCTTTCCAGTCCGGATTGGCGCGCACCGCCTGGCACACCTCATAGCCGTTCTTGCGCGGCATCATGACGTCGAGCAGCATCAGATCGGGTTGTTCCGCCGCGATAGCGGCCAGCGCGGCCTCGCCATCGGAAGCGGTCCGCACCTGGAAACCGGCATGCTTCATCAAAAACTCCAAGGACAGGACGATGTTCGGCTCATCGTCCACCACCAGAATCTTATTCGCCATCTCGTTCCCCAGTTGCCAGGCGGTTTTGTTCGGGTGGTTATTATGCTGTTTTTTCAGTGTCGTTGCGCGCCCCGCCACGCTCGGGCGCTTCCAGGACATCGTCGGCCTTCACCGTTTCCTTGCCGGGTTGCCCGCTGGCCTTGGCGACCGCCTCCCAGAATTTTTGCACCATTTCCATCGAGTGCCACTGCGCGGGCCACAAGGGCTTCAGCATGCCAAGAGCTTCGAGGTTGACCACCCCCCGCTCCACGTTCTTGCGCATGGTCTGCAAGATTTCATCGTGTAGCGGCTGTAGGTTCGGCAAACCGAGAAACTCGCGCATCTCCTGAGCGGTAGCTTCAACGCTGACATTGACTTTCATCGCTATGCTCCTTCGGGTTTCGGGACGGCGAACCGCGCCGCCACGCTCGACGTGGAATCGCGGAATATTTTAAGCATAGCAGGAACAGGGGCGGTCTTGCGGCCAGGATCGCCACATTATGGGTCCAGGCAAAACGAATGCGCCCATCGCCAGCGGTAATCGCTCAACCAGCATCGCGTCGGACACGGCTGCGCTTGAGATGGATCAGCAGCAGGGAGACGGCGGCGGGAGTCACGCCCGGAACGCGGCCCGCCTGGCCCAGGGTGTGGGGCCGGTGCCGGCTCAATTTCTCCCGGACCTCCCGCGACAGGCCGCGCACCTCGGCATAATCCAGATCCGGCGGCAGCATCAGTTGTTCGTGGCGACGCTGGCGTTCGATGTCCTCGCGCTGGCGCTCGATGTAACCGGCGTATTTGGCTTGAATCTCGACCTGTTCGGCGACTTGTGGATCGGATTCGCCGGGACCGACGCCAGGCAGGCTCATCAGGCCAGCGTAGCTCACTTCGGGTCGGCGCAGCAGTTCGGCGGCCCGGCTCTCCCGCGCCAGCGGACCCTGCAAGACCCGTTGCGCGTCGGCCTCGCTCAGTTGGGGCGGGCGTACCCAGGTCTCGCGCAGCCGCTGGCTTTCCCGCTCGATGGCCGCGCGCTTGGTCTCGAACGCCGCCCAGCGGGCGTCGTCCACCAGTCCCAGCCGGCGGCCGATTTCGGTCAGCCGCAGGTCGGCGTTGTCCTCGCGCAGCAGCAGGCGATGCTCAGCCCGGCTGGTGAACATCCGATAGGGTTCGCTGGTTCCCCGCGTGATGAGATCGTCGATCAGCACGCCCAGATAGGCTTCGTCGCGGTTCGGCCACCAGGGTTCCTCGCCCTGGACGAACCGCCCGGCGTTGAGGCCAGCCAGCAGACCCTGCGCCGCCGCTTCCTCGTAACCGGTGGTGCCGTTGATCTGACCGGCGAAGAACAGGCCCCGAATTGGCCGGGTTTGCAGCGAGTAGTCGAGATCGCGCGGATCGAAGAAATCGTATTCGATGGCGTAGCCAGGCCGGGTGATGTGGGCGCGCTCCAGTCCCTTCATCGACCGCACCAGGGCGTATTGCACATCGAACGGCAGGCTGGTGGAAATGCCGTTGGGATAGAACTCGTGGGTTTGCAGCCCCTCCGGCTCCAGGAAAATCTGGTGCGAATCCTTGTCGGCGAAACGGTGAATCTTGTCCTCGATGGAAGGGCAGTAACGCGGCCCGACGCCCTGAATGACCCCGGCGAACAGCGGCGACCGGTCCAGGCCGCCGCGAATCAGATCGTGAGTGCGTTCGTTGGTATGGGTGATCCAGCAGGAGATCTGCGCTGGATGTTCGTCCACCGAGCCCAGGCAGGAAAACACCGGGCACGGCGCATCGCCCGGCTGTTCGGTCAGTTGCGAGAAATCGATGCTCCGCCCGTCCAGGCGCGGCGGCGTACCCGTCTTCAGCCGCCCGACCCGCAGCGGCAGTTCCCGCAGTCGTGCGGCCAGGGCGTTGGCGGGCGGATCACCGGCCCGGCCCCCCTCATAGTTCACCATCCCGACGTGCATGCGCCCGGCGAGGAACGTGCCGGCGGTCAACACCACCGCGCCGACGGAAAAACGGATGCCGCTTTGCGTCACCACCCCGGTCACCCGGTCGCCTTCGACTTCCAAATCGTCGGCGGCCTGCTGAAACACCTGCAAGTGGGGTTGATTCTCGATCAACGACCGCACTGCCGCCTTGTACAGCGCCCGGTCGGCCTGACAGCGGGTGGCGCGCACCGCCGGTCCCTTGCGGCGGTTGAGGATGCGAAACTGGATGCCGGCCCGGTCGGCGGCCCGCGCCATCACCCCGCCCAGCGCATCCACCTCCTTGACCAGATGGCCCTTGCCGATGCCGCCGATGGCCGGATTGCAACTCATCGCCCCCACGGTTTCGATGGTGTGGGTCAGCAACAGGGTGCGCAGCCCCATCCGCGCCGCGGCCATGCAGGCTTCCGTGCCGGCGTGGCCGCCGCCGATTACGATGACATCGAAGGGTTCGGGATAACGCATACGACGCGCTCAGTCCAGCCCGATGGCGATCCCGATCAGCCGTCGGATTTCCACAAGCTGTTTATCGGTGATACGTGAAAGGGTTGGCGTAATCCGGCGCTTCGACGTGGTGGTGACATGGTGCGCCAGCGCATAGCACAGCTTGGTGCAGCCATTTTCCGCCGTCGGCGGTATCTGAACCGACAAATCGGTAATCGCGAGGTGCGGATCCTCGGCCAAGGGCGCCAAGATCAGATTAGGATAGGCGTCGTCGAATAAGCCTCGGTCTTCAACCACAACGGCCGGATGCTTCTTGTTCGGTTCCCTGGGCAGACCATCACGCCAGTCCACCAAGACAATCTGCCCTGGCGCATAATTCATGGCCCGTTCCCCTCGGCGGTTGGAGTCCCCCAATCCACATAAAAGGCGCGGCCTTCAGGCGAGACAGCGATATACGTTCCCACGCTGCGGCTTTGCGCGCGAATGCGCTCGCGCCGGATGCGCTTAGCTTCGTCCAGCGCCAGTTCGCGCAGATACGTTGACAAGCCAATACCCCGCGCCCTGGCAGCCTCTTCAAGCGCAGCTTGGACTTCTTCGTCCAGTCTTACAGAAACCGGATGACCCATGATGGACTCCCAGGGTGATAATCCTGAATCATAATACCAACTCAGAATACATGATAGTAATACCGGAAGGTCACTCCGGCAGCGGCAGTTGCACCGCGTAGTTGGAGATGGGCAAGGCCACAGTGATGACGCCCTGCTTGACCAGAAAATTGGCGAAACGCTTGTAGCGGGCTTCATCCAGCGCCGCTGGCCGGCGGGCCAGGCGCGGCAGGGTGTCGCGCCAGGCGCGGCGGTTCAATTCGTCGTCCAAGTCCTTGTGTTTGGAGATAAACACCTTCCAGGCCTCGTCGGGGTGGTTGATCAGGTACAGAGTGGCCTGCTCCAGCGCGGCCAGAAACCGTCCCAGCCGGGGATCGTTGATCTGGTCGCGGTTCGCCACCAGCACCAATTCATCGTAGGGCGGGATGCCTTCCTCTTCCGGGTAGAACGCCAGCCCCGGGTGTTTGGCGATATCCATCTGATTCAGTTCAAAATTGCGGAAGGCGCCGATCACCGCGTCCACCTGCTTCGCCAGCAGCGCCGGGGACAGGGAGAAATTGACATTAACCAACGTCACGTCTTCCATTTTTAGCCCGGCCCTGGCCAGCATCGTTTTGAGCAGTGCTTCCTCGAAGCCCCCGACCGAGTAACCGATCTTCCGGCCCTTGAGGTCGGCCAGCGTCTTCACCGGCCCATCCTTCAACACCACCAGTGAATTCAACGGGGTAGCGACCAGGGTGCCGATGCGCTTGATCGGCAACCCGGCGTTGACGTGGATCGTCAACTGAGGCTGGTAGGTGACGGCCACGCCCACCTTGCCGGCGGCGACCAGTTTGGGCGGATCGTTGGGATCGGCGGGCGTTTGCACCTCGACCGCCAGATTCTGGGCGGTGAAGAAGCCTTTCTCCTGGGCCACGATCAGCGCCGCGTGGTCCGGATTCACGAACCAGTCGAGCATGACGGTAAGTTTTTTGTCGCTGGCCGGTTTATCTTCGGCCCAGGCGCCCGGCGCCAGCACGGCCAGGCTCAGCAACAGCAGGACAGCGCGGAACAGATTCAGCATGATTTTCGCTCCCATTAATCCGTGTCGGTCGTTTCAGGAGTGGCGGGATGCCAAGGCAACCAGTGTTTTAGACTGGCGTCCACGATAAAGTACAACCCGACCGCCAGCGCCGCCAGCACCAGCAGAGCGGCGAACATTAAATCCACCTGCATCCGGCTATTGGCGTGCAACATCAGATAACCGAGACCCGCGCTGGAACCGACCCATTCGCCCAGCACCGCGCCGATGGGCGCGACGGCGGCGGCGACCCGCAGGCCGGAGCCCAGCGCCGGCAACGCGGCGGGGATGGCGATATGGCGCAGCACCGCCCAGCGGCGGGGTTCGGGCAACATTACCCGCGCCAGATCCAGCCAGCCGCGCGGGGTATGGCGCAGGCCGTCGTAAAAATTCGCGGTTACCGGAAAATAGATGATCAGCGTCGCCATCGTGATCTTGGAACCCAGGCCATAGCCCAGCCACAGCACCAGCAGCGGGGCGATGGCGAACACCGGAATGGCCTGGGAGGCGATCAGCACCGGGAGCAGCCAGCGCCGTGCCCGGCGCGAATAACCCAGCGCCAGCGCACTGCCGCCGCCCAGCAGCGTACCCAGCAGCATCCCCAGCACGATCTCCATGGCGGTGACGCCGGCGTGGCCCAGCAGTGAACCGGCGTTGCGCCAGAGGCTGACCGCGACCGCCAGGGGATCGGGCAAAATGTACGGCGGCAGTTGGCCCAGCGTCACCATGCCCTGCCAGACCAGCGGCAGCCCCACCAGCGTCAGCAGACTGCGCCACAATCCCTTCACGCCGCCCCCAGCAGGCGCAGGATGGCGCGGTAGGCGGTCTGCACCGCCGGTTCGCCAGGATCGCGCGGAGGAGCGCCGGGCAAGTCGGGCAAGGGGGACAGAGTCGCCGGCCGCCCGTTCATCACCAGCACATGATCGCCCAGCCGCAAGGCTTCCAGCGGATCGTGGGTGACCAGCAGGACGGTGCGCCCGGCCAGCAACTCGGCGGCCAGCGCCTGCAACCGCAACCGGGTCAGCGCGTCCAGCCCGGAGAACGGTTCGTCCATCAGCACCACCGGCCGGTCTTCCATCAGGGTCCGGGCCAGCGCTGCCCGCTGTCGCATTCCGCCCGACAGGGTGTCTGGCCTTGCCAGCGCGCAGTCGGCCAGTCCGACCCGCGCCAGCAAATGCAGCGCCCGCTCGTGGTCGGGCCGCTCGCCGCGCAACCGGCTGCCCAACGTCACGTTGTCCAACACGTTCAGCCAGGGCAACAGTAAATCCTGCTGCGCCATATAGGCGACCCGACCGGCCAACGGCAAACCGTCGCCGCCGCGCAGTTCGCCGCTAATCCCGATGGCGGTCAACCCCGCCAGCAGGCGCAGCAGGCTGGTCTTGCCGATGCCACTGGGGCCGAGTAAACAGGTGAAACAGCCGCCAGCCAGTTCCAGATCCAGCCCATCGAACAGCGTCAAACCACCGTACACCAGCCGCGCGGCGCGCAAGCTGACCGCCAGCGGGGCGGGAGTCATAGCGCGGGAAACAGTGGCGAACAGTGGGGACATGGCGAAAGCGGCATAGCGGCGGGGCCGGTGGACCAGGCCGCCCGGCGATGATGAGTCATTGTAACGACCCACGCGGGCCGCGCCTAGTTCAGCGGCAATCATTCACTGCTCTCACCATCTCCCCCTGAAACAGCGAAAGTAGGGTAGCGAATGGTTATGCCGCGCCATATATTCTTGTTCGCTTCAGGGGGAGGACGGCGATGACGACCCACACTCTACGATCTGTGTGTAAGCCCGCGTCGGTGGCGCTGATCGGCGCCACCGAGCGGCCCCAATCCATCGGCGCGGCGCTAACCCGCAATTTGTTGGCGGGTGGGTTCAAGGGTGAACTGTTCCTGGTCAACCGCCGTCACCCGCGCGTGCAAAACATGCCAGCCTGCCAGCGCCTGGCCGATCTGCCCCATGCGCCCGAACTGGCGATCATCGCCACGCCGCCCGCCACGCTCCCCGGTCTGCTGGTCGAACTGGGCCAACGCGGAACCCAAATCGCCGTCATCGCCACCGCCGCCACTTCCCGCGATGAAGTGCGCCTCTGGTGCGAAGTCGCTCGCTCGCAAGGCTTGCGCTTGCTGGGTCCGGGCAGCTTCGGGGTGATCGCGCCCCGCCACGGTCTCGACGCTTCGCTCAGCCATATTTTTCCCCGCCCAGGCCATCTGGCCCTGATCGCGCCCGAAGGGTCGGTGCTGGCTCCGATCCTGGAATGGGCGACCGCGCAGAACATCGGCTTCTCCAGCGTCATCGCGCTGGGCGAGGGATGCGATCTTGATACCAGCGAGTTGCTGGACGGGTTGAGCCACGACCCGGAGACCCGGGCCATCCTGCTGGTGCTGGAAACGATCGCCCATGCCCGCTCCTTTCTGTCGGCGGCGCGAGCAGCGACACGGGTCAAGCCGGTGCTGGTGGTGCGCGCCGGCCGGGGCGGCGATGTGTTCTCCCGCCAGCGAGACGCCATTTACGACGCCGCCTTCCGGCGGGCCGGGATGCTGCGGGTTCAATCGCTGCGGGAACTGTTCTGGGCCGCGGAAACCCTGGCGCTCGACCTGTCGGTGCGCGGTGACCGGCTGGCGATCCTTGGCAACAGCCGGGGACTGGGTTTGCTCGCCGCCGACATGCTGTTCGCCGAAGGGGGACGGCTAGCCCAGTGGAGTCCCGCGACCCAAGCAGACCTGGCGGAAATCCTGCCGCCTGGCATCGCGCCCGCCAATCCGCTCGATTTGGGCATGGATGCTGATCCCACCCGTTTCGCCGCCGCCCTGGCCATTCTATTGCGGGAACCAGAACTCGATGGCGTGTTGGCGCTGCACGCGCCTAGCATGTTGACCTCGGCTGCCGACACCGCCGCCGTGGTGATCGAAACTATCGGGCGGTCCCGCACTGGCCCGCGTCCTGGCGTACTGGCGTGCTGGCTGGGGGCGGATAGCTCCCGCGAAGCGCGGCAACAACTGCTGGCCCGGGGCATTCCCAGTTACGACACCCCCAACGACGCGATTCGGGCCTTCATGCAGCGTTGGCGTCATCAGTGCAACCAGATGGCCCTGATGGAAACACCGCCGGATCGGCCGGAATTGTTCGACGCCGATCTCGCCACCGCGCGACAACTCGTTCAAACCGCGCTGGCCGCTGGCCGATACGAGTTGACCACGGAGGAAAATCGCGGTCTGTTGACTGCCTATGGCATCACCGTGTCGTCGGACGGGAAAACTACCGCGCCTCCTTCGCCCACCCGGCCGCTGGCGCTGACCGTTCGCATGGTTCAGGACCCCATCTTCGGCCCCGTGCTGCTGTTCGGGCCGGGGGGGCCGGCGGCGATGTTCGCCAACGAATTCGCCGCCGCGTTGCCCCCGCTCAATTCGGTACTGGCGCGGGAAGCCATCGTGCATACCCCGGCTGGCCGGCAGTTGCAAAACGCGGCGGTCCACCTCGCCGGCTGGCTGGACGATTTCGCGTTGATGCTGGCCAAAGTCACGCAACTGGTGGCCGATCTGGGCGAAGTGGTGGAAATGGAACTGGCGCTCACGTTCGCCGAGGTCGAGGGGATCACGGTTGGCGGCGCGCGGATCGGCGTGGCCGCGTGCCCGGAACCCGCTCACCGCCGGTTGGCGATTCGGCCCTATCCGCGCGAACTGGAGGAAACCTTGACGCTGCCAGATGGCGCTACCGTGCTGATCCGCCCGGTGCGTCCGGAAGACGAGCCGGCCTTTATCGCCGGCTTCGCCCAGTTGTCGCCGGAAGAGATTCGGATGCGTTTCATGCACGGACTCAAGGAGCTGACTCATGCCGATGCGGCCCGCCTCACTCAGATTGATTATGACCGGGAAATGGCGCTGGGAGTCTCGCGGCAGCGGCCGGGACAAGCGCCGGAAGGTTGTGGCGTGGCGCGGATCGTTAGTGATCCGGACCGGGAGCGCGCCGAATTTGCCATCATCCTGGTGCGAGATGTGGTGGGGATGGGACTGGGCAGCCTGCTGTTGCGCCGCCTGATCAGCCACGCCCGCGATCAGGGCATCCGCGAATTGTTCGGGGAAATCCTGGCCGAGAACCAGCCCATGCTGGCGCTGTGCCGGGCCATGGGCTTTACCGTCAAGCCCTGCCCGGAGGATCGGGGGGTGATGATCGCCACCTTGCAGTTGACCTGAATCAGGTGCGCGGCGTCTCCCGCTCCGCCTCCATCCAGCCCCGGAACCGGGTCAGCAACCATAATCCCGGCACTGTGGACGCCATGCAGAACAGGAAGAAGCCCTCCCAGCCCAGCCACTCGGCCAGATAACCGGTCGGGGCGTTGACCACCACCCGGGGAATGCCCATCAGGCTGCTGAGCAGCGCGTATTGGGTCGCGGTAAATTTTTTATTGGTCAGCGTCGCCATGAGCGCCACGTAGGCCGTAGTCGCCATGCCGCTGAACAGGTTCTCGCTGGTGATGGCCAGCGCCAGCCCCGGCAGGCTGTGGCCGAGCTGGGCCAGGATGACGAAACCGAGCAGGCCAATCGCCTGCAGCACGCCAAACAGCCACAACGCGCGATACAGGCCCAGCCGCAGCATCAGCACTCCGCCGAGCAGGCCGCCGACCACCGTCGCCCAGAACCCGAACAATTTGACCACGGCGCCGATTTCGGTCTTGGTGAACCCGAGGTCAAGATAGAACGGTGTGGTCATCTGGCTGGCCATCATCTCGCCGACCTTGTAGAGCAGCACGAACAGCAGGATCAACACCGCATCCTGACGCGAGAAATACTCCACGAACGGCTGCACCACCGCGTCGCGCAGGGTGCGGGGCGTCCCCATCGGCACATCGGGTTCGACGCAAAGCAATGTCGTGATCAGCCCGGGCAACATCGCCGCCGCCATGACCGCGTAGACCGCTGTGAACGGAATGAAATCGGCCAGGATCAGTCCACCGCCGGAGGACAGCAACAACCCGACCCGATAACCGTTGACGTACAGCGACGCACCCAGGCCCTGTTCGTCGTCGGCCAGTGATTCGCGCCGGTAGGCGTCGATCACGATGTCCTGCGAGGCGGAGAAAAATGCGACCAGGAACGCCGCCAGCGTGACCCCCGGCAGGCTTCGTGCGGGGTCGGTCAGGCCCAAGCCGGCAATCGCCGCGATCAGCGTCAGTTGGATCAACAGCAGCCAGCCGCGCCGCCGCCCCATCCCGGCAACCGGCGCGAACCGGTCCAGCAGCGGCGCCCACAGAAATTTCAGCGTGTACGGCAACCCGACCAGCGCGAACAGGCCGATGGTGCCCAGATCAACGCCGGCTTCCTTGAGCCAGGCTTGCAGCACCGAGCCGGTGGCCAGCAGCAGCGGCAGCCCGGAGGAAAAACCCATCAACAGGGCGGTCAGCATCCGGCCGCTCAGAAAAATGCGCAAGATGTCCCGGCTCGAACGGCGGGCAGGGTCAGAAAGCATGGTCGTAGTCCATGGTCAGCGGCGCATGATCGGAAAAACGCTGGTCGCGGTAAATGGCGGCGGCGCGCACCTGGTCGGTCAGACCCGGGGTGATCACCTGATAGTCGATGCGCCAGCCGACATTTTTTTCCCAAGCCCGGCCGCGATGCGACCACCAGGTGTATTGATCGGGATTCGGATTCACCACCCGGAAGGCATCCACCCAGCCCAGCGCCCCGAACAGCTCATCCATCCAGGCGCGTTCCTCGGGCAGAAACCCGGAGTAGTTCTGATTAGCCCGCCAATTTTTCAGGTCGATTTTCTGGTGGGCGATGTTCCAGTCGCCGCACAAAATCGAGTGGCGGCCGCTGGCGCGCAGCGCCCGCAACGGCTCCGCCAGCCGCGCCATGAAGTCGAACTTCACCGCCTGCCGTTCCGGGCTGGAGGAGCCGGACGGCAAATACAGCGAGACCACGCCCAGATCGCCGAAGCGCGCTTCCAGCCAGCGGCCCTCGGTATCGCATTCCGGCCAGCCCAAGCCGGTTCGTACTTCGTCCGGCTCGCGGCGGGCGTACAGCGCCACCCCGCTGTAACCCTTGCGCTCGGCGTCGTGGTAGTAGCAGTGATAACCGGACGGGCGATAGACCTCGGGCGGCAACTGATGCTCCTGGGCCTTGGTTTCCTGCAGACAGACCACGTCGGCGTTCTGTCCGGCCAGCCAGTCGAAAAAACCCTTGCGGGCGGCGGAACGGATGCCGTTGGCGTTGAAGGTGATCACTCGCATGAGGCCATGATGCTCCGGTGGAAGGATCGCGAAGCGCGCTATGATACCGGCATTCGTCATCCTTACAGCCGGAATCTCGAACCATGCGGGACTATCAGCGGGACTTTCTCGACTTCGCCACCGGCCGGGGCGTGCTGCGTTTCGGTCAATTCACTCTGAAATCCGGGCGAATCAGCCCCTATTTCTTCAACGCTGGTCTGTTCGACAGCGGCGCGGCGCTGGCCCGGCTGGGCCGTTGCTACGCTGCCGCGATCATGGAGGCCGGACTGGAGTTCGACGTGCTGTTCGGGCCAGCCTACAAGGGCATCCCGCTGGCGGCGACCGTTGCCATCGCCCTGGCTGATCGGCACGGCCGCGACGCGCCCTGGTGCTTCAACCGCAAGGAAGCGAAGGATCACGGCGAAGGCGGACTGATCGTCGGCGCTCCACTCAAAGGCCGGGTGTTGATCGTGGACGATGTCATCACTGCTGGCACCGCCATCCGCGAGACGATGGAGATTCTGACCACGCGCCAGGCAACGCCGGCGGGCGTGGTCATCGCTCTGGATCGGCAGGAACGCGGTCAGGGCGAACGGTCGGCGGTGCAGGAAGTCGAACGCGCCCATGGCGTCGCCGTGACCAGCATCGTCACCCTGTGCGATCTGGTGGCGTATCTGGCCGAGCGGCCGGAGCATGCGGTGCATTTGCAGGCGATGCGGGATTATCGGGCGCGGTATGGGATTGCCGGTTTGCCCAGTGCGGTATAGAAACCGCGCAACTCACCAGGCCGGCGCGGGTCACAACGAATGCCGTCTATCCACCGAGACCCGCGCCATGCTGATCCAACACCCCGCCCACATCCACCCTTCCGAAATCACTCCGCCCGAACTATACGCCCGCCGCCGCGAGTTCCTGAAAACCACCTTTGCGCTAGGGGTCGCCGCCCTGCTGCCGTCCGTCTTGCGGGCCGCTCCGACCGACGATCTCAAGCCGACGCCATACACGGACATCACGTCCTACAACAATTTCTACGAATTCGGCCCCAGCAAAACCGACCCGGCCGAATACGCCAGCAAAATGAAAACCCGGCCTTGGACCGTGACGGTCGAGGGCTATTGCGAAAAACCGGGCCAATACGCGCTGGAGGATTTTCTGGCCCCGCACCAGCCCGAGGAACGCATCTACCGTCTGCGCTGCGTGGAGGCCTGGTCCATGGTGGTGCCCTGGCTGGGCATTCCGCTGAGCAAGATCCTGCCGCGCTTCCAGCCCACCGCCAGCGCCCGGTACGTCGAGTTCACCACCCTGCTCGATCCCGCGCAAATGCCGGGGCAACGCACCCGCGTGCTGGACTGGCCCTACGTCGAAGGGTTGCGGATGGACGAGGCCATGCACCCTCTCACCCTGCTGGCGACCGGGCTGTACGGCAAGGAACTGCCCAACCAGAACGGCGCGCCGCTGCGGCTGGTCGTACCGTGGAAATACGGTTTCAAGAGCATCAAGTCCATCGTAAAAATCCGCTTCACTGAGCAGCAGCCCCGCACCACCTGGGCCAGCGAAGGGCCGAGCGAATATGGGTTTTACGCCAACGTCAATCCCATGGTGGACCATCCGCGCTGGAGCCAGAAACGGGAACGGCGCATTGGTGACTTCTTCCGCCGCGATACCTTGCTATTTAACGGCTACGCCGAACAGGTGGCCGGCCTGTACGCCGGTATGGACCTGCGCAAGAATTTTTGAGAGCGCGCCGACTGGACGACATCGAACGTCCCACTCCCACTGGCATGGGGGACTACCCGCCCGCATTCTCCAACTTCAGCGCCGCCGAGTTGATGCAGTAGCGCAAGCCGGTCGGTTGCGGGCCATCATCGAACACATGGCCCAGATGCGCCCCACAATCGGCGCAGAGCACTTCGGTGCGGCGCATGAACAGGCCGCGGTCCTCGGCGGTGGCAATATTCCCGACCTCCACCGGCTGCCAGAAACTGGGCCAGCCGCTGCCGGAATCGAACTTGGTTTCGGCGTCGAACAGCGGAGCGCCGCAGCACGCGCAGCGATAGACGCCTGGCTCGTGGCAATCGTGATATGCCCCGGTAAACGCTGGCTCGGTTCCCTTCTGGCGGCAGATTCGATACTGCTCCGGGGTCAGTTGGGTGCGCCATTCGGCATCGGTCTTGCTGATCTTGCGGCTCATGACGGCTCCTCGCGGACTCGGAATGTGTCGAAATAGACCATGCCCGCGCGGAATGGTGTCAAGCCACCGGGCGCTCGGCCTTGAATTCGACCCGCTTCTGCAAGGCTTCCCAAATGTGCTCGGCCAAGCCGACGCCCACCTCGTTGAACGCCAGGAAGGTCATGTCGGCGCCGGCCGCCTTCAGCGCCACCGCTTCCTCCGGATGGTGGCTGATCGCTCCGATCAAACCTTGGAACCCATGCCGCCGCAATTGCCTCGCGGCAATACGTTTGGCCTCCGGGTCTGGCATGGCCAGGACCACCGCCTTGATCCCGCCCAGGTGCAGGCGATGCCAGAAACCGGGATCCTCTGCGTCGGCGTACACCACCCGCCGCCCTTCATGGATGTGCTGCTCGACCTTCACCAGGTCCGAATCAATACCTGACACCATCCGGACCTTGTGCGGATGCTCGGGCACGTTCTGGCGCTTCTTGAGGAAGTCATAAGCGGCCGTCCCCGCATGACCCATACCGATAATCAGAATCTGGGTGCGACCCAGCGACACCGGCTGCTCGTCGGGATGGTGCTCGGACCGTTCGAAGGGAGTCAGCCGGTCTTCCAGCCGCTCGTACAGCACGTGAGCGAAACGGTTGAGCGGCGCGGCGATAAAGAAGGACAGCGCCACCGCAATGGCCAGCAACACCAGCCAACTGGCGTCCAACTGGCCGTTGTTGACCATGAACTGCACCACGATCAGGGTGAATTCGCTGTAGCTGGTCAGCGCCAGCGCGGTCAGGAACGCGGTGCGGGCGCGCAGGCGAAACGCGATCAGAATGAAGAAAAACAGCACGGCTTTCAGCGGCAGCAATAATGCCAGCGCCACCGCCCCGCCCAAGGCCCCCAGGCTCGGCCAGCCCATCAGACCGATCTGCAGGAAAAAACCGACCAGCAGCACTTCCTTGAGCGACCACACCGCCCGTGACAGTTCCATGGCCTTGGGATGGCCGACCAGCAATACGCCCAGCAACAGCGCGCCCAGTTCCGAACTGAGGCCGAGATGCTCGAAACCCAGCCCGCCGACCACCAGCGCCAGCGCCAGGCCATACAACACCAGCAGCTCGTCGTGGCCGCTCCAGTCCAGCAACTTCATCACCAGCGGCCGCAGCAAGGGCAGGCCCAGCACCAAAAATGCCCAGAGCGAGGGCGCCGCCGCGCCGGCGAACGCCATCAGCGCCAACGCCGCCAAATCCTGAATGATCAGGATGCCAATCGCCAGCCGGCCGTGAAAGGCGCGCAATTCCGCCTTCTCCTCCAACGCCTTGGCCGCCAACACTGTGCTGGAAAAGCCCAGGGCGGTGGCCACCAACAACGCCTGCCACACCGGCAGCGCGACCACAGCCAGGAATCCCAAGCCCAGCAGGACGCCGCTGATCGTCAGATGCAGCAACCCGCCCCCCCAGACATCGGGCCGGGCCAGGCTTTTGAGTCGCAGTTTCAGCCCGACACTGAACAGCAGCAGCAAAATGCCGGCATGAGCTATATGGTCGAGCAGCGTGTTGCCGTGCTGGCCCAAGGCGTTCAGCACGAATCCGGCGACCAGGTAGCCGACCAGCGCCGGCAGGCCGATGTGGCGGAAGACCAGGCCCAGCAGAAAGGCCAGTGCGAGCCAGAGCGCGTCCATTAGTGGAAAAATTTATGCCTTCTTCAGCACCTGCACCACGTACAGCAGGACTACAGCACCCACCGTGGCGGTGATGAGTTTGCCGATCAGGCCCACCGCAGCCAAACCGATCAGCCGGAACAGAAAACCGCCAACAAACGCGCCAATCACCCCAATGACCAGATTACCCGCCAACCCCATGCTACTGCCACGCATGAACTGGGTGGCGATCCAGCCCGCGATCAGACCGATCAATAGAAAGATGATTAAATCCATGGTCTTCCTCCTGCTCGTGCGTTAACGATACTGTCGATCATACCGAACGCCAGCTCCAGGCGCGAATCGGCATTAACCACTCAATCCTCCAGCAGCTTGCCCGCCTGGCGGTGACTCAGCGGTTCCCACCCTGCCACCTTGCAAAACTTCTGTCCCGGCCGGACCAACCGCTCGGTCATGCGAGCGAACAACAGGCCGCTGGCGGCGCTACGAATCGGCGTCCGCGCCGCGCCGGGCGGGTCACCCAGCGGGTCCACCAGCTCCGCCACGATCTCCCCCGCCGCAACCTTCTCGCCCAACCGCTTGCGATAGACCAGAACTCCGGCGGCTGGCGCGATCAGTATGTCCACGCCGTCCAGTGGCGTCGGTTGGCAAAGCGGTTCCGGTAACGGTCCCGGTTCGCCGGCCAGCACGCCACGCCGTTGCAGGAAGCGCAGCAGCGCCGCCGCATCGGCTGCCGCGCACTCATCGCTCACATCCGCCTGACCGCGCAATTCCACCGTGGTCGCGAAGCAGGCCAGCGGTACCGGCCCCTCTCCTGCCAAGGCTTCGCGCAGCTTCCACCACGGAGCGGCGCAAGCTTCGTCGAATGGGTTGCCGCCTGGTTCCTCCTCCAGCAGGATCGCCGCCGCGCCCAAATCCGCGCCCAATTTCATAGCATCGTTGCGTTGCCATTGGGAAGCGTACAGATGCAATAAGGCCTCGCCGTCGCAATGCAGATCGAAGACGAAATCCGCGTCAATCGCCAAGCCGAGCAGCGCCCGCTTGAGCGCCTCCGTCTCCCGCACCACCCGTTGTTCCGCCAGCACGGTGCAGAGCGTCTCGCGAATCATCGCCACATTGACGATGGGATCGGCAGTCAACCGCCCCCGCAATCGCTCCAACGCGCCCACCGCCAAATCGGGAAAACCGCGATTAAAATTGCCGGTACTCTCAAAATCGAACCGCCCGAGCAACCGGCCATTGAGATGCTGGCTCAGGCCGATGGGATTGGCGACCGGAACCACCACCACCTCGCCGATGACCCG
>JBDHRD010000215.1:0-4784 GCA_039807425.1 Candidatus Contendibacter sp. | reverse complement strand
GCCGCCAGGCGCGCGCGGGCTCCTTCCGGCAACCGGAGGTCCAGCCGTTCGCATCCCTCGATGATGGCTTGTTCGATGCTCATGAAACGCCGCCGCTCGCTGTCCACGGACCCGTTTTGTAATAAGGCGCGCATTGTAACATGCCGGCTGGCGATGACAGGGACCTGCCTGCGTCGCCGATTTTGGATGGGACGAACGCAACGGCGGTCGCGAGTTGACTGTGGTCCTTCCCCCGGTCCGTTCATGGCGCGGCGAATTCACCCTGGATGGGTCAAGGCTGCGCCGCGAAAATCGTCAGCAACAATTCACTGTCATCCAGCACTCGATATCGCGGGCAGCGCCCGGACAACCGCTCGCTGTTTTCCAAAATGATCGGTACCCCCTCACCCCGCTTATCCATCAAGGTGCGCCGGTCGGTTTGCAACCACTCCACCTCCGGCGGTACCGGAACCTTGGCCAGCAGGCTGGTCAGCGTTTCATTACGGGCGAACTGGCGGTAAGGCAGGCTCTCGACCGTCAAGGTATTGGGCAGGGCGCCGGGCGAGTACAGTTCCAGACGATCCGCATACAGGCGCAACCGAATTTTCGAGCCGTAAATGGCGTAATCCCGATGGGCTACGGCATTGATCAGCGCCTCGAACACCGCGCCCATGTCGAACTGCGGCACGTCGCGGCGACCCAGATCCTTGAACGCGAACACCCGCATGTTGCGGAAGACGAAACGGCAGGCTTCGATCACCTGCTGATCCAGCGGCCCGGTGAAGTCCTTGGCATCCACCTGATAAGCGCCGGCGGGCGATTCGGGCACGGCGTCGGCGCCCCGATAGGCCACCGCCTGGACAAAAGCGTTCGGCAACCAGCGACGAGGATCGCAACTGGCCAGCAACACCCCGGCCACGGTCGGACGCAACACGCCGTCATCGGCGCGGGCGATCATGCCGAGTTTGGCCAGCAGGTCGTTGGGGTCGTCTCCCGAGCGGGCGGTACGAAATCGCCGCCAGAGTTCCGGTTCCAAATCTCCCATCGTCGCGGTCGGGACGATCTGCTCGTCGAAGCGGATCAGCCGGGTTTGGCTCCGCTGTTGGAACAGCCGCGCCAGCAGCTCCGGGGCCATCTCTCGCTTGGAACTGCCCACTCGGTGCAAATAGCCGCCCGGACTGCGGTGGACTTGCAGGCCTCTCGAAGCATCCACCTGCAGCACCGCGCACGCGGCGCCGGTGGGATCGAGCAGTTCCAGCTTGCGGGTCAGTACCGGTAACGGAGGTACGATCAGGGTTTGCGCCGCATTAACGACAAATTGCTCCAAGCGATCCAGTTGAGCAAGCGGTACACCCGTCACCTGTCGGGTTTTATCATCCACGCCCAGGAGGAGCGTACCGCCCCGGGTATTGGCAAAGGCCGCCAGTTCGTCCGCCAGGGAATCCTGATGAGGTTCGATGCGGCTGCCTTTAAAAACCACCGTCTTCAATTCCAGGTTGGAGTCTTCCCCCAAGCGAATGCGGGCGATCAGGCGTTCCGGGTAATTTTGATCTTGGTTCATCGGGTCCAAACCCCGGGTTGGAAGATGGTGGGCTCTTTAGGATGGTATCCGTTTGGTTCCCGTTTTCCAAACGAGGACTGAACTGAACCGATACGACCCATCCTGTCGGACGCCGGTCTTATGCTGCGATCATCACTTGCCATCCACGGTGAAGATCTCGCCCATGATCCGCCTGTTCGGCCACTACGTTTCGCCTGCCTTGGCGGGATTGCTGGGATTGGAAGCCCTGCTGTTGTTCGGTTCGCTATCCCTCGGCCAAATCCTGTGGCGGGCGTGGAGCGGAGGCGGCGCCGACCCCGATTGGATCGCGATCCTGCCGAAGGCGCTGGCTGGTACGCTGGTGTTGAGCGCGTTCCTGATCGCCTTGGGATTATACGAGCGCCAGTTCTGGCGCGGCCAAGCTGACATGCTGCTGCGGATCGTCGTCGGGTTCCTTTTCGGCCTGTTTGCGTTAGTCTTGGTGAGTTGGCTATTTCCCATCCCGGGATTCAGCCATGGCGAGTTGAGTCTGGCGCTTGGCTTGGCCAGCGCGGGAGTGCTGCTGGCACGGTGCGGGTTTCTGCACGCGGCTGGCTGGGCGGTATTCCAGCGCCGGGTGCTGGTGGTGGGGGTGGGCGCGCAGGCAGCACGGCTGGAGACTCTGTCGCCGTCCGTTGCCATGAGCTGCCAGATTCTCGGCTACGTCCAGGTACAGGAAGACGAAATGCCCCGCGTTCCCACCGAGCGGCGGCTCCAGGTGACCCAGCGGCTGGTCGATCTGGCGGCGGCGTTGCGCGTCGACGAGATCGTGGTGGCGCTGGACGACCGGCGCCGGGGCTTCCCCCTCGACGAACTGCTGGAGTGCAAGCTGGCGGGTATCGCGATCCGGCCGGCGCTGGCCTTCGTGGAACGGGAGACCGGCCAGATCGCGCTGGATGCGCTGTGGCCGAGCAATGTCCTGTTCGCCGAAGGGTTTCCCGCGCTGTTCGACCGGCAATTGCTGAAGCGTGGCCTCGATGTCGCCGTCGGCCTGCTGCTGCTGGCGCTGGCGTCGCCGTTCATGCTGCTGACCGCCTTGGCGATTGGCTTGGAATCCGGGTTCCGGGAGCCGATCCTGTACCGGCAAATCCGGGTGGGCCAGCACGACTGGCCATTTTCGATTCTCAAGTTCCGCACCATGCAGGTGGATGCCGGAAGCGAGTTCGCCAAGCCCGGCGATCCCCGCATCACGCGGGTCGGCCGGCTGCTACGCGAGACCCGCATCGACGAGCTGCCCCAGTTGATCAACGTGCTGCGCGGCGAGATGAGCCTGGTCGGGCCGCGCCCGGAACAGCCACAGTACGTGGCCCAATTGCGGGCGGCGATCCCGTTCTACGGGCTACGCCACCTGGGCCGGCCCGGCCTCACCGGCTGGGCGCAGATTTGCTATCCCTACGCCGATTCCGAGGAGAGTTCGCGGGAGAAGCTGCAATACGATCTGTACTACCTGAAGAACGCCAGTTTCGGGTTCGATCTGCTGATCCTGCTGCAAACGGTCCACGCCGTGCTGTGGGGCAGCGGGGCGCGTTGAGGCGGGACGCTGGCTTTCCCAGCGCGCGCCTCGACGAAGACGGCATTCCGCGTGAATGGGTCGCACCGCGCGGGGTCGGGGCTGGGTGCTGGGAACAACGTTTCGCCAGTGGCTTTCGGGCGGGCGACATGACCTGGAATCTGTGCCTGGATGGGGCCTTGATCGACACCCCGATGCGAGCGAGGCGTTGGAGTGAAGCGACGGGAAGCCTGCTCTATCTTTTTGTTGACTACTGAAATAAATAATTGACAATCTGCTGGAGATCGCGTATGCTGCATTATAAGGACAACTGTACCGCCAGCGGCAGGAATATATCCAGGACTTTCGCTTGGAAGGCTTCCAACCGCCGTTAGAGTAGACACGGCCTGCCTGATATTCACCGTGGATCAACCAGCGCCCGGACGGGAAATGATCGCCTTGAACTGATTGCCGGCGCGATCATCCACCAGTTCGATGCCCGGCCACGCCTTGAGAGCGCGGGGAATGCCGCTGCCCAGCCCGCGATAAGGCAGGAGATGGGTAGCGTGCGAAGCCAGCAGCGGGTTGCGCATGTTCGACAAACCGTAGCGAATCTGCTCGACGCTCAAGTGATTGGGCAAATGGCCGGGGTTGCCGATCTCCACCCGGTCGGCGAACACCAGCACCCGGATTGGGGCGCTGATGAAGTAGTCGCGGTGAATCAGGGCGTTGACCAGCAATTCCTGCAACGCAATTTCCGGGATTTCCAGAATGCCCAGGCTGTTGATACCCTGATCGCCCTGGACGTAATGCAGGTTGCGCTTGATGAACGCCAGGCCGCGCTGATATTGCCCGGCCAGCCGGTCGAAAATGTCCTCGCTGTCCAGATAGCGCGGCTCGTGCAGATCGTGGCCGGGAAGGGCCACCGCTTTGATCGTGAAGGCTGGCCGAAACCGCTCCGGCTTTTTGCCGAACAGCAACAAACCGGCCAGCGTCAGCGCGCCATCGCGGACCAGCCCCATATTCCGTAGCAATCGCTCCAAGGACTGATCGGTCTCCTCCAGCGGTTCCCGATAGCGATTTTCAAAATATTCCCCCAGCGCCCGACGGTCGATATCCGCGACCGTGGTTCCCGCAACCGGGACTTCATCAGCATAAATCAGCCCGGCTTGCTGAAACAGCCGCTGCATTTCCTCGCGGGCGGTGACGTGCCGCTTGTCCGCCCCGCTTTTGACCCAAATCCGCCCCTGATGATCGGTGTAGGGCCGGTTCAGACCGTCTGGCGCCTGGATGACCATGAGCAGGCCACGCGCCGTCTGGACGTTGAGCGAAATCGGATTGACGGGAGGACGCACCGACTGGGAAGCCGCGTTGGAGAGCAACTGGTTCAGCCGGCCGATGTCGGCGGCGGTCAGTCCCACCATCTCGCCGGCGTCGTTCGCGCCCACGATCAATAGCCCACCGCCGGAATTGGCGAACGCCACCAACTCGGCGGCCAGCGAATCCACGTTGCTGAAGTTTTCCTTGAATTGATGCCGGCTGTCCTCGCCACGGGCGAGAATCGCCAGGAGTTCGGTTTCGTTCATACACGGTCCTCGCTTTTCAACGATCCGATGGCACTGTCGGATTTGGCGAGTTTAGCGGCTGGCTCGCCCTCGCGTACATCCGGTTCATCCAATAGGCGTTGTTGGCCATTTCCTCGCGCAGCCCCGCCGGCTCCAGCACCTCCACCCTGGA
>JBDHRD010000214.1:0-4839 GCA_039807425.1 Candidatus Contendibacter sp. | reverse complement strand
GAGGCCAAGTACGCGGTCAAGGTGCATTTCGAGTTCGGCACCATGATGGAAGTGGTGCGGGCCTGCCTGCGCGCCGATGAGATCGCCGGCGTGGCTGAATTCTTCTCCTTTGGCACCAACGATCTGACCCAGGCCACCTTCTCCTTCTCGCGCGAGGATGCCGAGAACAAGTTCCTGCCGTTCTACAACGAGTCTGGCATTCTCAAGGATAATCCGTTCGAGGCGCTGGACACCAAGGGCGTCGGCCAGTTGATGTCGTTCGCGGTCGAGAACGGACGCAAGAGCCGGGCCGGGCTCAAGGTCGGCATCTGCGGCGAGCAGGGCGGTCACCCGCGTTCGATGCGGTTCTGCCACTATGTCAACCTGACCTACGTGTCCTGTTCATCGCCGCGCGTGCCGATCGCCCGGCTGGCGGCGGCGCACGCCAAACTGCTGGAAGCGAATTATCAGCCGTAAGCGGTTAATCAGCCGGCGGCGCGATTTCGCGCCGCCGGCGAAACATCAGGGGCGGCGATAGCCGCCCTTGTTTTTTGGATTGTTGGGAACCGGTTCAGGTCCCCGCTTCTCGCAATACCACCGCCGGCTTGGCGACGGCGCGGCGTCGAGCGCGGGCGTCGAGCACGTTCTTGATGGCGATCAGGCAGCCCAGTCCGATGAACGCCCCCGGCGGCAGAATCGCCAGCAGGAAGCCGCGATAATCCTCAATCAGATGCAGGGTCAGGCCCTTGCCGAACTCGCCGAACAGCAGATCGGCCTGACCAAGCAGCGTGCCCTGGCCGAGCATCTCCCGCATCGCGCCCAGCAACACCAGCGCCAGCAGGAAGCCCAGTCCGGTGGCGATGCCATCGACCGCCGATTTGACCACGCCATTTTTGAACGCGAACGCCTCGGCCCGGCCGATCACGCAGCAATTGGTCACGATCAGTGGAATGAAAATGCCCAGCACCGTGTACAGCCCCGGTAAGAAGGCATGCATCGCCAGTTCCACGGCGGTCACCGCGCAGGCGATCACCATGACAAAGACGGGAATCCGTACTTCCGGTCGCACCAGCTTGCGAATCAGTGAAATGGCGACGTTGCACATCAGCAGCACCAGCATGGTCGCCAAGCCCAGCCCCAGGCCATTGACCACCGAATTCGAGATCGCCAGCAGCGGACACAACCCCAGCAGGGCCACGAAGCCGGTGTTCTGGGTCCACACGCCGTCCTTGAGGATTTTCAGGTAGCCGCTTTCGCTCATGATTTTTGCTCCTTCGCGGTGGTCGCCGCCGGGGCGAACAATTGGGCCTGATGGGTCTGGACGTACTCCAGGAATTTACGGATGGCCTTGACCACGGCGCGCGGGGTAATGGTCGCGCCGGTGAACTGATCGAACGCGCCGCCGTCCTTTTTGACCTTCCAGCGCTCCGGTTCAGGATTTTCCAGCGATTTGCCGGCGAAGGCGAGAATCCAGGGGGAGCGTCTTTCCTCGATGCCATCGCCCAGTCCCGGCGTTTCCTTGTGCGCCAGCACCCGCGCGCCGGCCAGCGTGCCGTCGGCGTACACGCCGATCAGCAGTTGAATCGGCCCGCTGTAGCCATCCGGCGCGAACGGCGTGGCGAATAACGCTACCGGCTGGCCGTCCTTGCGGGCGCGATAGACGGTGACCAGTTGGTCGGTTCCCAACCACTCCGGCGCGGTCACTTCGATCCTGTCCTCGGTGACGCGGTTGTCGTAGCGATCCGCCGGGACCAACTGGTTCAGATTCGCTTCCAGCGCCTGGCGCTGCGCCTCGGCGATGATGTCCTTGGTGCTGGTATAGGTCACGGCGACCAGGCCGGTGCCGACCACGGCGAAGCCGGTCAGGATCAGAGCGGCGACGCCCATGCTGCGGGCAATGACGTTCATCCCCGCCGCGCTCCGAATGCTCGGGGCTGAGTGTAAAGATCAATCGTGGGCGCGGCGATATTCATCAGCAGCACCGAGAACGCCACGCCGTCCGGATAGCCGCCGAACGCCCGAATGATGTAGACCAGAATGCCGATGCCCGCCCCGTAAATCAGCCGGCCGCGCGGGGTGGCGCTGGCGGTGACCGGATCGGTGGCGATGAAAAATGCGCCGAAAATCGCCGCGCCGCTCCACAGATGAAACCAGGGCGGTGCATATTGCTGGGGACTGATCAGATAGAACACGGTCGAAATCACCGCCAGCCCGCCCAGCATCCCAGCCGGGATTCGCCAGTCGGCGGCGCGAATGGCGATCAGCCACAAGCCGCCGAGCAGAAAGCCCAGCGCCGCCCATTCCCAGCCGTGACCAGACACCAGCCCAAACACCGGGCTGTTGCGAATTTCGGCCACGCTCAGGCCCAGACCCATCTGGGTGCGCAGCACGTCCAGCGGGGTCGCGCCGGTCAGCCCATCCACCCCCGGCGTCCCAACGAAAATGGCCCGCAGCGTTTCCGCCAAGGCCATCGCGTGAGCCTGGCCCACGCCATGCGGAATCAGCCAGGTGCTCATCTCGCGCGGGAACGAGATCAGCAGCACCACGTAACCGATCATGGCCGGATTGAACGGGTTGTAACCCAGGCCGCCATACAGATGCTTGGCGACCACGATGGCGGAAAGCACGCCGATGGTGGTCAACCACCACGGCGCCAGCGGCGGCAACGCCACCGCCAGCAGCCAGGCCGTGACCACGGCGCTGAAATCGCCCAGATGCGGCAACACCGGTTTGCCGCGCGCCGCCAGCATCGCCGCTTCCGCCAGCAGCGCCACGGCGGTGGCGATCACCAGATTGACCAGCACCCCCCAGCCAAAAAACCAGATCAGGGCGGCGACGCCGGGTAGCATGGCGTACAGTACCCGGCGCATCACCTGGCCGACGCCGGTATCGAGCAGGACGTGGGGCGAGGTAACGGTTTGGAACCGCATCGTCGTTACCCCGCCTGTCCGGCGGACCCGGCCACGGTCTCGGCGGCGCGGGGCGGCGCTTTCTGGCGCAGCTTGGCTTCCCGTTCCTGCTTCTCGCGCTCCAGCCGCTCCTGGCGGGCCTGATGGCGTTGTCGGGCCAATTCGGCTTTCTCCTTTTCCTTTTCCCGCGCCCAGATTTCGTTCTTGGCGTAGCGGTAGTACTGCACCAGCGGGATGTGGCTGGGGCAGACGGTACTGCAACAGCCGCACTCGATGCAGCCGAATAAATAGTGATCACGCGCTTTGTCGAATTCCTTGGCGCGGGCGAACCAGTACAACTGCTGCGGCAGCAGGTTGGCCGGGCAGGCGTCCACGCAAGCGCCGCAGCGGATGCAGGGCATGACCGGCTGTTCCTGGGTCACTTGCCCGGCGCTGGCGGCGAGGATGCAGTTGGTCGCCTTGGTGACCGGCACATCGTCGCTGTGCAGGGCGAATCCCATCATCGGCCCGCCCATGATCAGTCGCTCGACCCCGTCCCGATAGCCGCCGCACCGGGCCACCAGATCGGCGAAGCGCGTCCCCAGCAGGGTGTCGATGTTGCGGGGTCGCTGGACGTGGCCGGTGACGGTGACGACGCGGGAGATCACCGGTTCGCCGTGGGCGATGGCGCGCTGCACGGTATAAGCGGTGGCGATGTTGAAGCATTGCACCCCAATATCCAGGGGCAAACCCTGATCCGGTATTTCCCGACCAGTCAACAAAAAAATAAGTTGCTTGACGCTACCGCTGGGATAGCGGGTCGGCACGGCCCGCACCGCATAGCCGGTTCCCGCGCAAGCGGCGGTCATCGCCGCGATCGCTTCCGGCTTGTCGTCCTCAATGCCGATCAGCACCTCGCCCGGCTCCAGCAGATGCGCCATGATCGTCAGGCCGGCGACGATCTCCGCCGCCCGCTCGCGCATGATCCGGTCGTCGCAGGTGATCCACGGCTCGCACTCGGCCCCGTTCAGGATCAGAGCGTCCACCCGCTCGCAATAGCCAGCCGGATTGAGTTTGACCGCGCTCGGGAACACTGCCCCACCCAGACCGACTACCCCGGCGTTGCGCAGGGCGTTGCGCAGATCGCTGGGATGCAACCGGGGGTAATCCACCGGTTCGCGCTTGATCCAGCGGTCCTCGCCGTCGGTTTCGAGGGTCACGCACCAATCCGCCAGCCCGGAAGGATGCGGGACCGGCTGTAAATCCACCGCCATCACCGTTCCCGAAGTCGGCGCATGGACGGCGGCGCTGATGTAGCCATCGGCCTGGCCGATCATCTGGCCTTTCAGCACCCGGTCGCCGGGCTGGACGCAGGGCTTGGCGGCGTTGCCCATGTGCTGGCGCAGCGGCACGGTCAACCGGCGCGGCAAGGGGCCGGGTTCGATGGGGAGCGTGTTGGATTCGGTCTTGTGGCGGACGGTTTTGAGGCCGCCGTGGAAGGGAAACAGCGCGCTCATGCGGCGGCCCGGATCGCGGCGCCGGGATAGGCCCATTTCCAGGTCGTGATGGTTTCCGCGATGGGCGTCATGTGGATGCAGTCTACGGGACATGGTGCCACGCACAGCTCGCAGCCGGTGCACTCACGGGCGATGACGGTGTGCATGTGCTTGGCCGCGCCGAGAATGGCGTCCACCGGGCAGGCCTGGATGCACAGGGTGCAGCCGATACAGCTCTGCTCGTCGATGACCGCGACCACTTTCGGTTTCTCGGCGCCGCTCCCGCCATCAAGCGGCGGCGGATCACGACCCAGCAGATCGGCCAGGGCTGCGACGCCATTCGCGCCGCCCGGTGGGCACAGGTTGATCTCGGCCTCGCCAGCGGCGATGGCCTCGGCATAGGGTTTGCACCCGGCGTAACCGCATTGGCCGCACTGGGTCTGCGGCAAAATGGCTTCAATTTGCTCGACGATGGG
>JBDHRD010000213.1:0-4862 GCA_039807425.1 Candidatus Contendibacter sp. | reverse complement strand
CGCGGCACCCACACCATCATTCAGCAGGTCCAGGCCATGAAGGAAATGGTGGACGCCTTCAACGAATACGCCCGTCCGCCACGCCTGCAACTGGCGCCGCTGGAACTGAACGAGTTGATCGCCGAGGTGCTCTATCTTTATCGCGACTATCCCGCCGGGGTGGAGATCAAGCTGGATCTGGCTCAGGAACCGCTGCTGATTCATGCCGACAAGGTTCGCCTGCGTCAGTTGTTGCATAACCTGGTAAAGAATGCCATCGAAGCCATCCGCGACGGCCACGGCTCGACCCTGTGGATCAGCGCCAGCCGCGCTCATGCCACCGGGGCCGACTGCGCCGAACTGAGCGTGCGCGATGATGGGCCGGGGTTTCCCGAAAGCATTCTGACCAGCGCCTTCGAGCCTTATGTGACTACCAAACCCAAGGGAACCGGACTAGGATTAGCGATTGCCCAAAAAATCGTTGAAGAGCACGGTGGCTGGATCCAGTTGGAATCCCCGCCCGACGGCGGGGCGCGGATCGTGGTCCGGTTACCGCTCTTGCATGGCAACGTTGGATCGCCCGTTGTTGCCGCCGTGCCATTGCACACCGAGAAGGAGGCCGGATGAACGCGCCTTATATTCTGGTCGTCGATGACGAACCGGATATCCGCGACCTGGTGAAGGAAATTCTGGAGGATGAAGGCTACACCGTCGCCACTGCGGAAAACGCCGCCGCCGCCCGCGAGGCCCGGCGCACTCAGCGGCCCGATCTGATCCTGCTGGATATCTGGATGCCCGACACCGATGGCATCAGCCTGCTCAAGGAATGGAGCGAGGGCGATCACCTGCCCTGTCCGGTGATCATGATGTCCGGGCACGGTACGGTCGAAACCGCGGTGGAGGCGACCCGGCTGGGCGCCTACGATTTCATCGAGAAACCGCTGTCCATGGCCAAGCTGTTGCTGACCGTGGAACGGGCGCTGGAGGCTGACCGGCTGGTTCGGGAAAACCAGAACCTGCGCCGCCAGCAGCGAGTCGTCACCGAGCCGGTTGGGCGCAGCGAAGTGGTCCAGCGCTTGCGGACTCAAGTACTCAAAATCGCCCAGCACGACGCGCCGGTATTGATCTTCGGCGAACCGGGCACCGGCAAGGAAGTCTACGCCCGCTTCCTGCACCTCCACAGCCCGCGCCGCGCCGGTCCGTTCGTGGTGGTGGGGGTCGGCTCCATCGCCCGCGAGAACGCCAGTCTGGAGCTGTTTGGCTCCGAGCAGGGTGACCGGATTCACTACGGCCGGCTGGAGCAGGCCAGCGGCGGCACCCTGTTTCTCGACGAACTGGCCGACATGGATGCCGAAGCCCAGGCCAAACTGGCCAGCGCGCTGGAGAATGGCTCCTTTCTGCGCATCGGCGGCAAGGAAGCGGTTCGGGTCAACGTGCGGGTCGTGGCCGCCACCCACCGCGATCTGGAGCAGGAAGTGGCGGTCGGCCGGTTCCGCGAGGATCTCTATTATCAGTTGAACGTCGTGCCGATCCGGCTGCCCCCGCTGCGCGACCATGTTGAGGACGTACCGGAACTGTTGAATTATTATGTCGGCTTTTTCGTCGACCAGGAAAATCTGACCTATCGCCACTTTACCCTGGCCGCCCAGAACCGGCTGCGCAACTATGCCTGGCCCGGCAACATCCGCGAACTCAAGAATCTGGTGCAACGCCTGCTGATCCTGGGCGGCGAGGAAGAAGTCACCCAGGAGGAAGTGGATGCTGCCGTGCGCGGCGCCACCGCTGTCAAGGTCCAGGATACCGGCAGCGTTCCCCTCAACCTGACGCTGCGCGAAGCTCGGGAGCAGTTCGAACGCACCTACCTGATGCAGCAGTTCCGCGAGTGCGAAGGCAATGTGGCGCGATTGGCCGAGCGGGTCGGCATGGAACGCACCAACCTGTATCGCAAGCTGCGCGCCCTGGGAATCGACCCCAAGAAATCGCTGGATGAATGAGAGCAGGCCATGAAAATCGTGATTCTCGGCGCCGGTCAGGTCGGTGGGTCGGTCGCGCATATCCTGGCCAGCGAGGCCAACGACGTCACCGTAGTGGACGCCAACGCCGAGCGCCTGCAGGCGCTACAGGATCGGCTGGACATTCGCACGGTTCGCGGTCACGCTTCCTATCCGGGCGTGTTGGAACAGGCCGGCATCGCCGATGCCGACCTGCTGATCGCGTTGACCGACAACGATGAAGTCAACATGATCGCCTGCGAGGTCGCCCACACCCTGTTCAACACCCCCACCAAGATCGCCCGGGTCCGGGCCGGCGGTTACATTACCTATGGCGACCGGTTGTTCAAGGACGAAGCGCTGCCCATCGATGTGTTGATCAGCCCCGAGCAATTGGTGACCGATTATATCCAGCGCATCATCGAGCACCCTGGCGCCCTGCAGGTGCTGGATTTTGCCGAGGGTCAGGTCCGGCTGGTGGGCGTCAAGGCCTATGAAGGCAGCACCCTGGTCGGTCAGGCGCTACGCGCGCTGCCGGAACGGATGCCAGGCATCGAGAGCCGGGTAGCGGCCATCTTTCGCCAGGGCAGCCCGATCATCCCGGAGGGCAACACCATCATCGAGGCTGACGACGAGGTGTTTTTTATCGCGGCTCGCAAAAACACCCGCGCCATCGTCGGTGAATTGCGCAAGTTGGACAAGATGGTCAAGCGCATCATCATCGCTGGTGGCGGCCATATCGGCAGCCGGCTGGCGCAGGGACTGGAGGACCGGTTCCAGGTCAAGGTGATCGAGTGCAACCCGGCGACCGCCCGCCGGCTGTCCGAGCAGTTGAGCCGCGCCATCGTATTGCAGGGCGACGCCGCCGATGAAAATCTGCTGCGCCAGGAAAACGTCGAGCAGGTGGACGTCTATTGCGCTGTCACGAACGACGACGAGAACAATATCCTGTCGGCGATGCAAGCCAAGCGAATGGGCGCCCGCAAGGTCATGGCCCTGATCAACCTGGTGTCCTATGTGGATTTGGTGGAGTCGTCGGGCATCATCGACATCGCCATTTCACCGCAGCAGGCCACGATTGGAAGCCTGCTGACCCACGTCCGCCGCGGCGACGTGGCCAAGGTGCATTCCCTGCGGCGTGGCGCCGCCGAGGCAATCGAGGCCATCGCCCATGGCGACTACAAGACCTCGAGGGTGGTGGGCCGGCGGGTCGAAGAAATTCGCCTGCCGCCGGGCACCACCATCGGCGCTCTCGCTCGTGGCGACGATGTGTTGATCTGCCACCACGACACCGTGATCGAGGCAGACGACCACGTCATCCTGTTTCTGGTCGACAAGAAGCGGGTGCCGGAAGTCGAGCGGCTGTTTGCGGTGGGAGCCACGTTCCTGTAGTTCAGCGCGGCCACCATCCTCATGCTAAAATCCCCACGCTCCGATTCCGAACCGGGGATACCCCCCACTAGAATTCCAAAAAAACCACCAGGCGTTGACAGGACCCCGACCATGACTGCATTCAATTTTGAACTGGCCCGCCACAACATGATCGAGCAGCAGATCCGGCCCTGGGATGTGCTGGATCAGCGGGTGCTGGACACCCTCCGCTGCGTCCCGCGCGAGGATTTCGTGCCGCAGCGCTATCGGAACCTGGCGTTCAGCGATGTCGCCATCCCGCTCGGCCACGGCGAGGTCATGCTCAAACCCAACGTCGAAGGCCGGATTTTGCAAGCGCTGGCGGTACAGCCGACCGATCACGTGCTGGAAGTCGGCACGGGCGGCGGCTACCTGACCGCCTGCCTGGCGCGGCTGGTCACCAGCGTGGTCAGCGTGGACATCGTGCCCGAGTTCATCGAGGCCGCCCGCCAGAAGCTCAAGGCCCACGGCCTGGCCAACGGGGTATTGCACGTTGGTGACGCCAGCCGGGGCTGGGGCGGGCAGCGCTACAATGCCATCGCCGTCACCGGCTCGGTGGCTGAGGTCGCCGAGGTCTGGCGGCAAAGCCTGAGTCTGGGCGGTCGGCTGTTTATCGTGGCCGGCCAGCCGCCGGTCATGGAAGCCCTGCTGATCACCCGGGTCGGCGAGGAAGAGTGGGTCCGGGAAAGTCTGTTCGATACCGAGCTGCCGCCGCTGCGCAACGCGGCGCCGGTCAAGACCTTCGAATTCTGAATTCCAGGCGGCGCTTCGGATACGGACATCGACATCAAACGATTTCTCATCAAATCGTGGTGAGCCTTGATCTCCACATCCGGGTCGCCGCCAGCGGGCGGTTCCCCTGCTTCATGCCGGGTCTGGTATATTAGCGTTTGTTAAAATATCTTTATTAGGGAGACGTTCCGTTATGTCCAAGGTGCATCGTCTCGTGTTGGCTGGAATGATCGCCGCTCTGTGCGGCCAGCCAGCGTGGGCGGAAAACCTGTTGCAAATTTACCGTCAGGCGCTCGACAGCGATCCGGTGCTCAGGGCCGCCGCCGCCAGCCGCGAGGCGACGCAGGAAACCAGGCCACAGGCCCGGGCCCTGTTGCTGCCGAACGTGGGAGTGACGGCCGAACAGGGTCGCACCTTCGGGATCGCGGGATCGCCGACCGGTCAGTCCTCCTTCAACAGCCACACCTATGCGATCGGCCTGGTGCAGCCGGTCTATAATCGCCGCAGCCAGGTGCAACAGCGGGTAGCGGACGCCGTGGTCGGACAGTCCGACGTGGACTTCCAAAACTCCCAGAACCAGCTGATGCTGCGCGTATCGCAAGGCTATTTCGGGGTACTGGCGGCGCTGGACAACCTGACCTACGCGACCGCCGAGAAGAACGCCTTCGCCCGTCAGCTCGAACAGGCCAACCGGCGCTTCGAAGTGGGGCTGGCGACCATCACCGATGTCTACGATGCCCAGGCGCGTTT
>JBDHRD010000212.1:0-4862 GCA_039807425.1 Candidatus Contendibacter sp. | reverse complement strand
CGATGATGGTGGCGACGGTCATCATCTTCGGGCGCACCCGCAGCAGCGCGCCCTCGATCACCGCCTCGCGCAATTCGGCCAGGGTCACGGCACGGCCCGCGCTGATGGCCACTTCCCGCCGTTTCGCCAGTGCCTGATCGAGATAGACCAGCATGACCACGCCGGTTTCCGCCGCGACGCCGGCCAGGGCGATGAAGCCGACCCCGACCGCGACCGACAGGTTGTAGCCCAGCCAGTACAGCAGCCAGACCCCGCCGAGCAGGGCGAAGGGCAGGGTCGCCATGATCAGCACCGCCTCGCCCAGTCGCCCGAAGCTCAGGTAGAGCAGCAGAAAAATCACCGCCAGCGTCACCGGCGCGACGATTTGCAACCGGGCCAGCGCCCGCTCCAGATATTCGTACTGGCCGGACCAGCGCAGCGAATAACCCGCCGGCAACGTCACCTGATCAGCCACGGCCTGTTGCGCCTCGGCCACGAAGGAACCAAGGTCGCGGCCCTGCACGTCCACGTAGGTGATGCCGGTCAGCCGCGCGTTCTCGCTCTGCAACATCGCCGGACCGTCAGTAATTTTCACCTCGGCCACCTGACTCAACGGTACGGTGGCTCCGGCCGGGGTGACGATAGGCAAAGCTTGCAACCGCTCCAGCGAGTCGCGGACTTCCTGTGGGTAGCGCAGATTGACCGGATAACGTTCCAGCCCTTCCACGGTCTCGGTGACGTTCATCCCACCGACGGCGGTATTGATGATTTCCTGCACGTCGCCGATATTCAGCCCCAGCCGGGCGGCGGCCAGCCGGTCGATGGCCACGTCCACGTAACGCCCGCCCGCCACCCGCTCGGAATAGACCGAGGTCGCGCCGGGAATCGCACGGATGACCTGTTCCAGTCGTTCGCCCACTTGCTGAATGACCGCCGGGTCGCTGCCGGCCACCTTGACTCCCAGCGGCGTCTTGATGCCGGTGGCCAGCATGTTGATCCGGTTCTTGATCGGCATCACCCAGGCGTTGCTCAGGCCGGGTAGTTTGACGACGCGGTCCAGTTCGGCGATCAAATCCGCCGTCGTCAGGCCGGGCCGCCATTCCGCACGCGGCTTGAGCTGAATCACCGTCTCGATCATGCTCAGCGGCGCCGGGTCGGTGGCGGTTTCCGCCCGGCCCACCTTGCCGAACACCCGCTTCACCTCCGGCACGGCGCGGATCAGTTTGTCGGTCTGCTGCATGATTTCCACCGCCTTGCCGATGGCGATGGCGGGAAAGGTGGTCGGCATGTACAGCAAATCGCCCTCGTCCAGATCGGGCATGAACTCGACGCCCAGCCGTTGCAGCGGCCACCACGCGGTCAGGGTGAGCAGACCCGCCAACAGCACCACCGGCCAGGGGTGGCGCATGACCAGGGCGACGAAAGGACGATAGCCGGCGATCAACAGGCGATTGAGCGGATTTTGGTGCTCGGGGCGGATGTGGCCGCGCACGAACCAGCCCATCAACACCGGCACGAGCGTGATCGAGAGTCCCGCCGCCGCCGCCATCGCATAGGTCTTGGTGTAGGCCAGCGGCGCGAACAGCCGCCCTTCCTGCGCTTCCAGGGCGAACACCGGCAGGAAGCTGAAGGTGATGATCAGCAGCGAGAAGAACAGCGGCGGCCCGACCTCGCCGGCGGCCTGTTGGACGACGCGCCAGCGTTCGGCGGCGTCACGCGGCGTCTGCTTCTCCAGATGCTTGTGCAGGTTCTCCACCATGACGATGGCGGCGTCCACCATCGCGCCGATGGCGATGGCGATGCCGCCCAGCGACAGGATGTTGGCGTTGATGCCCTGCCAGCGCATGATGGCGAAGGCGGCCAGAATGCCGACCGGCAGGCTGATCAGGATCACCAGCGAGGAGCGCAGATGGAACAGGAACAGCGCGCAGACGATGACGACGACGACGAATTCCTCGATCAGCTTGTCGCGCAGGTTGGTCACCGCCCGCAGGATCAGATCGGAGCGGTCGTAGGCCGGAACGATTTCCACACCCTCGGGCAAGCCGCGGCGCAACTGGTCGAGCTTGGCCTTGACCGCTTCGATGGTGGTCAGCGCGTTCTCGCCGGAGCGCATGACGATGATGCCGCCCACGGTCTCGCCTTCGCCGTCCAGTTCCGCCGCGCCGAGTCGCAACTGTGGGCCGATGCGCACCTCGGCCACGTCGCCCAACAAGATCGGCGTGCCGGCGGGACTGACGCCCAGCGGCACTTGCCGCAAGTCCTCGACGGTTTGCAGATAACCGCGCGAACGCACCATGTACTCGGCCTCGGCCATCTCGATCACCGAGCCGCCGACCTCCTGGTTGGCGTTCTGAATCGCCATGCGCACCTGGGCCAGCGGCAGACCGTAGGCGCGCAGCCGGTTGGGATCGAGCACCACCTGATACTGCTTGACCATGCCGCCGACCGTGGCGACTTCGGCCACGCCGTCCACCGACTGCAACTCGAATTTCAGGAACCAGTCCTGCAAGGAACGCAACTGCGCCAAATCGTGATGGCCGGCGCGATCCACCAGCGCGTATTCGTAGACCCAGCCGACTCCGGTGGCGTCCGGTCCCAGCGCCGGCTGGGCCTGCGGCGGCAGGCGCGGCGCGATCTGGCTCAGGTACTCCAACACCCGCGACCGCGCCCAGTACAGATCGGTGCCATCGGCAAAAATCACGTAGACGAAGGAATCGCCGAAACCGGAATAGCCGCGCACGGTGACCGCCCCCGGCACCGCCAGCAGGGCCGTCGCCAGCGGATAGGTGACCTGACTTTCCACCACCTGTGGCGCCTGGCCGGGATAGCTGGTTTTGACGATGACCTGCACGTCGGACAGGTCGGGCAGGGCGTCGAGCGGGATGTGGCGGGCGGACCAGATCCCCCAACCGGCGAGCAGCAGAGTCGCCAGCGTGACCAGCAGACGATTTTGAATCGACCAGCGGATGACAGCGGCGATCACGGTCGCTTCCCCGCCGGCGCGATAGCGTCAATCACATACCGGCCATCCTCGCCCTCGTGGATGCGGAAACGCGCCTTGCCGTCCGGTTTCAATCCCTCCAGCTTGACATCCGGGGCGATGGGGAAATCCATCGTCATCGCGGGCCAGCTCAACGCCGGGATCGGCTCGTGGGTGACGTTCAGGGTGCGCGCCCTGGCTTCGACCGTGTGGATCACGCCCTCGGCCCAAATCTCCGGCTTGGCGGGCGCGGTGAGCCGTTGCAGGCTGGCGCGGACGCTGCTTTCAGAATCGAGCAGGAATTGAGCGGAGGTCACCACCCGTTCGCCTTCCTTCAGGCCGGAGCGGATTTCCACCCGGTCACCGGCCTCGATACCGGTTTCCACCGGCCGCGCTGCAAATTTTCCCTCGCCGAGATCCACGATCACCCGCTGTTCGGACCCGGTGCGGATCAACGCCTCGCGGGGGATGTTCAGGGTCTTGACGCGCGGCGTGGCGTGGATCACGACATCGGCGAACATGTTGAATTTGAGCCGTTCGCCGGGATTGGGGAAGCGCAAGCGGGCGCGCACGGCGCGGGTTTTCGCGTCCACGTCGGGGTAGATATATTCCACCGTCCCTTCCCACGTCTCGCCGGGCGCGGGCGGCAATCGCACCTCGGCCTTTTGACCGACCGCCAGCCAGCCGGCCTGCTGCTCGAACACTTCCACCTTGATCCAGACCGTGGAAACATCGGCCAGGGTCATCAATTCCATTTCCGGCTGAACGTACATGCCCTCGCGGATGTTGAGCGCCGAAACGATGCCGTCCTGCCGGGCGTATACGGCGGTCAGTTGGGGAACGCGCCGCTCCTTTTCCACTTGCTGGATCTGGCTCTCCGGCACGCCCAGCGCCAACAGGCGGTCGCGGGCCGAAGTTTTCAGCGACTCCAGAATGCCGCCGAGCGCCTGCAGGTATTCCTTCTGGGCGTTGACCAGATCGGGCGCGTAAACTTCCAGCAGCAGGTCGCCCTTGCGCACCCGCTCGCCGAGGGTGCGGACCTTCAGATTCTCCACCCAGCCGTTGGCGCGCAAATGAACATGACTCAACGCGCGTTCGTCGTAGTCGATGTAGCCGACCGTCTCGATCCGCCGGCTCAGGTTGCCGCGCTCGACCGGTGCGGTGCGCACCCCCAGATTGTTGATCACTTCCGGAGCGATGCGGATACCGGGGCCGGTAGCGGTTTTTTCCTCGTCAGCATAGACCGGGATGTAGTCCATGCCCATGTCGTCCTTGGCCGGCGTATCGGAAAAAATGGCCGGGTTCATCGGATGGCGGTATTTGACCGGCTGGCGCTCGGCCGATACCGGGACACTGGAATCGACCGGTTTGGACGGCTGTTCGTGGCCAAGATGGGCGAGAAAGGGTTGCAGGCGAGGCGCCAGCAGCACGCCGGCCCCAAACAGCAGGATGGCGATGAGGGTCGCCAGGAAGGTTTTCATGGCATTCGGGTTCCCTGAAGACATCGCAGGGACCCGGTGGGTCCCCTGATTCGGGGACTGGGAGCTTGATGGAAAGTTCCGCCGTCCGCTCAGGGGGTGATGATTTTATCCGCCCGTGTGATTCATATGGCGCCCGATCACCTGGCCGCCGGTCTGGAACTCATGGCCGCGCGGCTTGATCGTCATGGCGGCGACGATGGCCTGCTTCACCCGTTCGCGGTCGCCGGGATGCGCGCGCAGGACATGGCGCAAATCCACCGAGTGTTCCTGCCCCAAACACAGCAGCAGGCGGCCCTCGGCCGAGACTCGGACCCGGTTGCACGCATCGCAGAAATTGTGGCTGTGCGGCGAGATGAAGCCGATGCGGCTGCCGGTTCCCGGAACGCGATAATACCGGGCCGGACCGCCCGTGGTTTCGG
>JBDHRD010000211.1:0-4914 GCA_039807425.1 Candidatus Contendibacter sp. | reverse complement strand
CCGCCTGCTGGCGCAGCGCCAATCGGCCAAGGAAGCCGCAACCCCTTGAAAGTTCTGAACCACATTCAAAGCCCTGAACTCTGGGGTTATCGTTCCTCGCGCTTGACCCGCTCCCACAGCGCGTCCATTTCCGCCAGCGTCGATTCCGCCGGAGTTCGGCGATCTTGCGCCAGCCACGCCTCGATCCGCCGGAATCGCCGCTCGAACTTGGCGTTGGTGCCGCGCAGGGCCGCTTCCGGGTCGAGCTTGAGGTGACGGGCCAGGTTGGCGACCGCGAACAGCACGTCGCCCAACTCGTCGGTCAGCCGTTCCGCTGGGGCTTCGATTGCGATCTCGTGGCGGATTTCGCCGATTTCTTCTTCGATCTTGGCCAGGATCGGTTCCAGGGCGCCCCAGTCGAAACCAACCTTGGACGCTTTCTTTTGCAGCTTGATCGCCCGGGTCAGCGCCGGCAACGCCAGCGGGATTCCATCCAGCACACCGGCGGGTTGCCGGGTTTTTTCAGACGCCTTGATCCGCTCCCAGGCCGCGGTCTGCTCGGCGGCATTGGCGCAGGACTCGTCGCCGAACACATGCGGATGGCGGCGAGTCATCTTTTCGACGATGCCGCGCGCCACGGCGGCAAAGTCGAAACGACCTTCCTCGCGAGCGATCTGGGCGTAAAACACGACTTGAAACAGCAGATCGCCCAATTCCGACCGCAGTTCTTCCCAGTCCTCACGGGCAATGGCGTCAGCGACTTCGTAAGCTTCCTCGATAGTGTGCGGGACGATGGTGGCGTAGGTCTGCTCCCGGTCCCACGGACAACCGTTTTCCGGGTCGCGCAGCCGGGCCATCAATTCGAGCAGGGCTTGCATCTCGCGCATGGCCATATCCTCAGCGCCCGCCACGCCGCTTGCCGCCGCCGCAGGGACTGCCTTGGGTGAAGGCGTGCGCCGGACGGCGGTCGATGGCGGTCGGTTTGGAGGCGCCGCCGGCGCGTGGTGGCAGGCCGGTGTGCTGGGTCAGGAAAGTCTGCCCGCCATGTTTGCGTCCCAGGCGCGCGCCCTCGCCGCCCGTCGAGCCAGTGCCGGCAGGTTGCCAGACCGGAATCAGATGCCGCTTGCCGTTGCCGATTAAATCCGACCGCCCCATCCGTTTAAGTGTCTCGCGCAGCAACGGCCAGTTCTCCGGGTCGTGATAGCGCAGAAAGGCCTTGTGCAAGCGCCGCTGTTTCAACCCCTTGGGCACAAAGACCGCTTCACCCCGATTGCGGTGGATGCCTTTGAGCGGATTGTGGCCCGTGTGGTACATGGCGGTGGCCAGCGCCATCGGACTGGGCAGAAACGCCTGCACCTGATCGGTTCGGAAACCGTTGCGCTTCAGCCACAGGGCGAGGTTGAGCATATCCTCGTCGGTCGTGCCGGGATGAGCAGCGATGAAATAGGGAATCAGATATTGCTCCTTGCCGGCCTCGCGCGAATATCTCCCGAACAGTTCCTTGAATTGGTCATAAGCGCCCAACCCGGGTTTCATCATCTTGGCAAGCGGCCCGGCTTCGGTATGTTCCGGGGCGATTTTGAGATAGCCGCCAACGTGATGGGTGACCAGTTCGCGCACATAGGCCGGATCGCGGATGGCCAGATCGTAACGCACGCCCGATGCGATCAGGATTTTCTTCACCCCCGGCACTTCCCGCGCCTTGCGGTATAAATGGACCAGTGTGGAATGATCGGTGTTCAGGTTGGAACAGATGTCCGGGTAGACGCAGGACAGCTTGCGGCAGCTTCGTTCGATGTCCCGCGACTTGCAGGCGATGCGGTACATGTTGGCGGTCGGCCCGCCGAGGTCGGAAATGATCCCGGTGAAGCCCGGCGTCTTGTCGCGGATGTCCTCGATCTCCCGCAACACGGAGGCTTCCGAGCGCGACTGGATGACGCGGCCCTCGTGCTCGGTGATCGAGCAGAACGTGCAGCCGCCGAAACAGCCGCGCATGATGTTGACCGAAAAGCGGATCATCTCCCAGGCCGGGATGCGGGCGTCGCCATAGCGGGGATGCGGCGCGCGGGCGTAAGGCAAATCGAACACGGCGTCGAGTTCCGGGGTGGTGAGCGGAATCGGCGGCGGATTCAGCCACAGGTCGCGGTCGCCGTGACGCTGGACCAAGGCGCGAGCATTGCCGGGATTGGTCTCCAGATGCAGCAGGCGGGAAGCGTGGGCGTACAGCACCGGGTCGGTTTTGACTTGTTCATAGCTGGGCAGGCGAATGACGGTCGTGGCGCGGTCGTGGCGGAGGTTGTGGGAACCGCCATCGAGCGTCGCATCGATTTCCAGCCAACCCTCCGGCAGGTCGCCGCCATGGACGAATGCTGTGCCGCGAAGATCGCACAGGGTCTTGGGATGTTCGCCGGTGGCGGCGCGGTGGGCGACTTCGACGATGGCCCGTTCGGCGTTGCCGTATAGCAACAGGTCGGCTTTGGCGTCCAGCAGGATCGAGCGGCGCACGGTGTCCGACCAGTAGTCGTAATGGGCGATGCGGCGCAGGCTGGCTTCGATGCCGCCGATGACGATGGGCGCGTCGGGATACGCCTCGCGGCAACGCTGGCTGTAGACGATCACCGCCCGGTCGGGCCGTTTGCCGCCTTCGTCGTTGGGCGTATAGGCGTCGTTGTGGCGCAGCCGCCGGTCGGAGGTGTAGCGATTGACCATCGAATCCATGTTGCCTGCCGTGACCCCGAAGAACAGATTGGGCCGGCCCAGCGCCTGGAACGGTTCGGCGGCAGTCCAGTCGGGCTGGGCGAGGATGCCGACCCGGAAACCCCGCGCCTCCAGCAAACGGCCGATGACCGCCATGCCGAAGCTGGGATGATCCACGTAGGCATCGCCGGTGACGATGATGATGTCGCAGGAATTCCAGCCGAGCGCGCCCATCTCGGCGCGGGACATCGGCAGGAAGGGCGCGACGCCAAAGCGGGCGGCCCAGTAGGGGCGATGGGAAAACAATGGGGTAGCGGCGGGCATGAGCATCCAGGCGTGGGGAATTGATAACCGGGGAAGGAGGTTGGAAATTATAGGGGTGCGAACGGGTAATGTCGCGGCGTGCGGTGACGATCATGCTCAGGTTTGGCTCGCTCCGCATGCGCTGAGCCTGCTCGCGGAACCGGTGGATCTGCATTATCTCTGGCGCCCGCGGTTGCGAGATCCGGCTGATGAAATGGTGCTGGAAACTGCACTGAATCTTAACCCGATTCTTGACTCCACTCCCGCCAGCGCCGCCACTGGTCGAGTCGGCGCAATCCATATTTCTCCGCCAACCGCAGTGCCTGTTCGTACTCCTCCCGCGCGAGCGGGCGGTCGAGCGGCGGATAGTCGCCAGCCTTATAGCAGGGGTGATACTGATCCATCAGGTTCAAATAGGTGTCGGGGGAAATGTCCCGCGCCAGGAAGGCCAGCACGATTTCGGTATTCGCCAGATCACCCGGCAGCACCAGATGGCGCACCAGCAACCCGCGTCGCGCCAGTCCGTGCTCGTCCAGCATTAAATCCCCGACCTGCCGGTGCATCTCCCGCACCGCCGCCTGGTTCGCTTCCCAGTAGTTCCGCACGTGCGAATAGCGGTGAGCGGCTTCGGAATTACCGTATTTCAGGTCCGGCATGTAGATGTCCACCACGCCGTCCAGCAGCGCCAGCGCCTCCGGGCTGTCATAGCCGCCGGTGTTGTAGACCAGCGGCAGGCGCAAGCCCCAGCGGGCGGCGAGCAGGGTGGCCGCCAGAATCTGCGGCACGACGTGGCTGGGAGTAACCAGGTTGATGTTGTGGCAACCCTGCCCTTGCAGGTCAAGCATCATGCCGGCCAAGGTTTCCGGCGCGGCTTCCCGGCCCGCGCCCTGCTGGCTGATTTCCCAGTTCTGGCAGAACAGGCAGCGCAGGTTGCACCAGGTGAAAAAGATCGTCCCCGAACCAGCCCAGCCGCGCAGCGGATTCTCTTCACCGTGATGCGGGCCATAGCCATGCACCACCGCCCGTTCGCCGGTACGGCACACCACGCCCTTCAGCGTCTGCCGCCGGTTCACCCGGCAATAGCGGGCGCACAGGTCGCAATTCTCCAGCCGGGCGCAGGCCTCGACCACCCGCCGCTCCAGTTCGCCGCTGCCCAGCAGCGCGAGATAGGCGGGCCAGACCGGCGACGGAGAACGATCCACCGCGGTATCGGCAGTCACCGGTTTTCCACCATGAACCATTCGTGGTAAAGGATGGCGACGTAGAAATCCTGCCCCGGAAATTGGTCGCAAACCGCTATGTAACCCGCCGCGAAATACTCGTCCCGGGGGTCGGTCACATAGGTGGTGTCCTTGAGAAAGATCGTCAGGGTCCGGTGGTCTTCGCTGGCGATGCAGCGCAAAATGGTGATGTTCGAGTGATGCTCGCGATCCACCGGCAGGAGCACCGGATAACCCGCGATCTCGATGAATTCCGGATCGTAGTACCGGAGCGTGCTGTCCCAGGATTCTGGCCCTTCGTGTTTTTCGATGATCCGGTCCCAGCGCCAGGATTTGAGCGGGTCGAGCACGGTGGTTGAAAGCGATGATCGGTTCATGACGATTCTCTCCAGTCTGTCGCATTTTCAAAGGGCGAGTCTGGCAATCGGCGGTGGGTTATGCCAGTCTTTGAGCCCGATTCCAGTACAGCGAGTTCCCTGACCGCGGAAATTTGGCAAGGCCCATCTCATGTCCACCTCTGATTCCTCCAGTCCCTTCGCCGGCGCCGTCTCGTCGACCCGGCTGGTCGCCTACAGCGTGGCGCTGGCCGCGCTGGCGGTCGCATTGTCGCCGCTGAGCATTCCCACCGGCATCGCCAAGCTATCGCCCACCCAGCATTTCATCAACGTCATCGCCGGGGCGTTGGTCGGGCCGTGGTGGGGACTGGCGGTGGGGC
>JBDHRD010000210.1:0-4933 GCA_039807425.1 Candidatus Contendibacter sp. | reverse complement strand
ACCTGGCCGCCCCAGGCCAGGAACCGGGCCAGGTCCTCCTGGTAGGCCTGGCGGGTGCGCGGCGCCAGGGCGGCGTGAATGTAATCGCGCACCGCCGCCGGCAGCGCTGGAGGAAAGGTCTGATCATTTCCCTTCCCGGTTATATCATCATCTATAACCAATCCCCACCCCATCATTCATTCCTCCATTACTCGAAACTCCCGTTCACCATGACAGTATACCTACTTTTCTCACCTTCGCTAATGGAACGTTAGCGGGGGCTATTATGATAGACATATTACATAATATTATTAATACGATAGCTTAAGCCCGAGCTTTTGGTTTGTTGACTAGAGCGGAGGCTTTGCGGGGTAGAGGCATTAAGTTAAAAGGATGATGGTATAAAATCTGGGTATAATTATCCTCCTTGGCCAAGGAAGGGTGACACGCAGTGCGAGGGGGTTCGACCGCAGCGATTCCGCTACTCAGAGAGGTGACGCTACAGGCATTCGTACCGACAAGATCAGGATCCGACCTATGGCAAGATGATTGCCATGGCGCGGGACAAGGTAACGGCCATCCTGCGGGAGTAACGAACCTGGCAACATTAATCGTTTGATTATTTATGATATTTTTACAGCTTCCTGGAGGTCCGACGAGCCTCCCCTTGAAGGGGGAACTCTGTTGCCTGCAAGGAACCCAACAAGAAACCTGTTTGGAGGTATACGTATGTCCATGCACATCTGTAACGGCGCAACCCTGATGTGCAGTTTCGGGGTCGCACCCAGCGTTCTCACAGTGCTGCCGGTGAATCGAACCATGACCAGCAATATGCCAGCAGCGAATATCATGGATCACGTCCCCATGGTCAATATCATGCCATTTGGCATGTGTATCACGCCCACCAATCCGGCGGTGGCGGCGGCGACGGCTGCCGCCATGGGGGTGCTAACGCCGATGCCATGCGTACCAGTCACGCCAGCACCGTGGGTACCGGGGGCGCCAACCGTGTTATTGGGCAACATGCCAGCGCTTAATAACACTTCCACCCTGATGTGTACCTGGGGTGGAGTGATTACGGTCACCGTTCCTGGTCAATTCACCGAGCAGATTCCCTGAGAGGACAACTACTTCTCGACAAAAGCCCGCTCGATCACATAATGACCCGGCTCGCCGATGTGGGGCGAAATGACAAACCCCCGGGCGTTCAGGAGCACGCGGGTGTCCTTCAGCAACCCCGGGCTGCCGCAGATCATGACCCGATCCTGGGTAGGATCGAGCGGCGGCAGGCAAAGGTCTGCGAACAGCTTGCCGCTCTCGATGAGGTCAGTCAGCCGCCCGTGATGGTGGAAGGGTTCGCGCGTCACGGTGGGGTAGTAGATCAGCTTCTCGCGGATGGTCTCGCCCAGAAACTCATCTTGCGGCAGTTCGTCGGCGATGAAGTCGGCGTAGGCCAATTCGGTGACGCGCCGCACGCCATGCACCAATATGACCCGTTCAAAGCGGTCGTAGGTGTCCGGGTCCTTGATGATGCTCAGGAACGGCGCCAGTCCGGTCCCCGAACCGAGCAGATAAAGCCGCTGGCCGGGCAATAGATCGTCGATCACCAGGGTACCTACCGGCTTGCGTCCGACCAGAATCGAGTCGCCTTCCCGCAGATGCTGCAGCCGGGAGGTGAGCGCCCCGTCGCGCACCTTGATGCTGAAAAATTCGAGATACTCTTCGTGGTTGGCGCTGGCGATGCTATAGGCTCGCATCAGCGGACGGCCGTCTACTTCCAGGCCGACCATGACAAAATGGCCGTTGCGAAAGCGTAGCCCCGGATCGCGGGTGGTCCTGAAGCTGAATAGCGTGTCGTTCCAGTGGTGAACGCTGAGCACGCGCTCGACGTTATAGGTTTTCATCGGGCAGTCGATCTCAAGATTATTGGGGCTCGCCCCTGATCGGTTCCTCGATTACTGCTTCGGCCACAGGATGATCTGCGTGCAACGGAAGAGCGCGATTTTGCGGCCGCTCGCTTCGTCGGTCACCACGGCATCCCAGACCTGCGTGTTTCGCCCGAGATGCTGCGCGGTCGCCACGCACGAGATGCGCCCTTCCCTGACCGTGCCGAGGTGGTTGCTCTTCAGTTCGACCGTGGTGAACGACTGCGCGCCTTCCGGCAGGTGGGCGACCGTCGCGTAGCCGCAGGTCGTATCCGCCAGCGCGACGACGCTGGCGGCGTGGAGAAAATCGTTCGGTGCGATATGCAATTTCTGGACTGGCATGTGACTGCTGAGCGAGTTTTCCTTCAACTCCAGCATTTCGATGCCCAGATAGCCCGGCAGGTATTCCTTCCCCCGCTCGTTGAGAATCTCGATCGAAATGTCTTTTCGTAGTGCGCTCATGGTTCGCTCCGGTTCTTGAATCGAGGTTGACATCAGACTGCGCTGGCCGCCGGTTTGAGAGTGTGGACCGGCTCGTATTTGTAAAAAGGCGTCTTCGAGAAGGGATCGCAATGGTCGCTGGCGGTCAGCCGGTTGACGGGCGGATCGATGGGCGCGCCGTCCCGATACCGGTTACCGTAGCCGTGGGGCAGGGTGACCACGCCACGGCGCACAGTGTCGTCCACCTCGATCACGACCTGGATGGCGCCGCGCGCCGATTGGCAGATGGCGCGTTCGCCGGTAGACAGTTCCAGGCCCCTGGCGTCGTCCGGGTGGATACGCAGGGCGCCGTCCTTATCCACCTTGCGCCAAGCTGGATCGCGGAAAATCTGGTTGGCGTTGTAGCTGCGCCGTTCGCCGACCATCAACACGAAGGGATAGTCCGCGCCGGGCGGCGACTCGGTCGGCAACGCGCGCAACTCGTCCAGCATTTCGGGAATCGCCGGGTGAATGCGGCCATCCGGATGCTGGATCAGGGACCAGGTGTTGGCGAACTCGTGCCGGCTGAGTACGATGCCGGAGCGCCCGGCCAGAATCGCGCGGAACAGGGTGCTGCCCAGCGTCAGACGATTGCCTCCGTGGCCAGCGCGTTGTACGGCGGCGTGGTGCTGCGTGGCGTACTGCAGCACGGCCAGTGGCAGGAGCGGGGCCACCGCCGCCGCGCCGTTGGGTAAAATTGGCCCGAGGGTGCGATAGATGAGTGGGGCGGCATACGGAATCCACGCCTTGTGGCTGGCCAGCGTGGCTGCCAGCGGGCCCAGGCAGGCGAGACGGGGACGAACTTCATCCTCGCCTTCCAGGTCTCGCCGGTGGCGCTGGTGAGCCGGTCGCGGTCGAGGCCATGGCTCGCTTTGCTGGTGTAGCGACCGGGGAACAAAACCACAATTTATTACCTTCGCTGTCGAGAAAGCTGCCGACGTAAAAATCCCCGTAGGGTTCGACCTTGTCGGCGATGGTGACCCCGCGGGCGCGCAGAGCGTCCTGGGTCGCCGGCGCGTGCTCGGTCGCCAAGGTGACGCGCGGATTAGGCTGGTTGGTGGGCGCCGCCCAGTCAGGTTTGAGCATCAGGATCACGGAATCCAGCCACCAGCCAACCTGTTCCTCGCCCTCGAACGCGGGCGACAAGCCCAGTTGCTGGCCGTAAAACCGGTGGGCGCGACTCAGATCGGTAACCGCAAGGGCAATGACTTTGACCCGTTGCAAGCCGAGGGGTGGCAAGCTGTCGAACATGGTCTCGTTCTCCAGTACAGCGCGGCATAACAACAGCGTACCCGTCGTGCTTGCCGCATTGCAAGACGAAATACTGGAACGAAGAGGGTCAGTCGCCGGACGCTCCGGGAAATTCGATTTAAACCTGCTGCAGAATGGTCAACGCCTTGGCGGCGTCTTCGGCGGAATCCAGGCCAATATACAAGATGAACCGCGTCCCGAGCACCGCCGCCGAGAACCCGCGCAGGTTGAGGCCCGCCGCCGCGAGTTTGGCGGCCAGGACAGCGGCGATCCCTGCTTGATTGGGGCCTTCGACGCGCACCGCATGCACGCTCGCGGTCGGGTTAAAGCCCAAGGTGGCGGCGGCTTCGAATTCCGCATCGCCTTGGAGTGGGGTGACAAATACCACCGCCTTGCCGAACTCTTCCGGCGCCCGACGGGCGAGGACGAAGTTGAGATCGGCGCCGGCTTCCCGCAGACTTGTCAGGATAGCAGCCAGGCCACCGGGTTTGTCTTCGATAGAGGCAGCCCATACCTCGACGCGTTCAGCGATCAAATCCATCGTTTTATCCTCCTCCGCCATTCGGGCGGGTCACGAAATATGCGTGTTGGTTAACTCATTGTTCGCCAAGCTTAAATCTCCGTGCAAGCAGCTCGGGATTGATTCGTTCAATCGGACCAGCCCGGGCCAAGCACAGAGTCAGACTAACGATTCGGGCATTCATAGAACGACTCCGCACGCATGCGGTTCAGACACGCTAATCCGTTTGGAAAGGGTCTTTTTTCCTACTGATTTGGCAAAGCCCATACCACGACATTGGTTCTTATAACCGATTGAATTACAAATGGTTTAAAATTCCGGTGCGGTAGAAGAGGGTCACTATTGACCCAGCAGGGTCCAGACAAAAAACTCGCAAAATAACTCTAACTATTTGAATAATAATTGGATAGCGACCCAGACCCGGGTGGGGCGGCCATGACCCACGAAAGGGTACGCCGTCAGGCATGCTACATGTCGGGTCCCTCCGAGATCATGTTGACACTCGGAGCCGTCGTCTGCTGGGATCGCGACGGTTCCTGGATGACCCGATGATCACGTTGCGCTGGAGACCCTGGTGCACCTACCCAAACCCCAGTGACCCACCGCTACCGTGGATCAGCACCGAGGTAATGAAAAGCGCCGGAAACTATGGAACACTAGCCATCTGGTTCCAAAGCGAGATCCGTAGATGCCCCAGGACGTCAGGGCTTTGAATGTGGTTCAGAACTTTCAAGGGGTTGCGGCTTCCTTGGCCGATTGGCGCTGCGCCAGCAGGCGG
>JBDHRD010000209.1:0-5076 GCA_039807425.1 Candidatus Contendibacter sp. | reverse complement strand
CGGCCAACGAGCTGTATTGAAGCGCCAGCGCCTGGTCGGTGGCCCGTCGCGCCGCGATCCAGTCACCTGCCGCCAGCGAAGCGACCGTTTCCCGTTCCCACGCGGCGGCCTCGGCTTCGATGGCCAGCAGCGCGTTCAAATCCGCGCCGCAGCGATAGCAGACCGCTTCACCCTTGAAGCGGGCGCGACAAACCGGACAACGCTCCATCACGACTCCAGGTAGAACAGGATGTCGGATAAATCGGCCAGCGGCGCTTTGACGGCGGCAAAATCCTCGGCGGCCAGTGCGTCGGTGATTTTTTCGATCAGGTTGATGATGTCCTCGCGGTCATCCTCGCTGGCGCGATCCAGCAGCCTTTGGGCCTTTTCCACCACCGCCCGGGCCTGTGCCTGCAACTGATGTTCGGTGGGGGCGGCGGCCGGCGCGACGGTTTCGCCCTCGATGGTCTCGCCGCCGCCGAACAGGGCGTCCACCCGCGCCCGCGCGATTTCCAGTTCGCCTTCCTGGAACCGGGTCAGCACGTTGTCGATGCGAATGGATTTTTCCAGCCCGGTGGTTTTCTCCCGCGCCGTGACGTTCATGATGCCGTTCAGGTCCAGAGAGAATTGCAGGACAATCGGATTGCCCGCCGGGGCCTTGCTCAGGTGTTCCACCGTGAACTGCCCGATCTCGATGTTATTGAGCGCGTCCGGGTCCTCGCCCTGGTAGACATGCACCCTTACGGTGTCCTGATGGTCGTACAGCGTAAAGAAGACTTCGCTCTTGGTGACCGGGATCGGGGTGTTCTTGTGGATGAGCGGCACGTAGGTGAACGGATAGGGGATGCCGTCCCGCTCGCTTAAAGCGCTGGTGCCGAAGGTGTAGGGGGTGATGTCCACCAGCACCGCCGACACCGCTTCGCCGGCCAGCATCCCGGCTTGAATCGCCGCGCCGGTGGCGACGCACAAATCCGGGTTGACTTCGGCCCGCACCGTCAGTTCCAGGTCACCTTCCAGCCGCTCGGTGATCACCGGCGTGCGGGTGGCGCCACCGACCAGCAGCACTTCGTCGATGTCGGACACGGTGAGATTGGCCCCCTTCAGGGCGATGTGGACCGCTTCCAGCGTTTCGTCGATGTAGCTGGCGATCATCGCTTCGTAATCGGCCCGCGCCAGTTCCAGGGACAGGTGGACCGGGGCGCCGGCCTTGTCCAGCAGGTATTCCTCCTCGATCCGGGTGAAGGGCTGATCCGACAGGGCGATCTTGGCGGTTTCCGCCGCCCGGGTGATGCGGGCCATGGCCCGGCGCGACCCGCCGGGATCGGCCCCTTGTTTTTTCAGGTGTTCGACGAGGTGTTCAACGATCTTGGCGTCGAAATCATCGCCGCCCAAGTGGTTGTTGCCGTGGCTGGCCAGCACCTCGACCACATTGTCCTGGATGCCGACGACGGACACGTCGAACGTACCGCCGCCCAGGTCGTAGACCAGCACCTTTTTGTGGCCCTGATGGTTGGCTTCATAGGACAGCGCGGCGGCGGTCGGCTCGTTGATGATCCGCATCACCTCCAGCCCGGCGATTTCCCCGGCTTCCCGGGTCGCCTGGCGCTGGGCGTCGGAGAAATAGGCCGGGACGGTGATGACCGCCTTGTGGATGGTTTCGCCCAGATGCGCCTCGGCAACGGCTTTGAGCCGCCGCAGGATGATGGCGGAGATTTCCTGGGGCGAGTACGTGGCGTCGCCCAGTTCGACCCGGTCGGCGCTGCCCATCCGCCGCTTGATCGACTTGATGGTGCGTTCGGGATAAAGCACGTACTGGTTCTTGGCCGGCTCGCCCACCAGGATCGAACCGTCGTCAGCCAGGCCGACGAACGAGGGCAGGATCGGGTGATCCGGCGTGATGTCGATGACGGTGACCCGACCGTTGTCCACCACCGCGACTTCGGAATTGGTGGTGCCCAGGTCGATGCCAATGATTTTTTCAGCCATGAGAAGGAGACTCGGTTTGGGTCGGTGAGGGTTCGGTAGGCGGCGGGACGGCGGGGGCCGGCGGTTCCGGCCGGCGATTGACCTTGACTTCGGCCAGCCGCAGCAATTCGCCCTGCCAGAGGTAGCCCTTGCGCAGTTCCTCGGTGACGATGCCGTTGCCGATATCGCGGCGCTGCTCGACTTCGGCGGCGCGCATGGTGTGTGGGTCGAGCGGCTGGCCCAGAACCGCCAGCGCGGTCACCTGCTGGTGGTTCAGCAGTTGCTCCAGCCGGCGCAGGCTGATGTCCTGCCCCTGGGTGATGGCCTGTAACAGCGCCCGTTCCCGCCGCCCCAGCCTGAACAGGCGACTCGGCACGGTGGGGCGATAGTTTTGCAGAACGCGCAAGCCGGCTTCCATCCGGTCACGCAATTCCACCAGTTCCAGCAGCACGGGTTTGAGCACCGCCCGCCGCTGTTCCGGCAACGCGGTGCGAGCGCGGTCCAGTTCGCCGCCGAGTTGGGTTTGGCTGGTTTGCAGCGTCTCGAATACCGCCCGGAATTCATCCAGTGCGGTTTTCACCTGGCGCGATTCCAGCCGGATCTCGTTTTTCAGCGCCGCCAGTTCAGCGAACAGGGAATAGAGGTCGGTGCGTCGCTCTGCTTTGGTGGCCTCCTCTTGGGGGCTGGCTTCGGGTGTTTCGTCCAGATAGGCGCGGAAACGGTCCAGCAAGCGTTCTGTGGTTTCGGTGTCCATGGAGATGTCTTTATTTCTGGCCGATCAGGCGGTGGCTCAGCAGTTGCCGCAACTGGGTTTCGGAGGGGCGGCGGCGCGTATCGCCGGGGCGCAGGGCGGCTGCGGTCAGTTCAGCCAGATCGGGCGTTTCCTGATGAAACAGCCGATAACTGAGCCGGTCCTTGTGGGTTTTGATGGCTTCGTAGGCGGCGCGAATGGCCTGAAACCGGTCAGGGTCGCGTTCTGGTGGATGCTCGCGCACCCGTTGTAGATAGGCTTTCTTGATGGCGTCATCGCCGACGTCCTCAGCGACGCCCAGCAGGTCAAAGGGATTGGGCATGGTTATCTCCGGCGTTTGCCGCGTCCGCCCCGGCCGCCGGGGAAGGGCAGGGGAAGGTCCTCTGGCAACTCATCCAACAGGTCCTCGATGCCCTCGCCGAGCAGCATCATTTTCATGATGGCTCGCTGGACTTCCGGCGGAAAATCATCGTCGGGCGGCAGTTCATCCAGGATCTGGTCGAGCATCCGGTCCCGCAGCGCGGGTGGCAGTCGTTCCAGTTCCTTGCGGATGTCTTCCATTTCACGCCGCATTTTGGGCGGCATCGGCATCGGCATCGGCATCGGGCCGCCGCCCTTGGGCCGGAAGGGTAGCGAGAATGGATTTTGACTGAGAAAACGAGTGATCGCGGTCGCGGCGCGGTGATCCTTGGTGGCGCTGGCCCGTTCCATGGCGTGCTCCAGCCGGCCGTAATCGCGATCCTTGACCTGGTCCAGATCGCCCTCGGCGCGGCCGTAAATCTGGTAGTAGACGAACAGCGGCCGCTCCGGCTGAACCTCCAGCGCCCGGGTGGCGGCGTGTTCCAGCAGGCCGTAATGCGGCGCCTGGTGCAGGCATTCGCACATCAGCAACAGGTCGTTCTCGCTGGTCAGCGCCTTGATCGCACGTTGCAGGGGCTTTTCCAGGTCTTCCAGAACCGAGGTGAGGTCGCTCACCTCTTCCTCGCGATAGGCGTTGATCAATTGCGCCAGAGCCAGCAGGTCGGCGCGGCTGGCGCTCAGTTTGCGTGGGTCGCCCAGTTCGGCGTCGCGCTGGAAGCCGGCCGGCTCCAGCTTCAGGCGCAGCACTTCCACTGCTACCCGCACCCAGGCCAGCAGGGGGTTACCGGCCAGGCGAACGCCTTCTCGCAACCAGCGCCGCCCAAGATCGCGCTGGTGCTGTTGCAGCGCCAGCAGGCCCCGGTTGATTTCGACGACGCCGGTGCGGGCGTTATCCCGTTCCAACCGACCGGCGCTGTCCAGTTCCCTTTCGGCCAGCACGACCTTGCCGCCCCGCATCAGCTTGCGGGCATGGGCCAGATGGGCGTTGATCAGGACGGTGCGAGCCTTGCTGTTGATCGGGTCCAGCTCCAGCACCCGGGTGGCGAAACCGGCGGCTTTCTTGTGAGCCTTGCGGGCGGTGGCGGTTTTGACCGCCGCCATCAGCACCAGGGGGTCGTCGGGGAAACGCTTGACCGCCTGTTCCACCCACTGGTGATATTCCTTGTCGTTGTCGATGTCCTTGTACAGGATTGCCAGTTGCAGATAGACGTCGCGGTCGTCGGGGTCGAACCGCAGGCTTTGCTCCAGACAGTCGCGAAGCTGCGCGCCGTCGTCCCAGCCATCGTCCCCCTTGTGCAGCAGCTCGGCCATGTGGCGCAGGATGAGCGCCGCCATCAGCCGGTGGTCCGGGTCGGTGTCGTGACGCAGCAGGCCGACGCACGCCTGCCAATGACCCAGGGTATCGTCGAGGTCATCGTCCTCCCGCTCCGCGCGCAATGCTTTCAGCCGTTGCGCCTCAAACGGCGGCAGCGGCCCGAACAGGTGGTTGTAGGTTTTCGATCCCTGCGGGTAGCCCAGCAACAGCGCCAAACCGGCGCGGCGAGCCTGCTCCCGGCCGAACAGCGCCAGGTTGGCGGCGATGAACTCGAATTTCGCCTTATCGCTGGGATGGTCGCCCAAGTGCGCCCAGTCCTTGAGCAGTTTGATTTGGCGTGCGTCCAGACCGAGCAGGCCGCCGGCCAGTTCGCGCTGGGCTGGAGCGAGCGCCAGCAGCGCGCGGGTTGAATTGTTGGCGGCGCCGGCCCGAACCAGTTCGACCAGGTCCTGGTAGGGAGAGGTTGGCGGGATACGCTCGATCAGGGCCAAGGCGCCAGCCGGATCGGTTTCCAGCTTCAGCAGCGCCGCGAGCGCCTGCCGCAAGTCGCGGTAGGGCGAACGAATCGAAATGGCTTTCAGGCGCTCGCGCACCGCGTCCTCGGTCTCGCCCTGACTATAGGCGCGCAACGCGGCCTGGGCGGCGGTCAGGTGCGGATACAACGGTGCATTCGGGGGGATGGCCTGAAGCACGTCCTTTTGGCCGG
>JBDHRD010000208.1:0-5099 GCA_039807425.1 Candidatus Contendibacter sp. | reverse complement strand
ACTTATTGCTAAACCATGCTGCAAGATTGTTTTCCAATCAATTTATCCGTTTGATCGGAAAGCAAATCTTAAAGCTCACTTGGACGTGTGCCACAACTTGGGAATCATGCCATGAGAAAATCTGTTCTTGCCCTGGCGGTTGCCGCCGCCCTCGCCGCTCCCCTGGCCGCGCAGGCCGATACGATTCTGTACGGGTCCGGACGGGTGTCGGTGGATTACAACGACGAAGATCCAGCCGATGGTTATTGGGATGTCGTCAACAACGACTCCCGACTGGGGGTGATGGGCTCCGAGGACTTGGGCGGCGGGCTAAGCGCGGTCTACCAGATGGAGTTCGGTGTGGACTTGACCGAAGGCGGCAACTGGGAAAGCAACCGCCCGAAGTTTGTGGGCCTCAAGGGGGGCTTTGGCACCGTGACCTTGGGCACCCAGGAAACTCCCTACTACCACATTGCCGGCGTGACCGATATCTTTAATACCGCGAAATCGTTCGGCGCCACCGCGTGGTTGGGCGGTTCGTTCAACGGCTTCTCCATCAACCCTAACAGTGATCGAGCTGGCGAAGGCTCGCTAACCCGAGAGGCCAACAGCCTCTATTACACCACGCCGGAGTTTTCCGGCTTCAGCGCCGAAGCCATGCTGGTCATGAACGGCGCCGCGAACGACTCGCAGGGTTATTCGGATGGCGTTGACCTCTGGAACATCGCCCTCAAATACAACAATGGCCCATTCTTCGCCGGCGCCAGCTATATCAAGCTCGAGGGCAGCGATATTTTTGGGACGGTGAATGACATTCCCGTTAGCTTTGAGCTGGACATGGATCAGTGGGTCATCGGCTTGGGTTATACCTACGGTCCGTTCAGCGTGGGTTTCATCTACGAGCAGGGCAGCCTGAATGAGAACGGCTTGTTCAAGAACTTCCGAGTGGAAGGCATTCAAGTGTTCCCCAACAGCGACGACGCGCAGAACTGGTATCTCACTGGCCAATACACCTTTGGCAACAACACTATTCGGGCGGCCTACGGCCAACTGGATACCGGCCTTGATTACGGTGTCATAGGCAACCAATACGATAGCACGATCGACAACTATCTGGTCGGTTACCAGTACAACTTCAGCAAGCGGACTTCGGTGTGGGTGGAGTACATCGGGCGCAGCGCCGATACTCTCTACTACGGTGACCAGAACGCGGTCTCCATCGGTACTCGCGTGGACTTCTAATACCAAAGCCTGACATCGGGCGTAAGGGCAGCGACGGGCGCTGGCGACAGCGCCCGTTTTTTATTGCGCCTGATGATCGAAGCGCCGGGGCTGGAAATCATGGCTCTTTGGGAGTTCCCGGTATTCGCAAGTTATTGGTTCATATCTGCACGGCAAGTTCGTAATCCATTGAATTATCTGGGTTATCAAAGTGCAATCCAGCAGGACCCGCCCATCGGCTCCGGGGAAATCGAGAGCGCCCATCGTTACATGATCCAGGAACGGCTCAAACTCCCCGAAGCTTGGTGGTCACCGACGCATGTGGAAACCATGTTGGCGCCCCGGCTGAATCGAGCCAACCGCGAGTGGGAGGCCGATTGGCAAACAGTCGAAAAAGAAGCTGGAAGACCTGGTGACGCCGCCGCTGCATCACTTTGAATCACAGCCATTCCGAAGAATGACCTTGCTTCATGCCGGCTCTTCACCTATAGTGACCAGGCATGCTTTTCAAGCACGTGAATTTGCTCGTTCATTGCAACTCCCTCCAGTCCGCAATTCCGTTCGTCACATTCCCTGCCTTGATTTTCGTGCAGCTTGTTTGGGTGATCGCCCAACTGTTCAATAGTTCTTCAGTTTTCAGGAATCTAGCATGTCCACTGGTACCGTGAAATGGTTTAACGAATCGAAGGGTTTTGGTTTTATTCAGCCTGACGATGGCGGCGATGATCTATTCGCGCATTTTTCCGCGATTCAAGCGCGTGGATTCAAGACACTCAAGGAAAACCAGAAGGTTTCCTTCGATGTGGCGGTTGGCCCCAAGGGTAAGCAGGCGACCAACATTCGTCCGATCGACTGAACCCGACCAGAATTTCCAAAAGCCCGGCTCTGGCCGGGTTTTTTTATTGTCTGGCCTGGATGGCGGTGGAGTCTGGATTCCACTCCATTCCGTTCAATCCCGGCCATCGCTGTGGGACAATCTTCGGCCTGTTCCGCAACCCGGATTCGTCGTCGTCCATGTCCACGCCTGCTCCACCATCCGCTTTATCCTGGCTCTCGCAACCCGCTCTGCCGCCTGATGCCCGGCAAGTGCTGCGCTGGGGCCGATTGCACGGCGCCAGTCCCGCTCTGTTGATCGCCGCCGCCGCCGTCCGTTTCCACGGCCTGGTGCTGGCGATTGCGCCGGACAGCCAGACCGCCGCCCGACTGGAGACGGAACTGCGGGTGTTCGGTGGGGCGGAGTTGGATATTCTGGCCTTCCCGGACTGGGAGACGTTGCCCTACGATGGGTTTTCGCCGCATCAGGACCTGGTGTCACAACGATTGGTGGCGCTGTATCGGCTGCCGCACCGGCGGCGTGGCGTGCTGGTGGCGCCCGTGGCGACGTTGATGCAACGGCTGGCGCCGCGCGACTATCTGGACCGTTACGCGCTGCTGCTCAAAGTCGGCGAGCGGTTGGAGTTGGAGCGTTTCCGCCAGCGGCTGGAAGCAGCGGGCTATACCTGTGTTTCGCAAGTGGTCGAGCGTGGTGAATTCGCGGTGCGTGGCTCCATTCTGGACTTGTTTCCGATGGGTGCGGAACGGCCCTACCGGATCGAGTTGTTTGACCAGGCAGTGGAGAGCATCCGTGATTTCGATCCCGACACCCAGTTGTCGGTGACCAAGGTCGAACGCATCGAACTGCTGCCCGCGCGCGAGTTCGCGCTCGACAAGGAAGCCATTAACCGTTTCCGCCAAGCTTGGCGGCGCCAGTTCGAGGGCGATCCCCAGCGCAGCCCCATCTATACCGGGGTTAGCGCCGGTCACGCGCCCGGCGGGATCGAATACTACCTGCCGCTGTTTTTCGAGCAAGCCGCGACCCTGTTTGATCATCTGCCCGAAAGCACCCTGGTGATCCGGCTGGAGGGCGTGGATGCAGCGATGGCGGCGTTCCAGGACCAAATCATGGAGCGCTACCAACAGCGCCGGTATGATGCGGAACGGCCGCTGTTGCCGCCGTCACTGCTGTTTCTGGAAGCGACTCAGGTGGAGCGGGTGCTGGCGCGTTATGCGCGGATCGAAGCGCGGGAGGTGGGCGACGGTGGGGTGAATTATCCCACCGCGCCGCCGCCGGCGTTGCCACTGCAATCGCGCGCTGATCACCGCCCCGCCGCCGCGCTGCAACAATTTCTGGCGGAGTTTCCAGGACGGGTGCTGTTCGCCGCCGAATCGGCCGGGCGGCGCGAGGTGTTGCTGGAGACGCTGCGCGGTTACGGCTTGCGGCCAGTGGTGTGCGAGAGTTGGGCGGAGTTTGTGGCGCGCGAGGATGCCCGGCTGGCGCTGACGGTCGCGCCGCTGGAGCAGGGCCTGCTGCTGACTGAACCACCGCTGGCCATCATCGCCGAGCCGCAGTTGTACGGCGAGCGGGCGCGGCAGGTGCGTCGGCGCGCGCCCAGCCGCGATCCCGACGCCATCATCCGCAACCTGACCGATCTGAGCTTGGGCGCGCCCATCGTCCACGAAGAACACGGTATCGGCCGCTACGCCGGGTTGGAGCGGCTGGAAATCGCCGGCATCGACGGCGAGTTCGTGGTGATCGAATATGCTGGCGGTGATCGGTTGTATGTTCCGGTGGCGTCCCTGCACCTGCTCGGTCGCTACACTGGCGCCGCGCCGGACGCCGCACCCCTGCACAAACTCGGCAGCGGCCAGTGGGAACGGATCCGGCGCAAGGCCGCCGAGCAGGCCAGCGACGCGGCGGCGGAGCTGCTGGACCTGTACGCCCGCCGCGCGGCGCGGCCCGGTCACGTCTTTGGTTTGAGCGAGGCCGACTATGCCGCGTTCGCCGCCGCCTTCCCGTTCGAGGAAACCGCCGACCAGCAGGCGACCATCGAAGCGGTGATCACCGACCTGCGTTCCGGCCAGCCGATGGATCGGGTGGTATGCGGCGATGTCGGTTTTGGCAAGACCGAAGTGGCGATGCGGGCCGCGTTCGTGGCGGTGCAGGACGGACGGCAGGTGGCGGTGCTGACGCCGACGACGCTGCTGGCCCAGCAGCATGTTCAGAATTTTCTCGACCGCTTCGCCGACTGGCCGGTTCGGATCGAACTGCTGTCCCGGTTTCGTTCGGCCAGGCAACAGGCCGAGACGCTCCAGGCTCTGGCCGACGGCCGGGTGGACATCGTGATCGGCACCCACAAGCTGTTGCAGGACAGCGTGAAGTTCAAGCAGTTGGGGCTGGTGGTGGTGGACGAGGAACACCGGTTCGGGGTTCGTCACAAGGAGCGGCTCAAGGCGCTGCGCACCGAGGTGGACGTACTGACCCTGACCGCCACGCCGATTCCCCGCACCCTGAACCTGGCGATGGCCGGGCTGCGCGATCTGTCCATCATTGCTACCCCGCCGGCGGGGCGATTGGCGGTCAAAACCTTCGTCGGCGAGTGGAACCCAGCCACCATTCGGGAAGCCTGTCAGCGCGAATTGAAGCGCGGCGGGCAGATTTATTTCCTGCACAACGAGGTGGAAACCATCCAGCGCATGGCGGCGCAGGTGGCGGAACTGGCGCCGGGCGCGCGCATCGCCGTCGCGCATGGGCAGATGCGCGAGCGGGATTTGGAGCAGGTCATGCTGGCTTTCTATCACCGGCGCTGCAACCTGCTGGTTTGCACCACCATCATCGAGTCGGGGATCGACGTGCCCAGCGCCAACACCATCCTGATCAATCGCGCCGACAAGCTGGGGCTGGCGCAATTGCACCAGTTGCGAGGACGGGTGGGACGCTCGCATCACCGCGCCTACGCCTATCTGATCGTCCCACCGCGCAAGGCGATGACGGGGGATGCGGTCAAGCGGATCGAGGCCATCGAATCGCTGGAGGATCTGGGCGCGGGTTTCCTGCTAGCCAGCCACGATCTGGAGATTCG
>JBDHRD010000207.1:0-5104 GCA_039807425.1 Candidatus Contendibacter sp. | reverse complement strand
ACTGTACAGCGCGCAGTTGCGGGACGGGGACAGCTACGAGCGGCTCCGGCCGACCTACGCTATCTGTGGCTGTTGGGTCAGACCCTGCGGCCCCGGATGGCCGAAGCGATCCACTGCTTCCGCCTGCGCGACGACCAGGGCCGGCGCTTGCTCGAGCACGGCGGTATCTGGCTGCTGGAATTAAGCAAATGCCAGATTGAAATCGTCGAAACCGAGCGGGATCGCTGGTTGAAATATAGTGGTCCCCGAATTTTAGACAGTTAAATAAGGTAGTACCCTGCATAGCTAGTAGGCTACCGCAAAAGTTTTGATAACGTGAGTTCTGGATAAGGTGGGGGGGAGCTCCTGGGGTGGAACCTGCTAAAGTTCCTGAGTAGTCACCCTCTTCCCGGGAGTCCCCACCATGAGCTTAGAAGACCTGTACTGCGACGGCGATGATTTCTGCCGGCTCTTCCTCCCGGCCTGGTATCGCCAACTTCTCATCAGCGGCACGCACCAGCGCAAGCGGACCTCGCGGCTGACCCTCGGCGAGATCATGACGATCCTGATTTATTTTCATCAATCCCAGTACCGTAACTTCAAGGCGGTTTACCTGCTACACCTCTGCCGGCACTGCCGGGGCGAGTTTCCCCACCGGTTGAGTTATACCCGGTTTGTGGCGCTGATCCCCACCACCCTGATGCCGATGTGCATCTATCTCCATACCTGTCGAGGCGAGGACACTGGCATCGCCTTCATCGACGCCACCTCGCTGGTGGTGTGCCACAACCGCCGCATTCACAGCCACAAAGTGTTCAAGAAAGTCGCCCGCCGGGGCAAAACCTCGATGGGTTGGTTCTACGGCTTCAAGCCGCATCTAGTCGTCAATGACCGGGGCGAACTCTTGGCCTTCCGCATCACCCCCGGCCACGTCGATGACCGGGCGCCGGCCCCGGAACTGACCCAGGGGTTGACCGGAAAGTTGATCGGCGATCGCGGCTACATTTCCTCGCCACTGTTCCACATCCTGTGGGAGCGAGGCCTACACTTGGTCACCAAGATCCGGAAGAACATGCACAATAAACTCGTGCCCCTGGTCGATCAGTTATTGTTGCGCAAGCGCGCGATCATCGAAACCATCAACGATCAAATCAAGAACATTCAGCAGGTCGAGCATACCCGGCACCGCAACGTCGTCAACGCCATGGTCAATGTCTTGGCCGCCTTGGTGGCCTACACGCATCAACCTTGCAAGCGCTCGCTGAATTTATCCCGAACTGAACTTAACCTATTGACTTGCCAAGAATAATAAACAGAACCCGCATTATTTATGTGCCTCAAAAAGAGGCGAATTGATCATTTTTTAGCCATTTATTCAGCTATTCAAGGTGCAAATCTTGAAAACTGGGAAAAATTTAAGCGAACGGTGAGATCAACGCAAAAGTTGTTGTAATTATTTATCGACAAACCCTTAGTTGAGCAAATACCAGCCAACAACTATCGGTAAGTTTCAAGGCGCTACACCAGCACCAGATTATCCCGATGAATCAATTCCGGGTCATCCGCGTGGCCCACCAACGCCTCGATCCGGCGGGTGGTCTTACCCATCAGCGCCAGCGCCTGTTCGGTATTGTAGTTGACCAGGCCACGCGCTACCTCGGCGCCGGTGGGATCCAGGCAGGCCACCAGGTCGCCCCGGTCGAACTTGCCCTCGACCGCAGTCACGCCGACTGGCAGCAGGCTTTTGCCTGCCGTGCGCAGCGCCCGCACCGCGCCGGCATCCAGATGCAGCCGGCCCCGAACCTGCAATTGCACCGCTAGCCATTGCTTGCGCGCCGCCAGCGGACTCTGGCTGGGCCTCAGCAGAGTGCCCAGTTCGGCGCCCGCTGCGACCCGCCGTAGCACCTCCGGTTCGCGGCCCCAGGCCAGCAGGGTAAACGCTCCAGAGCGCGCCGCCTTGGCCGCCGCGTGCAACTTGGTCGTCATCCCCCCGCTGCCCAGATTGCCCGCACCGCCCCCCGCCATCGCCTCCAGCGCCGCGTCGCCAGCCCGACCTTCACCGATCAACCGTGCGTCGGGAAACTGACGCGGGTTTTTATCGTACAGCCCCTGCTGATCGGTGAGGATCACGTACAGCTCGGCTTCGACCAGGTTCGCCACCAGCGCCCCAAGGGTATCGTTGTCGCCAAAGCGAATCTCCTCAAACGCCACTGTGTCGTTTTCGTTGATCACTGGCACCACCCGCAGCCGCAGCAGGGTACGCAGGGTACTGCGGATGTTCAGATAGCGCTGGCGGTCGGAAGCGTCCTCGTGGGTCAGCAGAATCTGTGCAGTCTGAATACCGTGGCGCTCGAAGGCCGACTCCCAGGCCTGCACCAGGCCCATTTGTCCGACCGCCGCCGCCGCCTGCAAGTCGGCCAGCGCGGTCGGCCGCCGGTCCCAACCCAGCCGCCGCATCCCCTCGGCCACCGCGCCAGAGGTCACCAGCAATACCTCCCGTCCGGCCTGGTGCAGTTCCACCATCTGCGCTACCCAGGCGTCGATGGAAAAATTGTCCAAGCCCTGGCCGTCGTTGGTGATCATCGCACTGCCGATCTTGACCACCCAGCGCTGGGCCGCGCCCAACTGCTCACGCGTTTTCTTGCCGAACATCATCCGCTCCCGCTCCCGCCCCCGCTGGCGGCGTGGTTTCGACGATTGCTTCCACCCGCCGCCGTTGTTCCAGCCGTTCCATCACCGCGCTTGTCAGGGCCTCGGTTCCTTCGCCGCTGAGGGCGGCGATCCCGAACACTGGCCCGGTCCAGCCCAGCGCCGCCGCGATCACCGTCACTCGCGCCGCACGCTCCTCCGGCGGCAACAAATCCAGCTTGTTCAACACCAGCCAGCGCTCGCGGGCGGCCAGTTCGGCGCTGTACCGCGCCAGTTCGCCGAGAATCACCTCGACATCGCGCACCGGGTCGCCGCTGTCGCTGTAAGGCGAAGCATCCACCAGATGCAATAACAGGCGGGTGCGGCTGAGATGGCGGAGGAACTGAACGCCCAGCCCCGCCCCATCCGCCGCGCCTTCGATCAGCCCCGGAATGTCGGCCATCACGAAGCTTTTCAGCGGCCCGACCCGCACCACGCCCAAGTTGGGATGCAGGGTGGTGAAGGGATAGTCGGCCACCTTGGGCCGAGCGGCGGACACGGCGCGGATCAGCGTGGATTTGCCCGCGTTGGGCATTCCCAGCAGGCCGACGTCGGCGATGACCTTTAGTTCCAGCCGCAGGTCGCGCGCTTCGCCGGGCGTGCCTGGCTTGAACTGGCGCGGAGCGCGGTTGGTGCTGCTCTTGTAGCGGGTGTTGCCGAGGCCGTGGAAACCGCCGCGCGCCACCCGCAGGCGCTGGCCCGGCTCGACCAGATCGCCGATCAATTCGCCGGTGTCAGTGTCGTGGGCCACCGTGCCGACCGGAACCACCACGGTCAGGTCGGCGCCACTGCGCCCGGTGCAATTGGCGCCCCTGCCGTTCTGGCCACGTTCAGCCCGAAACCGCCGGGTGAAACGGTAATCGGCCAGCGTGTTCAGTTCGGCGTCGGCTTGCAGCCAGATGCTGCCGCCGTCGCCGCCGTCGCCGCCATCAGGGCCGCCGAAGGGAATGTATTTCTCGCGCCGGAAACTGACGCAACCGTCGCCGCCATCGCCGGCCTCGACCCGAATGGTCACCTCATCGACGAATTTCATGGCGTCCTCTCCGAAGCGCAGGCAAAACAAAAGCCCCGGCTGGGGCTTTTGACACGCCCGAACCGGCGGCGATTCACTGCGTGGGCTGAATGCTCACATACTTGCGGTTGAACGGACCCTTGGTCTCGAACACCACGTGGCCATCCGCCTTGGCGAACAGGGTATAGTCCACACCGCAGCCGACGTTGCGGCCCGGGTGGAATTTAGTGCCGCGCTGCCGGACGATGATGTTGCCGGCCCGCGCCAGTTGCCCGCCGTAGAGCTTGACGCCCAGGCGTTTGGATTGGGAATCGCGACCGTTGCGGCTGCTGCCACCTGCTTTTTTATGTGCCATGACTCAGGCCTCCGGATTCAACGCCATCACCGCCGCAGCCACCGCACCGCTGATGCCGCCGATCCTCAGTTCCGTATAGGACTGGCGGTGGCCTTGGGTCTTGCGGTAGTGCTTGCGGCGGCGGAACTTGACGATCCGCACCTTCGGGCCACGCCCCTGCGCTTTGACGGTAGCTGTCACCCGGGCGCCTTCGACATAGGGCGCGCCAACCTGGATCTGGTCGCCGTCGGCGATCATCAGCACTTGGTCGAATTCCACGGTAGCGCCTTCCTCGACATCGAGCTTTTCGACCTTCAGGGTCTCGCCCTCGGTCACCCGGTATTGCTTGCCCCCGGTTTTGATGACAGCGTACATTGCAAAATCTCCAAACGGCTGATCCGTCCCAACTAAAGGGGAGCAATTCTAGCGATGCGCCCAGCCCAGGTCAAACAAATTTCCAGCCCGTCAGCGTTGCTTAGCCGCTTGCCTTGACCCTGTCGCGGCCAATCCGTAGCATGGCGGGCGTCTTTCGCCAGGCTATTCTTCCCTATGGACATCGAACTGATCCGCGCGCCCATTGCGGATGATCTGTGCGCCGTCGACGCCCTGATCCGCCAGCAGCTTCACTCCGGTGTGGTGCTGATCAACCAGTTGGCTGGCTATATCATCGAGGGCGGCGGCAAACGGCTGCGGCCGATCACCGTGCTGCTGGCGGCGCGCGCCTGCGGCTGTGCCGGCAAGGATCATATCGCCGCCGCCGCCATCATCGAGTTCATCCATACCGCCACCCTGCTGCACGACGACGTGGTGGACGAATCCAGTCTGCGCCGCGGGCGGGAAACGGCGAACGCGATCTGGGGCAACCAGGCCAGCGTGCTGGTCGGCGATTTTCTCTACTCCCGCTCGTTTCAAATGATGGTCGGCATCGGCCTCTTGCGGGTGATGGAAATCCTGGCCGACACCACCAACACCATCGCCGAGGGCGAGGTCATGCAGCTACTCAACTGCCATGATCCCGACACTACGGAAGAACGCTACATGGCGGTGATTTACTGCAAGACCGCCAAACTGTTCGAGGCCGCCGCGCAATT
>JBDHRD010000015.1:0-29556 GCA_039807425.1 Candidatus Contendibacter sp. | reverse complement strand
CGGCTGCTGTGGGCCAGCACCAGCACTAAAAATCCGGCCTATCCCGATCTGCTGTACGTGGATAACCTCATCGGCCCCGACACCGTGAACACCATGCCGCCGGCCACCTACGCCGCCTTCCGCGACCATGGCAGGGTCGCTCGAACTCTGGATCAGGACGTGGAAATCGCGCTGGCGCAACTGGCGGCGTTGCCGGAACTGGGCATTGACCTGAGCGCCGTCACCGACCGGTTGGAAATCGACGGAGTCAACGCCTTCATCCAGTCCTTCGAGAATCTGCTGGCCGCCATCGAAGCCAAGGCGCGGGTTTTGGCTGCCTGAAGCCGTCACCCTCACAGCAAATCATGGCCGTGCTTTCCGTGTTTTCCGCGGATACCGAATCCCACCACCCCGACCCTCAGCCGACCCCCCATGGTGAAGAAAATCCACTATCACGTCACCGTTGCCGCACAGGCGTTTTTTCTGGAGGAGCAATCCAACCCGGATCGTGACCGCTACGTGTTCGCCTACACGGTCCAGGTTCAAAATCAGGGCAATATCGCCGCCAAGCTGCTCAGTCGCCACTGGATCATCACTGATGCCAACGGTAAGGTGGAAGAAATACGCGGCGAGGGTGTGGTCGGCGAGCAGCCCTATCTGCAGCCGGGCGAAGGTTTCCAGTACACCAGCGGCGCGATTCTGGAAACGGCGGTCGGCAGCATGAAGGGTAGCTATCAGATGCTGGCTGACGACGGTGTGACCTTCGACGCCGAAATTCCGCCCTTCGTGCTGTCCATCCCGCGCACCCTGCACTGAGTCCAGCATGACTCTGCGCTACACCTACACCCTGTTTGCGCCCGTCTATGATGGGTTCGTGGCCCCATTCACCGCCAGGGCGCGGCGGGACAGCCTGCTGCGCCTGCGCGAGGGGCCACACGCTGACGTGTTGCTGGCCGGTGTTGGCAGCGGCCTGGATCTGCCGCTGCTGCCAAGGGGACCGCGCTACACTGGCCTGGACCTGACTCCGGCGATGCTGGCGCGCGCCCGGCGCAAGGCCGCTACGCTGGGTTTGGACATCCAGTTCGACCAAGGCGACGCTCGCCGCTTGCCTTATGATAATGCCGCCTTTGATGCCGTGGTGCTGCATCTGATTCTCGCGGTCACGCCCCATCCCGGGCGGGTGCTGGCGGAAACGGCGCGAGTGCTGCGGTGCAGTGGTCGGGTGCTGATCCTCGACAAATTCCTGCGTCCTGGTCAGAAAGCGCCGTTGCGGCGGCTGGTCAGCCCGCTGCTGGGGGCGTTGGCCACCCGCACCGATGTCGTGCTCGAGGAAGCGCTGGTCCAGGCGCGGGGACTGGAGGTCGTATCCGATCAACCGGCGCTGGCTGGTGGCTGGTTTCGGCGCATCGAGTTGCGCAAGACGGGATTTTGAGACAGGGGCGTAGAACGTCACGCCGCCATACGGCTGGCCGGTCGCATGCCTCGCCCCTTGATAATTCCCTATCCTGCCCGCATCTAGGGCGTAAATCCCTTTAGCCGCGGAAAGATCATGACCGACCACGAAGCCCTCGAAGCGGAAGTCGTGCGCGAGGATAGCGAGCGCGATACGCCCGCCAACAACACCATCGTTGCTGCCGCCGATATTCTGCCTGGCACCCTCTACCTGTTGCCGTTGTCCGAACGGCCATTCTTTCCGGCCCAGGCGCTGCCGCTGTTGCTCAACGAGGAGCCCTGGCTGCCCACCATCGAAGCCGCCGCCAGCCGCGAACAGCGGGTCATCGGTCTGATTCTGGTCAAGCCTGACAGCGCCGAAAAAGCCAGTCCCAGCGACTTTCACGAGGTCGGCACCGTGGCCCGGATGCACCAGTTGGCCCATAACGAGGGCCGCCTGCAATTCATCGCCCAGGGCCTGAAGCGGTTCCGTATCGTCAAGTGGCTGTCCCAGGAACCGCCCTATCACGTCCAGGTCGAGTATTTGAGCGAGGAAGATCTCGCCGATCTCGAGGAATTGCGCGCCTATTCGCTGGCGGTGATCAACACTCTGAAGGAGTTGATTCCGCTCAATCCGCTCTATTCCGAGGAACTGAAGTTCTTCCTCAACCGCTTCAACACCCACGACCCATCGCCGCTGGCTGACTTCGCCGCCAGCCTGACCACCGCGAGCAAGGAGGAGTTGCAGGAAATCCTGGCCACTGCGCCGGTGCTGGAGCGGCTGAAGAAGGTCATCGTGCTGATCAAGAAGGAACTGGAAGTCGCCAAGCTCCAGACCCGCATTCGCAAGCAGGTCGAGGAGAAAATGAGCGAGCACCAGCGCAAGTTTTTCCTGCGCGAGCAGCTCAAGGCCATCCAGCAGGAACTGGGTATCGCCAAGGACGACCGTACCGCCGACGTGGACCGTTTCCGCGAGCGATTGGAAACGCGCCAGGCGCCCGAGGCCGCGCTGAAACGGATCAACGACGAACTGGACAAGCTGTCGATCCTGGAAACCGGCTCGCCGGAATACGCGGTCACCCGCAACTATCTGGACGTGATGACCGAACTGCCGTGGGGCGTCTATTCCACCGACAATCTGGATCTCAAGCACGCACGGGAAATCCTGGACCGCGACCACGACGGGCTGGAGGACGTCAAGGATCGCATTATCGAATTCCTGGCGGTCGGAGCGCTGAAAGGCCAGGTCGGCGGCTCGATCATCCTGCTGGTCGGCCCGCCGGGCGTGGGCAAGACCTCCATCGGTCGCTCGGTGGCCGCCGCGCTGGACCGCAAGTTCTATCGGCTCAGCCTGGGCGGAATGCGCGACGAGGCCGAAATCAAGGGCCATCGCCGCACCTATATCGGCGCGTTGCCCGGCAAGTTCATCCAGGCCATCCGCGACGCCAAGACCGCCAACCCGGTGATCATGCTCGACGAGATCGACAAGATCGGCGCGTCGTACCACGGCGATCCGGCCTCGGCACTGCTGGAAGTGCTCGACCCCGAACAGAATACCGAATTCCTGGATCATTATCTGGATGTGCGCTTCGACCTTTCCAAGGTGTTGTTCATGTGCACCGCCAACCAGCTCGACACCATTCCCGCGCCGCTGCTCGACCGGATGGAGACCCTCCGGCTGTCGGGTTACATTACCGCCGAAAAACTGCAAATCGCCCGCAATCACCTGTGGCCGAGGTTGCTGGAACGCAGCGGGATGGCGCGCGACCGGCTCAGCATCGGCGACGAAACCCTGCGCCAGATCATCGAGGGCTACGCGCGGGAAGCCGGGGTGCGCAATCTGGAAAAGCAACTGGGCCGGATCGTGCGCAAGAGCGCGGTGCAGATCGTCGAGGGCCGCGAGGGGCCGATCACGGTCGAGCCCGCGGATCTGGACAGCTATCTGGGCAAGCCGCCGTTCAAGGCCGAAACGCCGATGTCCGGCGTGGGCGTGGTCACGGGCTTGGCCTGGACCGCCATGGGCGGCACCACGCTCAACGTCGAGGCCAGCCTGGTCCACAGCAAGAATCGCGGTTTCAAGCTGACCGGCCGGCTGGGCGAGGTGATGCAGGAATCGGCCAACATCGCCTACAGCTATCTCAGTGCCCATTTGGAGGAGTATCAGGCCGATCCCAAGTTCTTCGACGAAGCCTTCGTGCATTTGCACGTCCCGGAAGGCGCGACGCCCAAGGATGGTCCCAGCGCCGGCATCACCATGGCCACCGCCTTGCTATCGCTGGCGCGCGACCAGCAACCGAGCCGGCCGCTGGCGATGACCGGCGAGTTGACGCTGACCGGGCAGGTGCTGCCAGTAGGCGGCATCCGCGAGAAGCTGATCGCTGCCCGCCGGGTGGGCATTCACGAGATCATCCTGCCGGAAGGCTGTCGCGGCGATGCCGAGGAATTGCCGGAACACATCAAGGAAGGCCTGACCCTCCATTTCGTGGGGCGGTTCCGGCAGGTGGTGGATCTGGTCTTTGGTTCGGAGCGGGCGCCATGAGAGCATTCTCGTGAGAGTTCACGACCATTCTCCATTCGTCCTACCGCCACTCTGTCTGCTAGCGCTGCTGCATTGGCCCGCTGTCGGCTGGGGCGCTTGTGACGATCCCCCCGCCCGCCGGGTCAATTGGTTGCACTGCGACAAGCAGGGTCTGGATTTGACGGGCGCGGATTTACGCGAGGCGGTGCTTACCCAAGTGAATTTAGTTAACGCCAAGCTGGCCGGAGCGCGGTTGAGCGGCGCAGATTTGGGCAGTGCGACGCTCGGTCGAGTCGATTTCGCCGGGGCGGTTTTGGTAGGCGCCCGGCTGGTCTCGGCGAAGCTGGAGCAAGCCAGCTTTGTCGGGGCCAGCATGGCCGGCGCACGGCTGGAGCGGGCAGTGCTGACCCAGGCGAATTTGAGCAACGCCGATCTGAGCGGGGCGCGGCTGGATCAGGCCGAACTGACTGACGCGAACCTGAGCGGTGCGAACCTGAGCCAAGCCCGGTTGCCACAGGCTGACCTGACCGACGCCAAGTTACCCAACGTCAATCTGAACAGTGCCACGCTGAGTCGGGCGGTGCTGGAGAACGCGGTGCTGAGCGGTGCGAATCTCCATCGCGCCAAGCTGGATGGCGCGAATCTGTTGAGCGTGGATTTCACCGGCGCCGACCTGAGCGAGGCCACGCTGGCCGATGCCCGCATCGATGGCGCCCGCTTTACCGACGCCAAACTGGACAGCACGATCTGGGTGGATCGGCGGCGCTGTCGTCCGGGGTCGGTGGGAGAATGCCGTTAAAGTTACAGAGTACGATTCAGATCAAGCCTACACCGCCAAGTCAAGGTAAGCGACTGTACAAAAATGGAGAAAACGCATGTCATCCATTACCACCGGACTGACCGAGTTGTTGGGCGCGGTCCAGCGTCCCGGTGATTTCTATGCTGCCGGCTTGATCGAGGTATTTGCATCCTCCCTGGAGGTAGAAGGATTGGCCCCGGCGGCGGAACAGGCCGATTGCGATCTCCACTTGGTACTGGTTTCCATCGAGGAGAGCGGCAGCGCCGAATACACCGACTATTATGGCTCGCCCCGCCGGCGATGGTCAGACGAGGGCGGGGGCGGTTTCGAGATCGGGGAGGTCTACGACCAAACCACGACGCCCAGCGAATGGCGGTTGCCCGACGGCAGCCCGCCGGAACTGGGCGACTTTCCCTTCGAGGAGACCGAGCTCTGTCCACCGCAAGGTTTGGAACTTCAGGGCCACCGCGCCCGACCACGAGCATGTGGAGGGCTCGATTTGGTGCGCTGGCTGCGATCTGGACTGGGTGACCGACCAGCGCGGTCGGTCCTATACCCTGATCTGCACAAGAACCGGACCAGTTACGACCGGCGGACGCAACAACGCCAGAAAGACCTGGCCGAGGCGACGCGGCTGGAGGCAGCGCCGAACTGAGCCGGCAGGCTGGTTGGATGCCGCTAATTCGGTTAAGCGTGTTGCCGAGCGATGCCAAGACTGAAGTCAGAACGTCGAAACACCCAACGTCAAATTCTTCAAGAGGCGTTTTTGTGCTGCTTCTAAATCTTTGCCCCCCTTGGCATGAGGTCCGAACGGTTTCGTTGCGGGCCGATGGGTTAAGGCTTGTCCCCCGGCGGGCAAGCCGCTATTCTGAATCAATTTTCCTTTCCTCTGGATAGTGTCATGTGTGGAATCGTGGGCGCCATCGCCGAACGCAACGTTACTCCCATCCTGCTCGAAGGGCTGCGGCGACTGGAATACCGCGGCTACGACTCGGCGGGCATCGTTACCCTGGATAGCCGCGACGGGCAATTGCACCGTTTGCGCACGGTCGGCAAGGTTCGGACGCTGACCGAACGCTTGCAACAGGAGCCGGTACGTGGCCCGCTGGGCATCGCCCACACCCGCTGGGCCACCCACGGCGAGCCGTGCGAGCGTAACGCCCACCCGCATGTCAGCACTGACTCGGTAGCGGTAGTCCATAATGGAATTATCGAAAACTACCAGGAGCTCAAGGCGATGCTGATCGCCGCTGGCTATCGCTTCGAGTCCGATACCGACACCGAGGTGGTCGCTCACCTGATCCATCAGCAACTGCGGGAAACCGGCGATTTGCTGGCGGCGGTGCGGGGGGCGACGGCGCAGTTGGCCGGGGCCTACAGTCTCGGCGTGATTTGCCGCGAAGACCCCGAGCGCCTGATCGCGGCCCGGGCCGGCAGCCCGCTGGTGCTGGGCGTCGGCATTGGCGAGCACTTCATCGCCTCGGACGTGTTCGCGCTGGCGCCGGTGACTCAGAGCTTCGTATTCCTGGAAGAGGGCGATATCGCCGAGGTCCAGCGCGAGTGCTTCGCGGTTTACGACCGGAGCGGTCAGGCCGTGGAGCGGCCGCTGTCTTATTCGGGCCAAATGGGCGCGGCGGCGGGCAAGAGCGGCTACCGCCACTTCATGCTCAAGGAAATCTTCGAACAGCCGGCGGTGGTCGCCGAAACCCTGGAGGGCCGGGTCCATCAGGGCCGTTTGCTCGAAGACAGTTTTGGACCGGAAGCCAATAGCCTGTTTGACCAGGTTCAGGGTATCCACATCGTTGCCTGCGGCACCAGCTATCACGCCGGGCTGGTAGCCCGCTACTGGTTGGAAAATCTGGGCGTGCCCTGCACGGTCGAGGTGGCCAGCGAATACCGTTACCGCCATGGGGTCACGCCGCCCGGCACGCTGTTCGTCAGCATTTCTCAGTCGGGCGAGACCGCCGATACCTTGGCGGCGTTGCGCACGGCCAAGGAACGCGGCTATCTGTCCACCCTCGCTATCTGCAACGTGGCCGAAAGCTCGCTGGTGCGCGAATCGGCCCTGACCCTGTTGACCCGCGCCGGGCGGGAAATCGGCGTGGCGTCTACCAAGGCCTTCACCACTCAACTGGTGGCGCTGCGACTGCTGGCGCTGGCCCTGGGCCGGCGTCATGGTCTGAGTGAGAGCGACGAGATGGTGCTGGCGCGGGATCTGGAACGATTGCCCAAGGCGCTGGAGGAGGCGTTGGTGCTCGATGGCGCCATCGAGCGGCTGGCCGAGCATTTCGCCGAGAAAAACCATGCCCTGTTTCTGGGGCGCGGACCGCAGTATCCGATTGCGATGGAAGGGGCGCTCAAACTCAAGGAAATCTCCTACATCCACGCCGAGGCCTATCCCGCTGGCGAACTCAAGCACGGGCCGCTGGCGCTGGTGGACGGCGACATGCCAGTGGTCTGCGTGCTGCCCAAAGACGGCTTGCTGGAGAAGGTGCTGTCCAACCTTCAGGAGGTGCGGGCGCGCGGCGGCGTGCTGTTTCTGTTCGCCGACCGCGAAGTCGATACCCATTTGAGCGGGGTCGATACCCACGTGCTGTCGCTGGGCGCGGTACCTGAGTCCATCGCGCCGATTGTATTCACCGTGCCGCTGCAATTGCTGGCTTACCATGTGGCGATTCTCAAGGGCACCGACGTCGATCAACCGCGCAACTTGGCCAAGTCGGTGACGGTGGAGTAAGGTATTCCCCCATTTTTCACCCTTCCCCACCACGACACAGGATAACGGATGGCCTATAAAGGCATCATTCTTGCCGGCGGTTCCGGCACCCGGTTGCACCCGCTGACGCTCACGGTCAGCAAGCAACTCATGCCGGTCTATGACAAGCCGATGATTTACTACCCGGTCGCCACGCTGCTGCTGGCGGCGATTCGGGACATTCTCATCATCACCACGCCGCACGATCAGGAAGTGTATCGGACGCTACTGGGCGATGGCGGGCAGTGGGGTGTGAACTTCCAGTACGCGGTGCAACCAAGCCCGGATGGACTGGCTCAGGCCTTTCTGATCGGCGAGCATTTCATCGGGCGCGATCCAGCCTGTTTGATCCTCGGTGACAACATCTATTACGGTCAGGGTCTGTCGGCGGTGTTGCGCCGAGCCGCTGCCCGCGAACGGGGCGCGACGGTGTTCGGCTATTACGTGCGCGACCCGGAACGCTACGGCGTGGTCAGCTTCGACGCCAGCGGCCGGGCGATGGATATCGAAGAAAAGCCGAAGGCGCCCAAGTCCAACTACGCAGTGACCGGATTGTACTTTTACGACAATGACGTGGTGAACGTCGCCAAAAACATCCGTCCTTCGCCGCGCGGCGAACTGGAAATCACCGATGTCAACAAGGTCTATCTGGAGCACGGCGAACTCAACGTCGAATTGCTGGGGCGCGGCTACGCCTGGCTGGATACCGGCACGCACGAATCGTTGCTGGCGGCCGCTCATTTTGTGCAAGTGGTGGAGCAGCGGCAGGGCCTGAAAGTCGCTTGTCCCGAGGAAGTCGCCTGGCGGATGGGTTTTATCAAGGACGACCAGTTGGTGCGTTTGGCGGAACCGCTGGCCAAGAGCGGCTACGGTCAATACCTGTTGGAACTGCTGGATCGGAGAATCGCATCGTGAAGGTGATCGAAACCCGTCTGCCCGGCGTATTACTGCTGGAGCCAAGGGCGTTCGGGGACGCCCGTGGTTTCTTCATGGAAACCTGGCAGGCGGCGCGCTACCGCGAGGCCGGGATGCCCGAATGCTTCGTGCAGGATAATCATTCCCGCTCGCGCCGGGGGGTGTTGCGCGGCTTGCATTATCAATTGGTGCAACCGCAGGGCAAGCTGGTGTGGGTCGCGCGCGGTGCGGTGTTCGACGTGGCGGTGGACATTCGGCGCGGTTCGCCGAATTTTGGTCGCTGGTACGGCTGCGTGCTGGACGACGTCGATCACCGGCAACTGTATATTCCACCGGGTTTCGCGCACGGGTTCTGCGTGGTGTCGGACGATGCCGACTTTTTCTACAAATGCACCGACTACTACCACCCCCCATCGGAGCAGGGCATCGCCTGGGACGATCCCGACATCGGCATCGACTGGCCGCTGCGGGACGTGGCGCTGTCGAGCAAGGATCAGCAAAACCCCCGGTTGAATGCGCAGGCTCCCGAAAACCTGCCGGTTTACGGGGGGTGAGCCATGCGGATTCTGGTTATCGGCGCCCAGGGCCAGGTTGGCTGGGAATTGACTTGGCGCGGGTCCGCACTGGGCCATGACGTGCTGGCCTGGGACGTGGCCGAACTGGACATCACCGATGCTGCCGCCGTGGATCGGGAACTGGCTGCCAGCGGTGCGAATGTCGTGATCAACGCGGCGGCCTACACGGCCGTGGACCAGGCGGAGCAGGAGCCGGCGCTGGCGTTCGCGGTCAATCGGGACGGCCCCGCCCATCTGGCCGCCGCTTGCGCCCGCCTGAATATCCCGCTGCTGCACATTTCCACCGATTATGTCTACGACGGCGGCAAAATCGGCGCCTACGTCGAAACCGATCCGACCGCCCCGCTCGGCGTGTACGGCCAGAGCAAGCTGGAAGGCGATGAAGCGGTGCGCCGGTTGCTACCCCGGCATCTGATCCTGCGGGTGAGTTGGGTATTCGGGATTCACGGCCACAACTTCGTCAAGACCATCCTGCGCTTGGCGCGTGAGCGCGAGGAACTGCGGGTGGTCGCCGATCAATACGGTTGCCCAACCTTCGCCGGCGACATCGCCGATGTCCTGCTGGAGCTGGCCGGACGCATTGCCGAAATTGACGTCCGCGATGCCTGGGGTGTTTATCACTATTGCGGCGAACCGGCGACCACCTGGCACGGTTTCGCCAGCGCCATCGTCGAACTGGCCCGCGCCCGCGAGTCGCTGCCCGTCCAAACCGTCGCCGCGATCACCACCGCTGATTATCCGCTGCCGTCCGCCCGGCCCGTCAACTCGGTGCTGGATTGCGCCAAGCTGGCCACCCGATTTGGTATCCGGCCGCGCCCGTGGCGGGTGGGGCTGGAGGCGCTGCTCGATGGCCGTTGATCTTGGCGAACTCCTGGTCGAGCGCCAGAAACTCGCCGACGCTGATCTGCAGCGCGCCCGGCGGGTGCGGGAAGGCACCGGTGAAGGGCTGGATACCCTGCTGGTCAAGCTGGGGCTGGTGTCGGAGCGCGACCTGGCCGAGGCGCTGGCCGGGCATTTGAACCTGCCGCTGGTCCGGCCCGGCGACTATCCCGAAGTATCGGCGACCAATGGCGGTGTTTCGCCGCGCTTTCTCAAGGAATCGCGGGTCATCCCCCTGTTCGAGGACGAACGCGGATTGACGGTGGCGATGTCCAACCCAACCGACGATTACGTGCTGTCGGCGTTGCGGCTGGCGACCGGCAAGACCATCACCCCGCGCGTGGGTATCGCCTCGGAACTCGAAGCGGCGTTCGAGCGGCTGTACGGCAGCGGCCGTTCAGCCATGGGCCAGATCGTGGACTCCATCGGTCTGGCCGACAACCTGACCGACGAGGAACAGATCCAGCATCTCAAGGATCTGGCCAGCGAAGCGCCGGTCATCCGCCTGGTCAACCTGATGATCGCTCGGGCGGTCGAATCGCGAGCCTCGGACATCCACATCGAACCGTTCGAGAACCGGCTCAAGGTCCGTTACCGGGTGGACGGCGTACTGCGCGAGGTGGAATCGCCGCCGTCGCGGCTGTCGGCGGCGGTCATCTCCCGCATCAAGATCATGGCCAAGCTGAACATCGCCGAGCGGCGCTTGCCGCAGGATGGACGGATTCAGTTGCGGGCGCAGGGCAAGGAGATCGACCTGCGCGTCTCCACCGTGCCGACCCTGTGGGGCGAAAGCGTGGTGATGCGCATTCTCGACAAGGCCAGCGTGGTGCTGGATTTCCAGATGCTGGGCTTCGCCCCGCGCACCCTCAAACGCTTCCTGGATGTTCTGCATTTGCCGCATGGCATCCTCCTGGTCACCGGTCCGACCGGCAGCGGCAAGACCACCACGCTCTACACCGCCTTGCAGACGCTGAACACCCCGGAACGGAAAATTCTCACCGTCGAAGACCCCGTGGAATACCAGTTGGAAGGCATCAACCAGATTCAGGCCAAGCCGCAGATCAACCTGACCTTCGCCAACGCCCTGCGCTCGATTGTCCGCCAGGACCCGGACGTGATCATGATCGGCGAGATGCGCGACCTGGAAACCGCCAGCATCGCCGTGCAGTCGGCGCTGACCGGCCATTTGGTCTTGTCCACCCTGCACACCAACGACGCCGCCGGCAGCGTGACCCGCCTGCTCGACATGGGCGTGGATGACTATCTACTGACCTCGACCATCAGCGGCATTCTGGCCCAGCGGCTGGTGCGGCTGCTCTGCACCCAATGCCGGCAGCCCTATCAAGCCTTGCCGGAACTGGTCGAGGAAATGCGCCTGCACCGGTTTACCGAAACGGGCGACCGATCTCCCCGCACCCCTGGCGGCAGCGGAATCACCTTATATAAAGCGGTCGGCTGCGAGCAATGCGGCGGAACCGGCTACCGGGGACGGGCGGCGATCATGGAATTCCTGGTGATCAGTGACCCGCTGCGGCGCATGGTGCTCAAGCACGCCGACGCCACCGAGTTGCAGGCCGAAGCCCAGAAGGAGGGCATGGACACCATGTACGAGGATGGGCTGCGCAAGGCCGTCGCCGGGTCGACCACCATCGAGGAAGTGCTGCGAGTGACCACGCAGCAGGAACAGGAGGCGTAAGGTGCCGCGCTATCGCTACGAGGCGGTGGACGCCGCCGGCGAAACGCTGCGCGACGAACTGGACGCCGCATCGCCGGAAGCCGTGATCGAGCACTTGCGCGATCAGGGCCTGCTGCCCTTGTCGGTCGCCGAGGCCAAGGGCGGCTGGCTGCGCGGCGGGTTCGGTCAGCCGCTGTTCAGCCAGCGCCGGTCAATATCACAAAAGTCCATCATTCTCCTGACCCAGCAACTGTCCAGCCTGCTCAACGCCGGTATGCCGCTGGATCGGGCGCTGACCATCTTGCTCGGCGTGACCGGCGACGAGCAGAACAAGGCCCTGCTGGAGCGGGTGCAGGAGAAGGTGCGCGGTGGAGCGTCGCTGGCCGACGCCCTGGAGGCGCAGGGGGTGTTCTCGCGCTTCTATCTGAACATGATCCGCGCCGGGGAAGCGGGCGGCGCGCTGGAAGCGGTGCTCAAGCGGCTGACCGAGTTTCTGGAACGGTCGCGGGCGCTGCGCGAATCGGTGACCTCGGCGCTAATCTACCCGATCATCCTGCTGTCGGTGGCGGCGTTGTCGGTCATCATTCTGCTGACCTTCGTGGTGCCGCAATTCCAGCGCCTGTTCGCCGACGCGGGCAAGGCGTTGCCGCTGGCGACCCAGATCGTTATTGCCGTCGGCGACGGGTTCCGGCATTACTGGTGGGTTGGAGTCATCTTAATTCTGGTATTGGTCGCCGGGATGCGCCAGCAGTTGCGTCAGCCGGACAGCCGGACCCGCTGGGACCGCTGGTTTCTGAATTTGCCACTGTTCGGCGACCTGATCGCCAAGGTGGAAACCGCACGGCTGGCGCGCACGCTGGGAACCCTGCTCGGCAACGGCGTATCCCTGTTGAACGCCCTGACCATCGTCCGAGAGACCTTAAACAACCAGGTGCTGGCGACCGTGCTGGGCGAAGTGGCCGAACAGGTCAAGACTGGCCGGGGCTTGGCTGATCCGCTCCTGGAAGCTGGCCAGTTTCCCAAACTGGCGGTGCAGATGATCCGGGTCGGCGAAGAAACCGGCCAATTGCAGGAGATGCTATTGCAAGTGGCCGATACCTACGACAGCGAGGTGCAAACCGCCGTCAAGCGAATGCTGACCCTGCTCGAGCCAGCCCTGATTCTGGGGCTGGGCGTGATCATCGCGGGCATCATCATGTCCATTCTGGTGGCGATTCTCAGCCTGAACGAACTGGCGTTTTGAAAGGGGCTAGTCACTTTTTTTACGAGAACGAGTTGATGAAACGAAACAATCTCCGCCGTTTGCGCGGTTTCACCTTGATCGAACTGCTGGTGGTGCTGGTCATTCTCGGTCTGCTGGCCGGCCTGGTCGGGCCGCAGGTGATGAAGTATCTGGGCGGCGCCAACACCAAGACGGCCAAGCTGCAAATCGAGGATTTCAGCACTGCGCTGGACGCCTTCCGACTGGACATGGGCCGCTATCCCACCAGCGCCGAAGGTCTGGCGGCATTGGTCGTGCAGCCCTCGGGCGCGACCCGCTGGAACGGGCCTTACCTGCGCAAGAACATTATCCCCAAGGATCCCTGGGGCAACGAGTATCAGTATCGCTCTCCCGGCCAGCATAGCGGTGGCGCTTTCGATCTCTACTCGCTCGGCGCCGACAACGCCGAGGGTGGCGACGGCGAGAATCAGGACGTGGTGAGCTGGCTGTAGGCGCGGGCGGATGCAACGGTGACGGGACGGGTCCGGCAACGAGGTTTTACCCTGCTGGAAATCCTGGTGGCGCTGGTGATCGGCGTGCTGTTGGTGGCGCTGGTTCCACCGCTGTTGTCGGGCATGAGCGGCGCCACCGAATTACGCGGCGCAGCCCGGCAACTGGCCGCCGGGCTGCGCAGCGCCCGCAACGAGGCGATCACCCGTCAACACGAGGCGGTGTTGGCGCTGGATCTGGCGGGGCATCGCTTCGGCGTAACCGGTGATCCACGCATCGTCGCGCTGCCGGATGGCTTGGTGTTCAAGCTCTACACTGCTCAGTCGGAACTAATCGACGGCGCGACCGGCAATATCCGCTTCTTCCCCGACGGCAGTTCCACCGGTGGCCATATCACCGTCAGCGGCCCGAAACTGGCCTATCAGGTGAATGTGGACTGGTTGACGGGCGCCATCGCCATCGTCGAGCAGGAGGCGCGGCCATGACCGGTCGAGGGAGTCAGCGCGGCTTTTCCCTGTTGGAGGTGCTGGTGGCGTTCGCCATTCTCAGCGTTTCGCTCGGCGTGCTGTTGCAGATCTTCGCCACCGGGTTGCGCAATGCCGGCGTGGCGGACGACTACACCCAGGCGACGCTGTACGCCGAATCGATTTTGGCTGCCTACGGCCGCGAAACGCCGCTGAGCGAAGGCATCCACGAAGGTCCGATCAACGACCGATTTTCCTGGCGCGGCGCGGTGAGCGCCTACGCCGAGAATATGCCAGACCCCGAGAAAACCCGGATGCGAGCCTATCGGATCAGCGTCGAGGTATTCTGGCGTGGCCTGATGCAAACCCGCTCGGTGATGCTGGAAACCGTGCGGCTGGCCCCGCTCGACCCGCCGGGGGGACGCCGATGACCGCCACGTCGGGCTGGCATCGCGGGCAAACCGGTTTTACCTTGCTGGAACTGGTGGTCGCTATCACCCTGATGGGGTTGGTGCTGGTGGTGTTGTACAGCGGTCTGCGCTTGGGCCTGAACGGTTGGGACAGCGGCGAGGCGCGCGCCGAAGCCACCAACCGGGTGCGCCTGACAGCAGAGTTCCTGCGGCGCCAGTTGGCGCAGTCCATGACCGTTTACTGGACCAACGACAACCAGGACGAGACCGTCGTGTTCGCCGGTCAGGCGGATCGCATCGAATTCGTCGCCCCGATGCTAGCTCAGTTGGGTCAGGATGGGTTGTACCGGGTGCGGATCGAGGCAGGCGATGGCGGGTTGTGGATTCGCTGGCGGCCGTATTGGCCCACGGATCCGAATGCCGGCGAGGAACGGGAAACCGTGTTGCTAGATGGGGTCTCCAGCGTCGAATGGGCTTACTTCGGCACCGAGCGCGATGACGATCCTCACCCGCAATGGCGTTCCAATTGGGCTAGTCCCGTGCGTCGGCCATTGCTGGTGCGCCTGAATCTGACTCTGCAAGGCCAGCCGTGGCCTGATCTGGTGGTGGCCTTGAGCGAGGGGCCGCCGCCGCAATGAGTCACGTCGAATCTCGTAAGCGCCCGGCGAGCCAGCGCGGCATGGTGCTGGTGATCGTGTTGTGGATCGTGACGTTACTGGCGGTGATGGCCGGCGGTTTCGCCCACTCGATGCGGATCGAGACCCGGCTGGCGACCAGCGCGGTCGAGCGGGCGCAGGCCCGCGCCTTGGCCGAGGCGGGGGTGGCGTATGCCTTGGCGTGGCAACTGGATGCGGAGGCCCAGAAGCAGTGGCCGCCGAATGGCGATCCGCGCGAATGGGTGTTCGGTGGCGGACGAGCACGAATCGAAGTGACCAACGCCAGCGGTCTGGTGAACTTAAACCATGCCGGACCCGAATTGCTTAGGGCAATGCTGGCGGGGGCGGGCATGGAGGCTGGAGGTCTGGATCGCTTGGCGGATGCCATTCAGGACTGGCGGGATCCCGACGACCAGCCGATGCCTCATGGCGCGGAAAGCGCCGAGTATCGCGCCGCCGGCTTGCCGGGGCCGAAGAATGCCAATTTTGAAAGCATCAAGGAATTGGGACAGGTTCTGGGCATGACCCGGGAACTGCAGGAGCGACTTGCCAGTGCGACCACCGTGTTTTCGCACGAGTCCACTATCAATCCGGAGCTGGCCCCCGCTCGCGTGTTGCGCGCCCTGGAACTGGACGAACGCACGGTGGCCGATTACGTTGCAGAGCGCGCCCGTGCCACAGTTGACGGCGCGCCCGCCCCATCCCCACCACCGGGCCACGGCATATCCTTTTTCTCCAGGGGGCGCTCAAATGTTTATCATATTGCGGTCGCGGCGGAAACCAGCTCTGGAACAGCAGTTATCCTGGAAGCGGTGTTCGACGTGCAGGGTAGCGGTCCGATACGGGGTGTGGCCTCCGGCCAGGGTCCGCGGTTGCTGGCCTGGCGCGAAGGACGGTAGAGCCCGGTGTTGAGTACTCGGTGTTGGGGTGGGTTTAACTGGAGTTTTAATCGCTGGTGTCATCGCTTTTGTGGATTTCAAAAATCAACCCGCGCGTGAGTTGGAGCGCGGCTTGGCGCTGGTGGCGGGAGGGTCTGCTGGCCTGGCTGCCTGCCGGCGTTCGCCATTGGCTGGCCGGTTCGGCGCGGCGGTTGGTGCTCGCGGTGGAGAACGGCCAGTGCGTGCTGGCGCGCGAGGAGGATGGGCAGACTCAGGAACTGGAAAAGCTGGACCCCTTGTCGCCCGACGGAAATACTATCGCGCGGTGGCTCCGGACAGAGAAGCCCCGTGAATGGGTGTTGCGTTTTCCAACCGGCCAAGCTTTGACCCGTGTGCTCGCTCTGCCTCTGGCCGCCGAGAAGAACCTGCGCCAAGTCGCGGGGTTCGAGATGGACCGCCTGACACCATTCACCGCCAGCCAGGTTTATTACGACGCGGCGGTGCTGGAGCGCCAGCCCGAACAGCGCCGCCTGCGGGTCGAGCTAACCGCCCTGCCGCGCGCCACCGTGGACCCGGTGCTAGCCCATTTACGGCAACAGGGGTTATCGCCGGATATGCTGGATGTCGTGGGCAGCCGTTCCAGCCTCAATCTGCTGTCGCCGGAGCAACGCCCGCAGCGTGGTCTTTGGGGCCGGCGCTTGCGTGCGGCCGTGGTTATCGCCAGTTTGCTGCTGGTCGCGGCGGTTATCGCGCTGCCCATCTGGCAACAGCGCGCGCTGGTGATCGGGGCGATAGCCAAGGTCGATCAAGCCCAGAAGGCAGCGAATCAGGCGCTGAGCTTGCGCGAACAACTCGACAAAACTCTGGAAACCTCCCGGATGCTGGCTCAGAAGAAACGGTCCATTCCCGCCCGGGTGGATTTGTTGCGGGAGCTGACCGTAATTCTGCCGGATGATACCTGGGTCGAACGCTTGCAGATCAAGGGGGATAGCGCGCAGATCATCGGCCAGTCCGGCAAGGCGTCGGCGTTGATTGGGATTGTGGAATCCTCGAAATTTTTCAGTGGCGCGGGATTTACCTCGCCGGTGACCACCGATCCCCGAACCGGCAAGGAGCGTTTTGTGCTGAGTGCCCGGATAGGACGGGAACCGTGAAGGGCGTCGCAACGGCGCCAGGCTGGGTCCATCGTCTGGCGGCCCTGGTTTTGCTGCTGCTCGTGGGCGGCGTGCTGTATCTGGGGGTGGATCGGGTGTTGATCGAGCGCTATCGCTATTATCAAAACACGCTGGAACAGTATCGGGGGCGTCTGGCGCAACTGGAGCGGATGGCCTCGGCCCGGGAGTCGGTACAGCAGTTGATCGCCAAAATCCAGCAGGACCGCAATGTGATCGCCCAGTACCTGCCACAATCCGCCCCGGCGTTGGCGGCCGCGGAACTGCAACAACGACTCAAGGCCGTGATCGAGGCCGCCGGTGGAACCCTGCAAAGCACTCAGGCGTTGCCGCCGGTCGAGGAAGGCGGAGCGGTGAAAGTCGCGATCAGCGCGACCATGAACGGTGATGCCGGCAGTTTGCAGAAAGTTCTGTACACTCTCGAATCGCAGACCCCTCTATTGTTCGTGGATAATCTGGAGTTGTTGGCGCGCACGACTCGGCCGCGTCTGCCCAGCGGGCGGTTCGCAACCTATACCCGAATGCAGCTAAACGTGCAGTTCGAGGTCTCGGGCTATCTGCGCAAGGAGGGCGGTTAGATGCCCGCCAGAACGGTTGGTTTGTTGCTGTGGTTGACGGTGGGCGGACTGGCGGCCGCCGCTTTGGTTTGGCAGATCGGCAATCCACCGCGGCCGCCGATGATTCGTGCGCTGCCGCCGCCGGAGTTGCCGGCGGTAGCGCCGCTGGAACGGTTTCGTTTATCGCCACCGGACGGGTACGGCGAGATGGCGGCCCGCCCGCTGTTCATCGCCGACCGCCGCCCCGAGCCGCCGCCACCCGATGATGTGGCGGCGCCGGAAAAGCCTCCGGTGGGTCCGGAGCAGAAGTTCATGTTGTTTGGGGTGATGATCGCGCCTGGAATCCAGGCGGCCTTGCTGCGAATGCAAGAACCGAACGCCAAAACGGCGCGGGTCAAGGTAGGGGAAATGATCGGAGAATGGCGTCTGGATACGATTTTCCCGGATCGGGTGGTGCTGCGCAAGGGTGGGGAAACCCAGGATCTGCCCTTGGCGCGGCCGCGCAAGCCGGCCAAACCGCGAGTGAAGCGAGCAGGCGCCCAGCCTGAACAGCAGGATGAGGCCTCACCCACCAATAACCCAGTCCTGCCAGCCAATGCGCCGATCGGACCAGCGGGCATGCCGACCATGCCGCAACCCGATGCGTCGACGCAACCGGTTGATCCCGCGCCGCTGGAATGAAAGATGTAAAGGGCTAATTATCAATGAGTAAATTATGTTTTCCTCCAACGGCCAGCGTATTGTTGGCCTTGCTGTTGAGTGCGTGCGCCACCGCGCCGCCCGACCAGGGCGCTTCGGATATTCCGCTATCGGGTGGAACGCCGCAGTTGACCGCAAAGTCACTATCCCCCCCAGCGCCAGCACAGAGCGGTATGGATGTCGCGTTGGCGCCCAAGGCTCCGATTATTTATCCGGGCACGGGGAATTTCATCAACCGGAAGGCTGCGATCACACCAGCACCCGCGACCCGGACTGCTGCCGGCGAAGTGACTCTCAATTTCGATGGCGCCGACATTCGCGATGTAGCCAAGGTCATTTTCGAAACGCTCAAGGAGAATTACACGGTAGACCCTCAGGTTCAGGGCGAGGTAACGGTTCAGACCAGCCGCCCACTGGCGCGGGATCAACTGTTGCCAACTCTCGAAACGCTGCTGCGGATGAACCAGGCGGTACTGGTGCGGGAGGGCAATCTTTACAAGATTGTGCCGGCGGCCGGGGCGGTTCGGCAGGGCGGTTTGAGGCCACGACTGGGTAGTGGGGGGGGATATGGGGTGCGGATCGTTCCTTTGAACTACATCAGCGCCGTCGAGATGCAGGCGATCATCGCGCCTTTTTTGCCCGAGGGGGGCGTGCTCCGGGCGGATGTCTCCCGCAATCTGCTCATCCTGGCTGGCGCCCCGCAGGAGTTGGCCAACGTTCAGAGTACGATTGATACATTCGACGTGAACTGGCTCAAAGGCATGTCCATCGGCATGTTTCGACTGCGCAACGTGGACAGCCAGGCCATGGCTACCGAATTGAGTCAGTTGCTGGGCGAAGATTCCAAAACGCCGATCGCCGGCCTGCTCCGGTTCGTGCCGCTCAGCAAGCTGAACGCCGTGCTGGTCATCACCCCGCAGGTGGAATACCTCAAGCAGGTGGCGACCTGGATCGAGCGGTTGGATGGCATCGGTGGCGAGCGGTTGTACGTGTATGCGGTGCAGAACAGTCGAGCGGATTACGTCGCTGAACTGCTCAATGGTTTGTTCAACCTGGGTGGCGGCGGCGGCGCGGCCCGTGGCGGTGAGGTGGCGCCGGGCCTGAGAGCGGGGCAGGTATTCGGAGGGGGGGCGACGAGCGGGTTATCGGGCGGTGCGAGTTCGGGTTTGGGGGGGAACGGTTCGGGACTGGGCGGGAGTGGTTCTGGTTTGGGGGGGGGCGGTTCGGGACTGGGCGGGAGTGGTTCGGGATCGTCTTCCCTGTCGGGCGGTTCGACGGGATCTGGCGCGGGGTCTTCCCGTGGAACGCTTTCCGGCAGTTCCGCTTCCCCCATGGGCGGTGGTCGCGCCGGCGGCCGTTCCAGTGGCGCGGGCGGCGGTGGGGTCGGCGCCATCGGTTCCGGCGGACCCAGCGCAGGCATGGAAGAAGTCCGGATCGTGGCCGATACCGAGAATAACTCCCTGTTGATCTGGGCCACCAGCCAGAATTACGAGCGGATCATCGGCACCCTGGAAAAAATGGATGTTCCCCCCCGGCAGGTGCTGATCGAGGCGACCATCGCCGAGGTCACCCTGACCGGCAGCTTGCAGTATGGGTTACAATGGTTTTTCAACAACGATGTCGGCAAGTACACCGGGAGCGGCTCGTTGGGGCTTCCCACCGATCTCACGCTGCGGGATGCGTTCGCGAATATCCCCTCTGGCCAGTTCTCCTATGCGATCACCGACAGCGCCGGAATCGTGAAGGCGCTTCTCAACGCGCTGGCCAGCGATTCCAAGGTCAAGGTGCTCTCGTCGCCGCAGTTGATGGTGGTGGACAACCAGCAGGCGCAGATTCGAGTGGGCACCCAGCAGCCGATTCCGTCTGGCACGACCACCACGAGCAGTGGTGTCACCACCTCCGGTGGTGTGGAGTACAAGGAGACTGGCGTGTTGTTGGAGGTGTTGCCGCGGGTCAACGCTGGCGGTATGGTGAATATGGAGGTCAAGCAGGAAGTGGTCGACTTGGGTCCGCTGGTGGATGTGAGTCAAGTAGGTTCGGTGGCCTCGAGACAGCGCTCGTTCTCGCAACGCAACGTGACCAGCAAGGTCACGGTCAAAAGCGGCCAGACGCTGGTGTTGGGTGGCCTGATCCGCGACAACCGCACCGAAGGGAAGAGCGGCTTTCCGATTCTCTACCGGATTCCAGTGCTGGGGGCGCTGTTTGGCAACACCAGCGAGCAAGTGGATCGTACCGAACTGCTTGTGCTGATCACGCCGCGAGTGGTGGAGAACAGCCAGGAAGCTGGCCAGGTGACCGAGGAGATCAAGCGCAAGCTGCAACAGGTCGCGCCGCTGGTGGCGCCGGCGGGTTGAAGGGCGGGATCCCGGAGCGATGGCGGACAACTGAGGATCTTGTTGTTTTTTTGGTAATCGGTTGTTGCATGGTTGACAAGATGATTGGCTACACTTATAGTCCATGCCTAATAGGGGTTTGTGGTGGTGAAGACAAGATTTTGTTGTATTTTTGCCATTGCCTGTTGTTTGGTTGACTTGCGGATGATTTCAACGTACAGTTGATGCTGTAGTTGAGACTTCTCTTGGATAATGTTACTCCCTTGCTACTTGTTAAGGAGCCTCAAATGGTGCGTGAATTCAAAAAGGTTGGTGCCGCCGCTGCGGTGGCGGGTGCGTTGCTGGCTTCGTCCGCCAGCTATGCGACGGTTCAGCTATCGGCCCCAGGTGATGTACTCCTGGTTCCCTACGTGCTCTGCAAAGATGCTTCCAGTTCTGACAGAACCAATACCATGGTTGGTCTAATCACCTTCTGGAAAGACCGGATTGGGCTGGTTTCGGCGGATGACGGAGACTTTCAGCCGGCACCGGCTATATTGGCTAATGTCATACCGGGGAGCACGCCCACGAAGCCTGCTCGCGTTACTTCGCCGGGCAAAGGCGCCGCGGGTACTGTACATTGGTACTTCTTCAATAACCAAAGCGTCCACGTGTTGAGTGGTGTGATTCCGGTCACCGATAACGATTTCGTTCGGTTTGACTGGTGTAACACGATGACCACCCTTGGGGCCCCCCTTGATGGTACGCCAGGCTACTTGGTGTTTGTCGATGATACCTTTGATGCGGCGCCTACCGGTACCGTGACGGTACCCAGATTCGCGCTTTACGGTCATTCTTACATGATCAAAGGTGACTGGGAGTCTCAGGCGTTTATTCCCGTGGTGACTAATCCGGTTTGCACTTATCGCGACTTGACAGCGGATGGTGATTGCGATGAGATCACTGGATTTACCCCTAACATCGGCAAGGCTAGTGGATATCCTGATTTTCTCCGCTTGATCAGTGGTATTGATTTTAGCCAAGATGGGTCGGGCTACGTGCGGGATATCTACATGCGCTACTTCCTGGATCCAGCGTTGTCGTCCAAGAATGACATGGTTTTCTGGTTTAACAAAAACTCCATCGGTGGAATCCGCGACGGCAGTCGGGTGTTTGGTGAAACCTACGACAGTGAGCAGGTTTACAAAGCCAACTTTGGCATATCGTTGCCGTATGAGTTGAATATCGTGTCTCTCAGTCCAACAGGTACCAATCCGATCCCTGGCTTGATTCACACGGAAACGGAAGTAACTACCGGCGCGACTGTCGTGAACACCGGCATCCTCCGCTTTGGGGTTCCCATGGAAGATTCTTCCACGCCATTTTCTACTTCCGGCGTGGCCTTCAACATGTTGTATTTGGGCGCTGGTAGTAATGCCAAGCAGCTCCAGACCGAGATGGCCACCGAAGGTCCGGCGTATCGGTAGTTTTTGATCCGTCCTTAGGTTAGTTCCTTTTGAAACGGTGCCTTTTACAGGCGCCGTTTCTTTTTGATTTATGAGATGACGTACCAGCCTGAAGACTAAGGTCATGCAAAGAGTTCACGGCTTCGTTCGAACGCTATCCGTGGCGGTGATTGGTGGAGGGTCACTGTTGCTGGCGCTGGCGCTGGGATCTGCGTCCGCCGCCGAGCCAGCGCTGTTGCAACCCTTGCCCTTCGTGGGAGGGGCGTTTGCCGTCGTCGTGGATGACGTGGATGGGGATGGCCGTAACGATCTGGTCGTGACCAACCGCAGCAAAGAAACGGCACAGATACTTTATCAAAAAGCGCCACGCCAGTTCGAAGCCGGACCTGCGGTCAAGGTATTGGGCTTTCATGCCAACGAGCTCACCCGTCTGCCGGGAAACGACCATCGTTATGTGCTGAGCGCCGAAGGCGAGGGACAGTTGAAGTTGTTGGCGCCAGATGGAAAGGGTGGGTTGAGGGAAATCGCCAATCGCCCCCAGGACGGACCGTTTACCACCACGGCGTTTTCCTGGCCAAATTGGGGAACATCGCTGGCCGTGGCTCCCTATCAAGGCGCCGGTTGGACGCTACTGCGGAATTTTCAGACCGATACCGCAAAGGTGGAGAAGGAGTATGTATTGGGCGCGGAGGGTCATAGCGTCCCTGGAGCGGTCACCGCCGCCGATATCGATGGCGATGGCGTCGTCGAACTGCTCTATACCACTCGGCGTTCGCGGACCTTGTGGCGCGTGGATTATCCCAAGGACGACAAAATCCCCGAGCCAGTGCTGGTTTGGACCGCGTCTGTGGGAGGACCCCGCCATGTGGTGGTGGCGGATTTGAACGGCGACGAGGCGCTGGATATTCTAGTGCCGCTGGAATCGGAACGCCGGATCGCGGTACTCCTTAACAACGGTAAGGGTCAATTCGCGCCCGGGCCGGAGCTACCGGTTCCGAGCCAAGCCTGGGGACCCAACCGGCTGGCGATTGCCCAAACCAAGGATGGAAACTGGTTTCTGGTCACCGACGCCGAACAGTCCCTGTTTCTCTACCGAATCGAAAGAGGTAGCCCCTATCGGCACGAAACCGTCGAATTACCGCTGGATGGCAGCGTCAACCAGATCCTGCTCCAGGATGTGGACGGCGACGATGAGCCGGATCTGGTCATCGTGCTCAGCAAGATTCAGAATTCTTTGCAGATCCTGTATGGGCCACTCTGGCAAGTGGCGGTAAATCAACGGCAAGCAGATTCGGTTGCCAACCAGGTGACAGAAATCAGGGATACGAACCTTGTGCGCCCCGCCCCGATCCCGCCGTCCGATGCCGCCTTGGCTTCCAATTTTTCCCGGGCGCTGGCCCAAGTCGGAGATCACCCGATCACGATCAAGGACTTTCGTGATTTTGGGTTGCAAGCGGGACTAGGTCAGGATTTGCAGAGCCAGTCCGGTCAAATCCGGGTTCTGCGCCGGATGATTGAAGAAGCTCTGCTCAGAAAAGCTGTCGAGCAGGAAAATTCTAAACCAGGGCAGCTATCGCAGGAGGAGTATGCTGCTGGCCTGCGGCGTCTCCAGGATCAGCACTTTCCGACGCCGCCGGCGCCGGACGAAACAGTTTTGAAAGCCTATTACGATACCAACCGTGAGGAGTTTGGTATCCCGGAAATGGTTCGATTGATACAGATCCAGTTTCGCAATGATCGAGATCAACCGGGAGGTCTTACAGCACGCCAACGGGCTGAACGGACGTTGCGGCGGTTGGAGGCGGGTGAGGATTTTTCCAAGCTTGCCGCGGAGTTGACCGAAAATCCACGCGCCCGCGACACGGGACCGGATCGGGGTTTCGTGGCCCGTAACGCCGAGCCCTGGCTGCAGGACGCCGTGCGCGGCTTACAACCCGGCCAGCGTACCGGCATCGTGCAATCGCCGGTTGGATATGAACTCCTGCTACTGACAGACTGGCGAGCCCCCCTGATCGCGGATTTCCAAAGCGCACGCGCCAAGGTGACGGATCGCTGGCAGGCAGAGCAGCAACAAAAGGCGCGTGATCGCTATCTAAAGATGCAGGCTCGGAAAATCGGGGTCGTGGTGAAAGAGAAGGAGTTGGAAAAAGCAAATCCGGCTCATGTCCAGGCTGGCGAACCGCTCGAACAAAGGGTTCAGCGTTACTGGGCGGCTCGGTCGGCCAACGATCTCCCAACTGTTTACAGCCTGGAATCGGCGGCACTACCCGATGGTTGGCTGACACCGGATCAGTATCAACAGGTCAGTGGATTACCGGTTCGCGAAGTTCGGATCGTGGAAACCAAGGTTGAGGGTGAGCGAGCCTTGGTTAAATTGGAAGGTAAAGTGGAGGTTGGAGCATTAGGCTGGGTGCCACAGCCTCTCGCTGATGAATGGGTGTTGATTGATGGCGAGTGGTATCACCAGACGTCCAAACCTCCGGCTGAAGCAAAAAAGGCTCCTTAAGATTTCTCGGAATCAGGGGTGATGGCGACGATGGATGATCGGACCGGCATACAAGCCGCGCTCGCACGAGCAAGCGGATTGCTGGATGAACGTCGTGATGAGGAAGCCTCTGGACTGTACGCCCGAATTTGCCAGGAAAATCCCGATAATGCCGAGGCGTGGTTAGGCTTGGCGGTGGCCTGCCTGCGGCAAAAACGCTACCCGGAATGCGTGCAAGCCGCCGAACGGGCCATGGCGCTGGACTCGCGACAACCGCGATCCCATCTGATCGCCGCAGCCGCATTCAGCGGCATGGGCCACCCCACTGACGCCATCCGGGCCGCCGATGCCGCGCTGGCCATCGAGCCGGATAACCTGCTCGCGCTGAACAGTAAGGCTGGTTCACTGCTTGGCTTGCGGCGCCATGCTGAAGTCCTACCGTTGGTGGAGCGGGTCCTGCAAATCGAGCCCTCCAATCCCAGTGCCCTGCTGCACCGGGGAGTGGCTCTGCACAGTCTTGGACAGTCGCTGGCCGCGCTGGAATGTTTCGACCAGTTACTGGCGCTCCAGCCGGACCACGCCAACGCGCTGATGAATCGCAGTTCGGCCCTGATCGCGCTGGGCCGCCCCGAGGAAGCCCTGCAGGCCGCGGATGATGCCCTGCGGATCCAGCCCGGCGCCGTGATCGCGCTGTTGAACCGGACGGCGGCGCTCCTGAGCCTGCGCCAGCCCCGCGAGGCGCTGGCCACCACCGACCGATTACTGCTGCGTAATCCCCGTCACATCAAAGGACTGATTAATAGAACGATTGCCTTGCTGGCCTTATCGAATTACAAGGAAGCCCTCGCCACGACCTTTAAAGCGCTGACTTTCGACTCGTTCAACCCGGATTTGCTGGAATTGGAAATCCAAGCGCTGCTCGGTCTGAAACGCTTCACCGAAGTAGTCGCCAAGGCGCAGAAAGCCTGGTCTCGATATCCTGATCGCATAACCCTGCGGCTGGAATTGGCCAGAGGTTTGATGGGGCTGGGAAAATTTACCAAGGCCGAAACCCATATTGATCCGGTGCTAGCGTCGGTCCCTGGCCAGCCGGACGCCTTGGCGCTAAAGTTTGAAATTCTGCTCGGTCGCAACGAACGAGAAGCTACCTGGTCCTGGATCGAACAGGCACTCGTCCAATATCCTGGACAGGCGCGGTTGTGGGCAGCGAAATCAGCCATTCTACTGGTGGAGGCGCGCTATGCTGAAGCCTTGGTCGCCGCCGAACGGGCCTTGGCCTTGGAGCCCGACCATGTTCATGCCACGATCAACCGGATCGTCGCGCTATTGGAAGGTGGCAACTGGGATGATTACGACGCTGTCCTTGATCGGGCGCGAGTGCTGATTGAACAAAGCCTTGCTAAAGGGGAACCCACCCCTTTGCCACCGTTCAAGTCGCTGGTGATGCCATTTGCCCCGGAATTGCATTTTGCCATCGCGCGCAGCCAAGGAGATTTTCTGTGGTCCGGGATGATGGATGTCCGTCGGCACCTGGCCTTTGCCCATCCAGTATCCTGCCTCCAACAGCTCAAAATCGGTTATGTGTCGGCGGATTTTCGAAACCATCCGACGGCTCATCTCATGCGTGGGCTGTTCCGGCTGCATGATCGCAAGCGGTTTGAAATTTATGTTTATGCGCTTTGCAAAGACGACAACAGCGATTATTACCGGCAGATTAAGGCGGATGCCGAGCAGTTCGTTGATCTGAGCGGTATGACGAACGCTGACGCCGCATCGCGCATCCATCGCGACGGGATTCATGTTCTGATCGATTTGATGGGATACACATCGTACGCTCGCTCGGAAATCTTCGCCTTGCAGCCCGCCCCGGTGCAGGTCAGCTATCTGGGCTATCCCGGCACCATGGGGGCATCTTTTATACCCTACATCATTGTCGATCCGATTGTCCTGCCAGAGGGCCTTCGAAGTTATTTCACGGAACAACCCGTCTACCTGCCCGACTGCTATCAGGTCAACGACCGCTGGCAGGAGATCGCAGAAACGGGCGTCCAGCGGCGAGATGCCGGCTTACCTGAAGACGCTCCTGTTTTCTGTTGCTTCAATAAGCCTTCCAAGCTGGAACCGGTCATGTTCGCGGTCTGGACTCGGATTCTTGAACAGGTCCCGGGCAGCGTGTTGTGGTTGCTGGTGTCAGAACCGGAAATCGCCGCCAATCTGCGCCGGGCGGCGGAGCGTCACGACATCGGCGGCGAGCGCTTGATCTTTGCCGAACGCCTGCCCAAGGATCGGCACCTGGAACGCCACCGGCTGGCTGATCTGTTCCTCGATACCCGCCTCTACAACGCCCACACCACCGCCAGCGACGCCCTGTGGGCTGGACTGCCGGTGCTGACCTGCGTCGGTGAGGCGTTTCCGGCGCGGGTAGCCGCCAGCCTACTACATGCGATCAGAATGCCAGAGCTGATTACACACTCGTTGGAGGAATACGAGGAGTTGGCAGTCCAACTGGCGACCCATCCGGACGAGCTGGCGGCATTGCGGGAAAAGCTGGCTTATAATCGCTTGCGAACTCCCCTGTTCGATACCGAGCGCTTCGCCCGACACCTTGAGCGGGCGTACGAGATGATGTGGGAACGCTACGTCCAAGGACTGCCGCCCGCGCCGCTGCGGGTCGCGCCGTTGTCGAGCACTTCCTGATTGGGGTCCGCTTTGGATTCCAGACCGGATATCCGTCAAGACTGGTTGCTTTACCAGGTTTTACGCCAGTCCTGGCTGCAACGCCCGTTGTTTCTCAAGTTGCTCCTGCGCGATTTCGCCGAACGCTACCGTGGTTCCTATTTGGGCGTGCTCTGGTCTTTTGTGCTCCCGCTTTTATCGCTGCTGGTGTTCACGGTATTCTTCGGCGTAATCTTTAAGATGCGTTGGGCGGGCCTTGCCAGCGATTCGCTGAGCGATCTGGGCCTGGTCCTGTTCGTCGGCATGGCGCTCTACAACTTTTTTGCCGAATGTCTCAGTCGCGCGCCTGGCCTCATCCTGGCGCATCAGAACTACGTCAAGAACGTCATTTTCCCCTTGGAGATGTTGCCGGCGGTGATGGTGACATCCGCCCTGCTGACGCTGGTCGCCACGCTGCTGGTGATTTTGTTGCTGCAAGTGGTCTGGGGGGCGGGTCTGGCATGGACGGTGTTGTGGCTGCCGGTCATGGTGTTGCCATTGGTGCTGTTCGTGCTGGGGCTGAGCTGGTTTTTGGCGGCCTTGGGCGTGTATATCCGCGATATCCAGCAGTTGATCGTGCCGCTGGTGCAACTCATGATGTTTCTCAGTCCGGTGTTCTATCCGATTGGCGCTTTACCGGAAGCCATGCGACCCTGGCTGAACCTCAATCCACTGGCGGTAGTGATCGAACAGGCTCGGGCGATTATCCTGTTCGGGCAACCGCCGGCCTGGATTCCCTACATGCTGTGTCTGGGCTTGGGGTTAGCGACGGCACTTCTGGGTGCCTGGTGGTTTGCCCGTACCCGCAAGGGATTCGCCGATGTCCTCTGAACGGGCCATCGCCTCACCGGCGGAGGTGAATGCGGTCATCGAGGCTGGAGAGGTCGGCAAGTGCTATCACATCTACGAACGGCCGCAGGATCGCCTGAAGCAGATGCTATGGCGCGGCCGCCGCCGCTTTTACCGCGAATTCTGGGCCTTGCGGGAGATATCCTTTACCGTCCGGCGTGGGGAGACGGTCGGGGTGATCGGTCGCAACGGCTCCGGCAAATCTACACTGCTCAAATTATTGTGCGGTACGCTGGCGCCGACCACCGGGGCACTGGCGGTACGAGGCCGGGTAGCAGCGCTCTTGGAACTGGGCACGGGGTTCAACCCGGAATTCACCGGTCGTGAAAACGTCTATCTCAATGCTGCGATTCTCGGCCTCGATGATACGGAAATCGAGCACTATTTACCGGAGATTCTGGTATTCGCCGACATCGGCGAATTCATCGATCAGCCGGTCAAGACTTATTCCAGCGGGATGGCGGTACGGCTGGCCTTTGCCGTCGCCGCCCACGTGCGCGCCGACATTTTGGTGATCGACGAGGCCCTGGCAGTCGGGGATGTTTTCTTTGTCCAGAAATGTATGCGGTTTCTCCACAAATTCCAGGAGCAGGGTACCCTGTTCTTTGTCAGCCACGATACTGGTGCAGTGATCAATCTGTGTGATCGCGTGTTGTGGCTGGATCACGGCCAGTTACGCGCCGCTGGCCCGGCTAAGGAGGTGTGCCAAGCTTACCTGGCTATGCTGTGTGAAACTCAGCAGGGTTGGGAGAAATCGGAGTCGGGCGGGAACAGAAGATTGGATCGGTTCAGCAGTGATCGCCGAACTGACGAACTGGTGGATCAACGCTTGGCGTTTCTGAACCAGACCCCCTACCGCAACGATCTGGAATTGTTTGCGTTCCGCCGCGAGGTTGATGGTTATGGCGCCGGGGCGATCCGGATCATGGACGCTGTCTTCGAGAACGAGCAGGGTAGCCCCTTGCAATGGATCGTCGGGGGCGAAATTGTGACCCTGGTCGTGCATGCCCGGGTTCTGGAAGATCTTCTCAACCCAATTGTCGGTTTTTTCATCAAGGATCGTCTCGGCCAAAATCTGTTTGGTGACAATACCTATCTAACCTATGCCGCCGATCCCCGCCTAGCGGTGGCTGGCCAGTCCCTGACCGCTCGATTCACCTTTCGCATGCCGGTTTTGCCCGTCGGTGATTATTCGGTGGATATCGCGGCGGCTTCCGGCACCCAGCAGGATCACGTTACCCATTGCTGGTGTAATGATGTTCTGATTTTTAAGTCCCACGCCAGTAGCGTGCATCAAGGATTGATCGGTATTCCGATGCTGGATATCGAACTCACTGTTGCCACCGATGCTGTATTCGAGCCGATTCAGAAGTGACACCCCGATGACTGAACCCGATGCAGTATTGGTCACCATGCCCGATCAGGCTCCACTGGTGGATGTGATTATTCCAGTCTATCGAGGACTGGATGAAACCCGGCGTTGTTTGAATAGCGTGCTGGCGTTTCCGCAGCGAACCGCCCACGAAGTCGTGGTGATCGACGATTGCAGCCCGGAGCCGGAACTGTCGGCATACCTCCGCGACTTGGCGGACACCGGCGCCATCACCTTGCTGGAAAATCCGGTCAACATGGGCTTCGTCAACGCCGTCAACCGGG
>JBDHRD010000206.1:0-5142 GCA_039807425.1 Candidatus Contendibacter sp. | reverse complement strand
TCCGGCAGGGTCTTGACCTCCTGATTGCTGGGGCCGATGCACAGCAACATGCTGGTCAGCTCCTGCTCGGCGCAGTAGCGCTCGAACAGATAGGCGACCTTGCCGCGCAGGAACAGGCTCCACAGAGCGTCGGCGCCTTGCAGGAAGGTCGGCAAGTCCTTGATCTGCTCGCGGGAACGCGCGCCGGGGAAGTCCAGCAGGTCGGTGTGCTGGAAAAAGTCCCAAGGCTGTTCGTTGATGACGATGCGCAGTTCAGCGATCAGCGCCGTGACCTCGCTGCGCGGCAGGGTGACTCGCGCGCCGCCGCTCCCGGTCAGAGCCAACGTCCCACCACCGCCAGTTCCGAGTCCCTTGAGGGTCTGCACGTCAATGATACTCTGCTCGCGAGGAATCAGCGCCTCCAACCCGGCGCTGGCGTCGGCGGCAAAACCCAGCCCCTGCAAGCCCATGTAGAGCTGGACATAAAGCTGGCCGAACGCCTCCACCCCACCCCAGATCACGCCGAATAACTTGGCGCGATCCTGGATCCGCAGCCGGGGCGCCAGTTGCGCCGCCTGTTCCCAGTAGCCGTGCCGCAGCAGGCGCACCCGTTCCTGGCCCTTGAAGTAACGCTCAAAATAGGCTTGCAGGTCGTAGACATCCTCGGCGGTCAGCGGATCCACCGGCTGCGGCTGCGCCGCCGGGGCGAGTCCGGCCAGCAGCTCGGTTAACTGAGCCTGGGTCAGCAATTCGTCGTCGCTGTGGTCGCAGTCGGCGTAATAAGTGTTGCCAAGAATCTTGACCAGATCGGTTTGGGTCAGCAGCCGCATTTGCACCGGCGCGGCGGGTGTGGCCCCCGTGGCTGGTTGCAGGGTAAAGCGGGTCACCAGGCCGGTGGACTCGCGCCCACCTTCCGGGTTGATGTCGCGGATGAAATCGATTTCCTGACCGGCGAAGTCGGCCAGCAGCGGTGCGTTGCCCTTGCGAGCCAAGGCCGAGATCAGATAGGACTTGCCGGACTGGCTGGGGCCAAACACGCCGACGCACATCGGCCGTTGCGCCGCCTGATCCAGCCGCCGAGCCTGGGCGGCCAGGCGGCGAAATTCCTTAGTCAGGCCGGCCTTTTCCTGGCGGACCCGCTCGGCATTGTCGTCCAGCCAGGTCAGGAATTCGGCACCGACCTGTTCCAGGGTACGGCAGGTGTTGCTAAGAGTGGCGTCGGTGGCGGTCATGACAGGTTCGCTGGCGATGGGTAACTTGCTGGCGATTGTAGCGCAGCCGGACGGATTGGTTAGGTCAATGAACGCTTGACGATCACCCTATTCCAGCCAGCCATTCCTGGAGGGAGCGGACGGAGGCTTCTCCCGCCTGGCGAGCGGCGATGCCCTCCGCGGCAGCGGCAGCGGCCGCAATGGTGGTGATGTAGGGCACCTTGTGCCGGATGGCGGACTTGCGGATGTCGGAGTCATCGTGCGCGCTGATCTTGCCGGACGGGGTGTTGATGATGAGCTGAATCTCCCCATTCTTGACCGCATCCACGATATTCGGGCGCCCCTCATGCACTTTCAAAACCGTCTGGGCCTCAATCCCGTGTTCCCTGAGGTAGGCCGCGGTGCCGGTCGTGGCCATCAGTTTGAAACCCTCCGCCTGCAACCGCCGGGCGGCCGCCACCAGTTTCTCGGACCGGTCGCGCTCCGCCACCGTCATCAGCACCGTTCCGACCAGCGGCAGCGTGCCGCCGGCCCCGTCCTCCGCCTTGAAAAACGCCATGCCGAACGAGGCATCCATGCCCAGCACCTCGCCGGTGGAACGCATTTCCGGACCCAGCACCGGGTCCACTTCGGGGAACATGTTGAACGGAAAGACCGCTTCCTTCACGCCGATGTGCGGGATGGCGCGGCGCCGCAGATTGAAATCGCGCAGGGTCTTGCCGAGCAGGATTTCGGTGGCGATGCGAGCCATCGGAATGCCGCAAACCTTGGAAACCAGCGGCACCGTGCGCGAGGCGCGCGGATTAGCTTCCAACACGTACACCGTGTCATCGCAGATCGCGTACTGAATATTCATCAACCCGATCACCCCCATCTCGCGGGCGATGGTACGGGTGTACTCGCGGATCGTGGCGAGGTGTTGTTCCGGAATCCCGACCGGCGGGATGACGCAGGCCGAATCGCCCGAATGGATGCCCGCCTGCTCGATATGTTCCATCACGGCGGGCACGAACGCATCCTCGCCATCAGCGATGGCGTCGGCCTCGGCCTCGATGGCGTTTTCCAGATAGCGGTCGATCAGGATCGGCCGGTCCGGCGTGACGTCTACCGCCGCCGCCATGTAATCGCACAACATTGGTTCGTCGTAGACGATCTCCATACCCCGGCCGCCGAGCACATACGAGGGGCGCACGATCAGCGGATACCCGATGCGGGTGGCGATTTCGATGGCTTCGGCTTGGTTCGCCGCCATGCCGCCCGCCGCCATCGGAATGCCCAGCTTTTGCATGACCCGATTGAACTGGTCGCGGTCTTCCGCCAAGTCAATAACCGCCGGTGGCGTCCCGAGAATGTGGACGCCGGCCTCTTCGAGCTGGCGGGCGATGTTCAGCGGCGTCTGGCCGCCGAACTGGCAGATCACGCCCTTGGGCTTTTCCTTTTGATAGATTTGCAGCACGTCTTCCACGGTCAGCGGCTCGAAGTAGAGCTTGTCCGAGGTATCGTAGTCGGTCGAAACCGTTTCGGGATTGCAGTTGACCATCACGGTTTCATAGTGCATGTCGCGCAGGGCGAAGGCGGCATGGACGCAGCAGTAGTCGAACTCGATGCCTTGGCCAATCCGGTTGGGGCCGCCGCCGAGGATCATCACCTTGTTCGGGTTGGCGGAGACTTCGACCGTGTCCAGGGCGTTGTAGCTGGAATAGTAGTAGGCGGCGTTTTCGACCCCGCTGACCGGCACCGCGTGCCAGCCTTCGACGATCCCGGCCCGGGCTCGCCGGTCACGGATGTAGCGTTCTTCCAAGCCAAGGATTTTTGCCAGATAGGCGTCCGAAAAGCCTTCCTGCTTGGCGAGTTTCAGCAGTTCGAGCGGCGGTTCTTTGCCCTTGTAGCGCAGGATTTCCTCTTCGCGCGCTACCAGCTCCTTCATCTGCTCCAGGAACCAGCGGTGGATGGCGGTGCGGCGGTGCAGTTCTTCCACCGTCGCTCCCTTGCGCAGGGCTTCATAGAGCACGAACTGCCGCTCGCTGGTCGGCGCCGCCAGCCGCGCCATCAGTTCCTCCAGCGACAGCCGGTTCAGGTTCTTGAAAAAGCCCAGTCCGCCGCAACCCGTCTCCAGTCCGCGGACCGCTTTTTGGAATGCCTCCTTGTAGGTTTTGCCGAGGCTCATCACTTCGCCGACAGCCCGCATTTGCGTCCCGAGCTTGTCCTCGACGCCCCGGAATTTCTCAAAGGCCCAGCGCGCCATCTTGATCACGACGTAGTCGCCGGACGGGGTGTATTTGTCGAGGGTTCCGTCGCGCCAGTAGGCCATATCTTTCAACGTCTGGCCGCCGGCCAGCCGCGCCGAAACCAGGGCGATGGGGAAGCCAGTCGCCTTGGAAGCCAGGGCCGAGGAGCGGGAGGTGCGGGGATTAATTTCGATCACGACCACCCGGTCGCTGACCGGATCGTGGGCGAACTGGACGTTGGTGCCGCCGATCACGCCGATGGACTCGACGATGGCGTAGGAGGCCTGTCGCAACCGCTGTTGCAGTTCCACCGGGACGGTCAGCATCGGCGCGGCGCAAAAGGAGTCACCGGTATGGATGCCCATGGGGTCGATATTTTCGATGAAGCAGACGGTGATCAACCGGTTGTCGGCGTCGCGCACGACCTCCAGTTCGAGTTCCTCCCAACCGACCACGCATTCTTCCACCAGAATCTGCCCGATCCGGCTGGCGGCGATGCCACGGGCGGCGATAATCCGCAATTCTTCCTGGTTATAAACCAAGCCGCCGCCGGTGCCACCCATGGTGTAGGCCGGGCGAATCACCACCGGATAGCCCAGTTCCGCCGCGACGGTTTCGGCATTCTCGACCGAGTACACGGCGGTGCTCTTCGGCATTTCGATGCCAAGCTGATCCATCTGTTTCTTGAATTCGATCCGGTCCTCGCCGCGCTCAATGGCGTCCAGATTGACACCGATCACCCGGACGCCGTATTTCTCCAGAATACCCTGTCGCGCCAGTTCGGAGGACAGGTTGAGGCCCGACTGGCCGCCCAGATTGGGCAGGAGCGCATCAGGTCGTTCGCGGGCGATGATTTTCTCCAGCGTTTCCACGTTGAGCGGTTCAATGTAGGTGACATCGGCCATGCCGGGGTCGGTCATGATCGTGGCGGGATTCGAATTCACCAGCACAATGCGGTAGCCCAGCTCGCGCAGTGCCTTGCACGCCTGCGTTCCGGAATAATCGAATTCGCAGGCCTGTCCGATAATGATCGGACCTGAACCGATGATCAGGACTGTGTGGATATCATCGCGTCTTGGCATGGGGTTCTCTTGTTGATGGTTCGGTTTTGAACAGAAGGCTTTGGGAATTCAACAACTTTTCTTGCAGGCCCAACAGGCGTTTGACAACTACCCCAGCCCCAACAGCCGCCGGGCTTCCTCTTCCGCCATCCCCGAGGCGATTAACCGCTCCAGCGCCTGATACAGGCCTTCCTCGCGGCCCCGCTGGCGTTCGACCTCGGCCCGCTGGCGTTCGGCCTCAAAGCACTGATCCAGTTCCACGAAGGTCTCGAAGCGTCTCCCACCCGGCCGATACAGCGCCAAGTCCATCCCATCCAGGACAAACCGAATCCCCAGACGCGGACTGACCCAGCCCGCCATCTCCGGTATGGCTTCCAGGTGCTCCGCCCGGCGCAACCAGCCCCGTAACTGGCCTCGATCCGGGTCATATTCGTAATATTCATCGACCCCATACCGCTCGTAGAACTGGCGTTTACGGGTCATTTCAGGGCGGGTATTGCCCGGGGAGAGCACCTCGAAGACGACTTGCGGCGCCAGGCCGCCCTCTTCCCACTGCTTGTACGAGCCCCGATAGCCAGGCGGACGGCCAAAGACCACCATCGCATCCGGCGCGGCCCGAATCGTATTGCTGCCTTCCACCGGATACCACAGCAGATCGCCCGC
>JBDHRD010000205.1:0-5172 GCA_039807425.1 Candidatus Contendibacter sp. | reverse complement strand
GCTACAGTTGCAAATAATGTGGTCCCAAAACTGCGCTGATTTCAGTCCTGACTGTTTTCGATTTCAGTCCTCTACAACTACTAGCCGGTCGCCTACCCTGACCTGCGGCAGATTGCGAACTTCATCGCTCACCTTGACCGTGAAAACCTGGCCCTCCTGATCCTTGAGCGTGACTTCGCGCGTCTGAAGATCGATCGCCTGTACTGTTGCGGTGGCAGTTATCGTATCACGGGTACTCAGATCGGGAGCCGGGGCCGGTTGCGACGCGACCGTAGCTTTCTCTTGCTTCACCGGCGGCTTGTCCGGCGCAGTCGCACAGCCCGCTGTCAGCAACAAACTCAATACACCCAGGGTAGCCACAACACGTTTTTTCATCATTTTCTCCTGTTAACCGACTTCAGAATGGCGCCAAGTGCGCCCATGAACGAGCATCAAGACCTTCGCCGTCACCGACGCCACCTCCATTTTTCCCGCCGATTACCCGGGCGATTCAGGGTGGGCATGTCGCTGGCTACGGCAAGCGTCCAGGAAATTATAACGCCATTCCGATGCCATCATGCCGCTGGGAGCTCTGGAAAATAAAATACTGGCTGCGGCCTGGTCTCAACTACCTAATAATGGAGGAGATAAACAGGGGCTATCTTCCGATGTCGCGGCAGAAGGCCTGCTGTCATCCAACCGGGATTACTATCGTTTCAATGGATCATTGACGCCGCCGTCCTTTACCGAAGGCGTGCGCTGGCTGGTCATGAAGGAACCAGTTGATTGCGGTGAGGCTATAAAGGACGATGATTTGGCGGAGAGGGTGGGATTCGAACCCACGTGGGGCATTTACGCCCCCATCCGATTTCGAGTCGGCGCCGTTGTGACCGCTTCGGTACCTCTCCGGGAGATGGGTGTGCGACGAACACGGCAGGGAGACACATTGTACCGCATTACAGCGCCTTGCCAACACTCTCGTTTCAGGCGTCGATCAAAGCCCGCAATTCCCCAGTCCGGCGCTCCAGCAATCGCGCGTCGCCGCGCGTTTCCACGTTCAGCCGCAGCAGTGGCTCGGTGTTGGAACAGCGCAGATTGAATCGCCAGTCTGGAAATTCGAGGCTGACACCGTCGGTTTCATCCACTGTCGGCTGCTGGGCGGCGTAGGCGGCCAGAATTTCCCGGATTTTGACCGACGCATCGGTCACCCGGAAGTTGATCTCGCCGCTGCACGGAAACGCCCGCATCCGCGCGTCCACCAGCGCCGCCAGCGGCTGACCGGTGCGGCTGATCCGTTCGGCGATCAGCAACCACGGGATCATACCGCTGTCGCAATAGGCGAAGTCGCGGAAGTAGTGATGGGCGCTCATCTCGCCGCCGTACAGCGCATCCTCCAGCCGCATCCGCTCCTTGATGAAGGCGTGACCGGTCTTGCTCTGCACCGGTACGCCGCCGGCCTTGTTCACTTGCTCGATGGTGTTCCAGGTCAAGCGCGGGTCGTGGATGATTTTCGCGCCTGGTTGCCGCGCCAGCAGGGTTTTCGCCAGCAGGCCGACCAGATAATAACCCTCGATGAAGCGGCCGCTGGCGTCGAAGAAGAAGCAGCGGTCGAAATCGCCGTCCCAGGCCAGCCCCAAATCGGCGCCATGCTCGCGCACCGCCTGCGCCGTGGCGTCGCGGCATTCCGGCAGCAGGGGATTGGGGATACCGTGCGGGAACGTACCGTCCGGCTCGTGATGAATCTTGACGAAACGAAACGGCAGATGGGGCTCCAGGGCGTCGATGACCGGTCCTGCGCCGCCGTTGCCGGCGTTGACCACGATCTTCAGCGACTCGAGCGCGCCGGGATCGAGATAGCTCAGCAGGTGCGCGATGTAGTCACTTTTATCCGGGCGGTTGATCAGACTGCCGCGCCGCCCGGTTGTGGAAAACCCACCGCGCGCCGCCCGGTCGCGGATAGTGAACAGACCGCTGTCGCCGCTGATCGGTTTGGCCTGCTCGCGCACCAGCTTCATGCCGTTGTAATCCATCGGATTGTGGCTGGCGGTGACCATGATTCCGCCGTCGAGACGATGATGGAAGGCGGCGAAATAGATCTCCTCGGTACCGCACAGGCCGATGTCCACCACATCCGCGCCGCCGTCCAGCAAACCGCCAGCCACGGCCGCACTCAGCGCCGGACTGCTCAGTCGCACATCGTGACCGACCGCCACCCGTCGCGGTTGCAGCAGGGCGGCATAGGCCCGCCCGATACGATAGGCCAGATCCTCGTTCAGCTCATCGGGAACCCGCCCGCGAACGTCATAAGCCTTGAAACACGCCAGTTCGCCGCTCATCGTCGTCTCACGCCTCGCTGTTCCCCCGCCCGTACACGTCCTCGAAGCGAACGATGTCGTCCTCGCCCAGATAACTGCCCGATTGCACTTCGATGATTTCCAGCGGAATCTTGCCGGGGTTCGTCAACCGGTGCTGAACCCCGACCGGGATGTAGGTGGACTGGTTTTCGGTCAGCAGAAACACCTCGTCGCCACGGTGAACGCGGGCGGTGCCGCTGACCACCACCCAATGCTCGGCGCGGTGATGGTGCATCTGCGAGGAGATACAGGCGCCGGGCCTGACCATGATCCGTTTGACCTGGAAGCGCCGGTCGAAATCAATCGAGTCGTAACAGCCCCAGGGTCGGTAAACCTTGCGATGGAACCGGCCCTCCGGGCGCTGGCTCGCCTTGAGCCGGTCCACCACCGCCTTGACTTCCTGCACCCGCTCCTTGCTGGCGACCAGCACGGCGTCGGCGGTTTCCACCACCACCAGATTGTCCACTCCGACCGTGCTGACCAGTCGCGCGGCGGCGTCCACGTAGGTATCGCGGGTGTCGACCGCGATCACGTCGCCGCGCAGAATGTTGCCGTCGCCGTCGCGTTCGCCCACATCCCACAACGCCGACCAGGACCCGACATCGTTCCAGCCCACCGCCAACGGCATCACCACCGCGTGGTCGGTTTTCTCCATCACCGCGTAGTCGATGGAATCCTTGGGGCAGGCGGCGAAAGCCTTGCGATCCAGCCAGAGGAAATCGGTATCGGCGTGACCGGCGGCGAGGGCCTGCTGGCAAGCGGCCAGTATCGCCGGGGCCAGGCGTTCCAGTTCCGCCAGAAAGGCGGAAGCCCGGAACATGAACATGCCGCTGTTCCAGGAATAGGCGCCCGTTTCCAGATAACCCTGGGCGGTGGCGAGGTTGGGCTTCTCGACGAAGCGCTCCACCTGACGCACCCCGGTCTCATCCACGGGCACGCCCGCCTTGATGTAGCCATAGCCAGTTTCCGGGGCGGTCGGGACGATGCCGAAGGTGATCAACCGGCCGGCCTCGGCGTGGGGCGCGACCCGGCACACCGCGGTCCGGAAGCCCTCGACATCGGCGATGACATGATCGGCCGGCAACACCAGCAGGGTGGGGTCGACGCCCTCACGCTGAGCGTGCAATGCCGCGATCACCACCGCGGGCGCGGTATTGCGGCCGACCGGCTCGAGAATGACCGTTGCCGGGTGGATGCCGACCGCGCGCAACTGCTCAGCCACCATAAAGCGGTGCTCTTCGTTGCAGACCACCAGCGGCGCGGTCACGTCGGCCAGGCCGGCGATCCGCAGCGCGGTGTTCTGCAACATGGTTCGCTGGTCCACCAGCGGCAGGAACTGCTTGGGATAGGCCTCGCGCGACAGCGGCCACAATCGGGTGCCGCTGCCGCCAGACAGGATAACGGGAATGATCACGAAATTTCGCCTCGGCCGATGGCGTAGTAGACAAAACCCAGTTCGCGCACGTACTCGGGATCGTAAAGATTGCGCCCGTCGAAAATGACCGGTTGCTGGAGTTGCTGGCGGATAGCGTCAAAATCGGGGCTGCGGAACAGGCTCCACTCGGTGACGATCACCAGCGCGTCGGCGCCGTCCAGAACGTCCATCGGTCGGTCGTGCAACTGAAAATCGGGTCGCTCGCCATAGATTCGGCGCGCCTCGTTCATCGCCGCCGGATCGTAGGCCCGGACCGTGCAGCCTTCCCGCCACAACGCTTCCAGCAGGTTCCGGCTGGGCGCTTCGCGCATGTCGTCGGTGCCCGGCTTGAACGCCAGTCCCCACAGCGCGAACGTCCGACCACGCAGATCGTCCTGGTAGTGGCGGCGAATTTTGCCGAACAGCACATTCTTCTGGCGCTCGTTGACCGCTTCCACGGCCTGAAGCAGGGTGGCCTCGTAGTTCGCGGACCGGGCCGTGTACTCGAGGGCCTTGACATCCTTGGGGAAGCACGAGCCCCCGTAACCGGCACCCGGATAAATGAAGTGATAGCCGATGCGGGGATCGGCGCCGATGCCGACCCGGACCTTCTCGATGTCCGCGCCCAGGCGTTCGGCCAGATTGGCTATCTCGTTCATGAAGCTGATCTTGGTTGCCAGCATGGCGTTGGCGGCGTACTTGGTCAGTTCCGCCGAGCGCACGTCCATTTCGATCAGCCGGTCACGGTTGCGGTTGAACGGCGCGTACAGGTTGCGCAAGTGCGCCATGGCCTGGTGGTCGTCGCTGCCGACGATGATACGGTCGGGGCGCATGAAATCCTGGATCGCCGCACCTTCCTTGAGGAATTCCGGGTTGGAGACCACCGAGAACGGGATGTCCTGGCCGCGTTCGGCCAGCACGGCGGCGATGGTGTCGCGCACCACGTCGGCGGTGCCCACTGGCACGGTGGATTTGTTGACCACCACTCGATAAGCGTCCATGTGCTGGCCGATCACGCGGGCGACAGCGCGGACGTGTTGGAGATCGGCGGAGCCGTCCTCGTCCGGCGGGGTACCGACGGCGATGAACTGGAACAGGCCGTGCGCGACGCCCGCCGCGAGGTCGGTGGTGAATTGCAGCCGGCCGCTGGCGCTGTTGTGCTGGACCACGGCATCGAGACCCGGCTCGTGAATGGGGATTTCGCCGCGCTGGAGCATGGCGACCTTGCGTGGCTCCACGTCCACGCACAGGACATCGTTGCCCACATCGGCGAAGCAGGCGCCGGTGACCAGTCCCACATAGCCGGAGCCAAAAATCGTGATTTTCATGTTCGCTCTCGCATCGGCATTTTCTATGATTCGATCAAGGCTTTTTGGGCAGCAGCACCAGTTCCGTTTCCGACGCGCGGTCGGGCAGGCGCAACGC
>JBDHRD010000204.1:0-5260 GCA_039807425.1 Candidatus Contendibacter sp. | reverse complement strand
CGGCGGGCGTGGAGTTCCACGCCCGCCAGTTCATAACCCATGGTTTCCACCACGGCAGCCAGCATCCGTCTGAGGGCTTTCAGATCCTGACGCATTTTGCCCACCACAAATAAAAAATGGGCCCACGGCCCACTCGCTCGTCAACTTGACTGGCTCACCGCAGTGCAAACCACCGGCAGGCGAAGTTGGAAATCGCTCGCAGGGGGAATCCCACGAACACCCACCGACCGGGGCAGCACCGTAAACGGCCGCATAAAAAAAGCCCTTGACGGGCTCCCTTAATTTCAAGAATGGTAGCGGGGGCAGGATTTGAACCTACGACCTTCGGGTTATGAGCCCGACGAGCTACCGGACTGCTCCACCCCGCATCAGAGAAAAGTAATATAACACCAATAATAAATGCTTGGCAAGCGGCAAATACCACTCTTTGTCACCCCCTCATCCATCGGTTAGCGATCCATCATGGAACGGGTAATCTGTGAATCCGCCCTGACAAGATTCGCCCCTGCTTCGGCCCGCGCGCCAGCGCCAACATAAAAAATTGCACCCAGGAACCATAGCACGCTGAACCCGATTTCCAGCCAAGCCAGCCAAGGCCGCGCCATGGGTCCCGCAGCGTGGAAAACCCCAAACGCGAAATAGAACAGCGCCAGAAAGCTGCTCCAGACATGCGTATAGGGACGACCGCGCAGCAGGCCACGGACGGGAAACAGCAACGGCCCCACCCACAGGAGCAACGTTAACGCAACCAGCGAGCGGCTCGGCGGCTCCAGCCAGGCAAACCAGAGCAACAGCAGACCGAAAAGGCCGAAATAGCCACTCAACGCAACTATCCACCAGAACCGGATCATACCGCTCCCAGCCGCCGCGTAATATCCGCCAACCGCCTGCCCAGCGCCCGGGCAATCCGCTTTTCTTCGACATCGAGCGTCGCGCGAGATTCCCGACCCGACCAGTGGCTCGGCCCGTAGGGCGTGCCGCCACCGTGGGTTTCGCTCAGCGTTGACTCGGTGAAGGGTACACCCACCAGCAGCATCCCGTGATGCAGCAGTGGTACCATCATGGTGAGCAGGGTGGATTCATGGCCGCCATGCGGGGTTGAAGCCGAAGTAAACACCGCCGCGGGTTTGCCAGACAGCGTACCCGCCAGCCAGAGTCCGCCGGTGGAATCCAGGAAGTATTTCATTGGCGCCGCCATGTTGCCAAAGCGGGTGGGACTGCCCAAGGCTAGACCGGCGCATTCCCGCAAGTCATCCAGGCTGGCGTAAGGCGGACCGACGGACGGAATCTCGTCCTCAACGGCCTCGCAGACGGTCGAAACCGGCGGCACGGTGCGCAGTCGCGCCACCATGCCCTCCACCTCTTCCACGCCCCGCGCCACCTGGCGCGCCATTTCGGCGGTGCCCCCGGTACGGCTGTAGTACAGAACCAGAATCTCCGCCACTGCTTGATTCTCCAAGATACTTATCAATCTGTTTGGCCGCAACCGGCTACCCGACTGCTCATCATTAATCCCGAATTCACTGCCCCGATAGATAATGCCTGCCATCAGGCCGCATTTGGTGTTATATAATTTCTTTCAAATGCAACTCCGCATTTGAATTGTAACTTCGCATTCGATCGAGCGCCGGTGTTAGCCGTGGCCCCCTGTACCGTTAAGCGATTGATGGCCAAATTGATTCCATCTGCCTTCAGCCTGCTGATGGTGGCCTGCGCCAGCGCGCCGGTGCAGGAGATGAGCGATGCCCGTCAGGCGATCTACTCGGCTGAAGCATCGGGGGCGGTGCAGCGCTCGCCGGCTACCTTGTTGGCAGCCCAGCATTTATTGCAGAAAGCGCAGGAGCGCCTGGAAGTCGGCGCCTACAGCGAGGCTCGCCGCTACGCCCTGGATGCCCGCGACGCGGCCATCGACGCGCGGGAGCAGGCGACGAGGAACGCTGCGCCGCCGCCCCCGCCCTGATCGGCAACCCCGCGCACTTCTGTCTACAGGCCCAGCCGCGACTCAACGTCACTGCTGGTGGTGCTGGTGAAACGACCCCGAGGAAGTTTAGTGAAGACCCTTTGCCTGCGTTGTTATGTCAGTGGCCGTGTCCAGGGTGTCGGTTTTCGCTACGCCGCCGCCGAACAAGCTCTGAATCTGGGCGTCACGGGGTATGTCCGCAATCTGCCCGACCGGCGGGTCGAAGTACTGGCCTGCGGCGAGGAAAGAGCAGTCAACGCGCTGCGCAACTGGCTGTGGCAGGGTCCCCACCTCGCCCGAGTGAGCGATGTCCGCTCCGAAACGCTGCCCTATCGGGACTGCCACGATTTCCGCATCGAATAAAACTCGATTTTTTTCATCGCGGGCTTGATTTATCCACAGGCTTGTGCAAGGTACTTTCCTGGAGGGTTGCAACCGCTGATTCGGCCCAAAATCTTCGCCAGATTCCAAGGTTTGCATTTAACTTTCTGAAAAATATAGTAAATATATGTTGATCAAAAATTGATCAAACCGTTATTCTTATAGCGGCACCGCGCAGTTATGCGCCTTGCTCTAAAGTTATCCACAGACTTATCCACAGGTTCTGTGGATAAGTCCTTGCATCATGATCACGGATGGCTTCAGCCCTGTTCCGTTGCCAGCCGCTTCCGTAATTCATCAAGCAATCGCTCCCACACGATCAAGGTGCTGTCTGCATCGCGCCGACCGCGATATTCTATTTGACCGGTCGCCAGGTTGCGCTCGCTGATCACCACCCGATGCGGAATGCCGATCAATTCCATGTCGGCAAACATCACGCCAGGCCGAACCTCGCGGTCGTCCAGCAAAGCGTCGATACCTGCAGCCTGCAGTTCCTGATACAGCGCCTCGGCGGCTTCGCGCACCGGGGCGGAGCGGTTGGCGCCAATCGGCAATACCGCGACCTGGAACGGCGCCATCGCCGCCGGCCAAATGATCCCGCGCTCGTCGTAGTTCTGCTCGATGGCCGCCGCCACCACCCGCGACACCCCGATGCCGTAGCAACCCATGGTCACGATCACCGGCTGGCCGTCCTCGCCCAGCACTTCGGCCTTCAGGGCGGCACTGTATTTCTGGCCCAGTTGAAACACGTGGCCGACTTCGATGCCTCGCGCGATCGCCAGCGTACCCCGACCGTCCGGACTGGGATCGCCCTCGACCACGCTGCGAAGATCGGCAACCTGGGGTTCCGGGCAGTCGCGACCAAAATTAACTCCGGTCAGATGCCAGTCGTCCTCGTTGGCGCCAGCCACCATATCGGCCATATTCGCCACCGTGCGGTCAGCGATCACCACGCCCGCGAAACCAACCGCGCCGAGCGAACCGGGACCGGCGCCGAATGCGGCCCGAATCGCGTCGGGACTGGCGAAGCTCACCGGCGCTTTTACCTCGGACAGCTTCTCGGCCTTGATCGGGTTCAGTTCGTGATCGCCGCGCACCAGCAGCAGCACGGGCCGCTCGTCCACACCCTCGACCACCACGGCTTTCACCGTGCGCTCGGCGGGAACGTTCAGGAAAGCGCACAATTCCGCGATGGTCTTGACTCCTGGCGTATGCACGCGCGTCATGGTCTCGGTCGGCGCTGGCCGGCTGCCGGCCGGCGCCAACGCCTCGGCCAGTTCGATGTTGGCGGCATAGTCACTCTCGGTAGAGAACGCGATGGCATCCTCGCCGGAATCGGCCAGGACGTGAAATTCCTGCGAGCGGCTGCCACCGATGCTGCCAGAATCGGCCAGCACCGCACGGAACCTCAGCCCCAGCCGGGTGAAAATGCGGACATAGGCGTCATACATCGCCTGGTAACCGGCCTGCAGCGAACCCTGATCGAGGTGGAAGGAATAGGCATCCTTCATCAGGAATTCCCGAGCCCGCATCACCCCAAAGCGTGGTCGGATCTCGTCGCGAAACTTGGTCTGAATCTGATAGAAATTGACCGGCAGCTGCTTGTAGCTTTTGATCTCGCGGCGGAACAGGTCGGTGATGACTTCCTCGTGAGTCGGGCCGAAGCAGAACTCGCGCTCGTGCCGGTCCCCGATTCGCAACAATTCTGGGCCGTACTGCTGCCAGCGCCCCGATTCCTGCCACAGCTCGGCCGGCTGCACGGCGGGCATCAACAACTCCAAGGCGCCCGCGCGGTTCATCTCCTCGCGCACCACCATTTCGACCTTGCGTAGCACGCGCAGTCCCAGCGGCAGCCAGGTATAGATCCCGGCGGCGAGCTTGCGGATCAGACCAGCCCGCAGCATGAGCTGATGACTGACGACTTCGGCGTCAGCCGGGGTTTCCTTCACGGTGAACAGCGGAAAATGGGAGATGCGCATGAATTCTGCCTGGCGAGACGTGGAAAACAGTCAAGGGTTACAGAAATAATCCTGATCTTTCAGAGCTTTTTTCAATTCTGCTGCCCGTTGTTCGGCATCGAGTGCGACCTTGCTACCCTTGGCGTCGGTTTTCACCACCTGCGTATCGCCTTGCAGCACCTGGACGTTCTTTTTGACGATCTCACAGTTCTTGGCCCGTGCGTCCTCGGCTTCTTTCTGGGTTTTCTCAGCTTGCTGTTCCTCTTTCTGCTTCTGCTCGGCCACCTGCCGGGCCAGTTCCTCCTGATCCTTGGCAAGATCGCGCGGGGCGACCGCGGTACCCATCGTATCCGTCGGCTTGCGCACCATCTCGTATTTCACTCCCGGCGGCGGCGCGAGTTCCGAATACTGAGGCATGCCTTGGGAGTCTGTCCATTTAAAGATGTATTGCTGGGCTTGGGCTGCGGCCACAATCCCGCAGCAACCCGCTGCCAGCAGGAACCATCGCGTGCGTTTCAACATGACATGCCTCCAAATCGTCTGGAACTCCGGAGACGGACGATCACGACCCTGGCGGACGGCGCTCGCTTCCTCCGGATTCGCAGCGGGATTTTGCTGAAAATGATCGTTGTCGTGTAGTATAACCGGCCCGCAAGACCCGCGCCCAGTGCGTATCGGCGACTTTCATGACGGGTTGCGCCCACCGGGAATTACCCCTGCCGCGTGGCGGCCACCCCGCGACCACGGCCCCGGCCAAGCCATCCATCGGACCTGTTCATGCTATACCGATATTATTTTGGCGACGATTTGTCTTGCCAACCCGCAGTCCATCACCCAATTTACCATGAGGAATCAATATCATGGAACTTATCACTGGCGCCGAAATCCTGGTCCGCTGCCTGAAGGAAGAAGGCGTCGAATATCTGTTCGGTTATCCGGGCGGCTCCGTGCTGCATATTTA
>JBDHRD010000203.1:0-5270 GCA_039807425.1 Candidatus Contendibacter sp. | reverse complement strand
TCGTCCTGCACCATCACGGTGTCTTTTTCGCCCGTGGCTCCGGGGAATCAAACTGGAACCCTCACGGTTGCATGGAGACGATTTGCCTGTGAGTTCGACTGCGAAGGATCGACTTCAGCAACCTTGAGCGGTGTCGGCGTTGCGACAATCGATGCCGTGGATGATACGGCCACCACACCAGCGGGGCAGTCAGTCACGATCAACGTGCTGGCCAACGACACTGGAGAGGGTCTGACCATCACCGCGGTGAGCGATCCACCCAACGGCAGCGCCACGATCAGCCGCAACGCGGTGGTCTACACTCCCGATCCGGGCTTTGCCAGTCCTCCGAACGACACGTTTACCTATACCGTCCGAGACCGCTACCAGCAGACCGCCACCGCCACGGTGACGGTGACGGTCAGACCGCCGGGGCTGAACGCCGTCGATGATGTTGCTACGACGCAAGCAGGCCAACCGGTCACCATCAACGTATTGGCCAACGACACGGGTACGGATATTTCGATTTCCGGCTTGGGCACCCCCTCGAACGGTACGGCGAGCGCCAGCGGCAACGCGGTCATCTATACCCCCAACTCCAACTTTGCTGGCGCCGACAGCTTCAGCTACACCATCCGCGACAGCTTTGGCCAGACCGACACCGCCACGGTGACGGTGACGGTGAGACCGCCTACCTTGGACGCTGTGGATGACACGGCCACTACTCAGGCCAGAACGGCAGTAACCATCTCGGTGCTAGCCAACGACACCGGGACGGCAATCATAATCGCCAGCTTGGGCACCCCCTCGAACGGTACGGCGAGCGCCAGCGGCAACGCGGTCATCTATACCCCCAACTCCAACTTTGCTGGCGCCGACAGCTTCAGCTACACCATCCGCGACAGCTTTGGTCAGACCGCCACCGCCACGGTGCGGGTGACGGTCATTGCCCCAGCGTTGGACGCTGTAAACGATACAGCCTCTGCCCGGACCCAACTACCGGTTGCGATTCCCGTTTTGGTCAATGACGTCGGTACAGGGTTGATCATCACCCAAGTCGGCACTCCGTCCCATGGTAGCGCGGTGGCTGGTGCGGATGGCGTGATCACCTACACCTCAGTCCCGAACTTCACGGGTACCGATGCCTTCAGCTACACCATCACCGACGGTATCAGCACCGACACAGCAACGGTCACGGTCACGGTGACACGTAACAAGGAAGACACCCAGAACTTATTGGAAGACACCACCGACAATCCCAATGCCCAAGAGATTGGCCGGACCATCGGTGGTGTCTGCTTCGATCGAGCGGCCAGCACAAATTTCCTGCGGGACTGCGATGACCTGATCGATGCAGCCAGCAATGCCGATCCTGGCGTAGGTCCGGCCTTGGAGCAAATTACCCCCGTGACACTGGGTGCCGCGCTCGATACCTCCATGACCAGCGCGCAGAGCCAGATGCTAAGCATTCGTTCCCGCATGGCGTCGCTACGTACCGGGGTCATGGGCATCAACCTCGACCGCCTGAATATCCAGCGCGGCGGCTGGACGCTCTCCGGCAAGGATCTGCGCTACCTGCTGGCCAGCCTTGGGGGAGGTGGTCCCAGTGCGGAGGTCGACACGAGTCCAGGCGCCTTCGGCATTTTTGCCAGTGGTACCCTCAATCTCGGCAACAGAGATGCTACCGAAAATCAGACCGGGTTTGACTTCAGGACCTTTGAAGTGACGGTGGGCGCCGATTACCGGTTCACCGATCAGTTCATCCTGGGAACCGCTTTCTCGTATACCGCCATCGATACCGATTTCGATAGTAACGAGGGCGCTCTGGATACCCGAGGTTATGGCCTTACCCTGTATGGCACGTACTACCCATCCGACCGGTTTTATGTCGAAGGGATGGTTAACTACGGCTGGAATGATTACGACCAGCAGCGCAGCGTGAGCTATCGGTTGCAAAACTCCCAAGTCAATGAAAAATTTGATAGTAGCTACGGCGGCCGGCAGCTTTTTGCCGATCTGGGCACCGGTTATGAATTCACTCGCGGTAAATTGACCTTTGGCCCCGAGGTCCACCTGAGCTATCTGGATGTGCGGGTGGACGCGCTGCAGGAGCGGCCTACTGACCATAACTCCGGCTCGGCTTGGGCGGTGGCCATCGACGAGCAGGATCTGCAATCGCTAGTGCTGAGTCTGGGCGGGCGGGCCAGCTATCTGATCGACCAGTCCTGGGGCGTGCTGCAACCACAAGTGGAGCTCAGTTGGTTGCATGAGTTCAACGATGATAGCCGCACTCTCTGGGGCCACTTCGTTGAAGGCGCCGCCGTGCCTGACAATTTGTTCCAACTGGTGGTGGATCCCGTCGATAAGAATTATTTCAGACTGGGGCTGGGCCTGTCAGCACGATTTAACCGGGGACCATCGGCCCTGCTCCAGTACCGTACCCTGTTCGGTTACCAAAATCTGGAAAATCATGCCATCATGGCCGAACTACGCTGGGAATTTTAGAAAATAGCGTTTATGTCCTATTCTCACGATGCCAAGCCAAATCACCAGGAACATAGCGAGCTGGACGCCATCGATTTGCCTGATCAAAAGATCATCGATGCGCCCCCCTTAATCCCTGGTTATAGAATTGAAAAGCTGATTAGCAGTGGCGCCATGGGGCAAGTCTACCTGGCGACACAGGAAGTGCTCGAACGACCAGTCGCAATCAAAGTAATCACCTCTTCCCTGAGCATTGACGCCACGTTCCGCCAGCGTTTTCTCAAGGAAGGCAAGATTATCGCGCAATTACGCCATCCGCATATCGTGACTATTCATGATATTGGCGAATGCCTGAATCAATATTACATGGTTATGGAGTATGTAGAAGGTGGCACGCTAAAGGAGCGTATTGGGAACGGTTTGTCGGCCGAACAGGCTGCCAATATTCTGCGTCAGATTTCCAGCGCCTTGGGTTATGCCCATCGCCAAGGCTTTATCCATCGGGATATCAAACCAGCGAATATCCTCTTCCGCGACGACGACAATGCCGTGCTCGCTGATTTTGGGATTGCCAAGGCTTACGAAGACGACAGCCATCTTACGGCAACCGGTTTAGCAGTTGGTACAGTCAGGTACATGAGTCCGGAGCAGGCGCAAGGCGAAGTACTCGATGGTCGCAGCGATTTGTACTCCCTGGGTTTGGTGTTCTTCGAAATGCTCGCCGGCTCCCGCCCCGACCGAACCTTGGAAGGATACATCGAATCATTGCCGCCTCATTTGAGCCGTTACCAGTCCATTCTCAACAAGCTGCTGGCTCGCGATCCAAACAAGCGCTTTACCACAGCCGAGCAACTTATTGACGCCCTCAATCAAATCAGGGATCAGGAAAACGATCAGACCGTCATACGACACAAGGATGGCAAAAAAACCAAACGGTTGCCTCGCCCGCTCGCCGCAAGTGGCCTGTTTCTACTGATGACCGTATTGCTGGCTGGCCTCGGTTACTGGATCAGCGATCACTTTTCTGGTTCCAATGTTGCTGTTCAAGTCCACTACTTCTATCGACCCGCCGACCAGATGAACTTCCGACCATTGCTCGATGGTGGCGTACTGCATTCTGGAGATTATTACCAGATTCGCTTTACGCCAGAGCAGGATGGCTATGCGTATATTTTCCAGGTCGACAGTAGTGGTCAGATTTACCTGCTGTTTCCGTCCCAGGGAGGCGATGTTCCGCAAGTCAGTAACGTCAACCCGGTCCAGGCTGGTGTTGGTTATTTCCTGCCGGCCGCGGACGAGGCGTTTCAACTGGATGAGCAGGTCGGTCACGAGCAAATCCGCTTTTTAGTCTTCAAGCAGCGTCAGTTGGCACTCGAAGAGCACTATACGGCACTGGTTGAAGCGCGCCGTGCACAAGATCCTTCACATATAGCGGAACTGCAAATGCAGTTGGATCGAAAGTTGCAGTCAATGAAAGATGGATCTATGTCGGTACTGAATTTCAAACATAGCGCGAGAGGAACCCATGAGCTATAAAACCCGTTGGTGGCAATATCCACTGATCATCTTACTCGGCGGCGTGTTGATCGGAGCCACGAATCGTGCCAGCGCGGCCACCCCATCACCCGACGATCTCAAGACCCGCGGGCCAGCCGGGACGGTTAAAATCACCCCGGAGCCGGGTGCGGCAACACCGAGACCAGCAACCTTCACACCTCAATCCACCGTGAAGCCACTGAGCTTCAAGGTCAATTATGTTTATCGCCCAGGCGGTCGTGGACCGCTCAAGCCATTGGTCGAAGGTAGCGTTCTAACTTCCGGTGACCATTACAAAATTCAGTTTACTCCGGCGGAAGATGGCTATGTCTACATTTTCCAGGTGGATAGCGCCAAAGCAATTTATCGGCTCTTTCCAATGACCGAGTTCGGCGGTGTAACCGTCAACAATCTTAACCCGGTGCGGGCCGGTGTCACTTATCATCTGCCGGCCAATAACAAGTCGTTCCAACTCGACCAAAACGTCGGACCGGAAACCATTCTATTTCTGGCCTTTCGGCACCCGAACCAAGCCTTGGAAGAACAATACGAGGCGCTGATCAAGGCGCGGTTGAGCGAAGACAAGATCAAGATAGCTGGCGTGCAAATGGCCATGCAAAGCAGTTTTAAAACCCGTGGCTTGGCGGCTATCGTCAACGATCCCGAGAAGAAAACAACGACCATACCCTGGGCACCCGCCGAGTCGTTTACGATGCCAGTCCAGCACCTGAATCATCTGTGCAATGATTGTATAAATATGGTCACGTTCGAACATCGTTGATTCCAATCGATAATAGCCGGTGCAACGTGGCCTGCTGGCTATTACCGCCAGCACCACGTTCACCAATTCCTCGCGGTGTCCATGCGGGCGCTGCTCGAAGTCAACGCGGGTCGCGGGCGAGCCACTAGCCGCGCGACTCTCGTTCCCCCCGCTCCGCCATGATCAGCAGGGGTTTGAGCAGATCCAGCGGCACTGGAAACACCACGGTGGTGTTGTTCTGAATGCCGATGTCGTTGAGCGTTTGCAGATAGCGCAATTGCAGGGCCTGCGGCTGGGAAGCGATGATTTCGGCGGCCTGTCGAATCCGCTGGGCGGCCTGGAACTCGCCTTCGGCGTTGATGACCTTGGCCCGCCGCTGGCGTTCGGCCTCGGCCTGGCGGGCGATGGCGCGGACCATGCTCTCGTCGAGATCGACGCGCTTGATTTCCACGTTGGAGACCTTGATGCCCCACACGTCGGTTTCAGAATCCAGGATGTTTTGAATATCCCG